>JABFXX010000218.1 GCA_013368795.1 Kofleriaceae bacterium
GACGGCTGCTCGCAGCAGACGCGAACCCACGTGGGCATAGCGGACTGGTCGTTCTAGGCCTGGGTCAGCAGGCCCTCTCGAACTTGTCTGCGTTCCTGATCGTCGATGGCATTCGCGGCCGACGGTTGCTCGAGCAGACGAAGCTGTGCGGGCACAGCGGAATGGTCGTTCGAGGCCAAGCTCAAGCGGGCGATCTCGAAGGCCGCGCTCCTGATCGCCGAGGCGCGCGTTCGCGATTCCTCGCGATGCCGACGGCTACTCGCGGCAGATACGAATCACGTGGGCACAGCGGCCTGGTCGTTAGAGGCCTGGGCGAGCAGGCGCTCTCGAGGCGCGCGTTCGCCGGCGCTGCGCCAGTCGCGCATGGCGATTCTCCGGAATGCGCACGGCTGCTCCGCCGCAGCCGCGCGTATCGTCGGCAGTGCGAAGGATCAGCCCGGCGGCGGCAGCAGGCGGAACAGCAGCGCGTCCTGATTCTGCGCGGCGGTCGCGACACACGCCTTGAGATCGGCGAGCGCACGGACGGCAACCTCGGCGAGCATGCGGCCGTCGTCGCGGCGGCGCGGCGCGTCCGGGATGCTCGCGATGTACTTCACGAACTCGTCGTACTTGTCGATCATCTTCTGCGGATCGAACTCCTGGAGCATCGGGATGAAGTGCGCCGGGTTCACGACGACCCAGTCACCCTTGCCGATCTCGAGGACGTTGCGATCTGCATACGGCGTCGTCAGCTGCTCGTGCGGGATCGTGCCGAGGAAGCCCTCGTCGTCCGCCTGGTACTTGTGCGGCACGATCTCGACGAAGAATGCGAAGAGCTCGACCTGCTTGCGCAGGTTGGCGAGGTCGTCCTCGTCGAGCGGCGGGAACTTCTCGGGGAGGCCGACGTGGAGCGCTGGCATCACGACGCGCTCGAGGATGTCGATCGCGATCGGCTGGGTGGCGCGGCGGAGCCCGATGATCTGGGCGATCGCCTCGAACAGGCCGCGGTCGCCGGTCTGCTTCGCGATCGGCTGATCCTGCTTGGCGCGCGCGAGCGCGGCGACGACCTGCTCGACGATCGGCATGTTCTGCGGACCGAGGCGAGGGCCTTTCTCCTTGAGCTCGGCGACGAGCTGCTCGACGGGCGCCTCGTTCCAGAGCTTGGCGAGGTTGGCGAAGTCCATCGACATCCACTGGCCGAGCGGCACGGTGTGGAGGCGGATGTAGTGCTGGGAGAGGAACCGGTCGAGCTCCTTGCCGTTGTCGGCCTCGGCCTGCTCCTCGTGGAGGCCGCGGATGCGCTCGATCTCGCTGACCATCTTGCGCGTCGCGCCCGAGCCCATGCGGAGGAGCTGCTCGGCGAACATGAACGGCGCGATCTCGAGGAAGATCTTGGAGAAGCCGAGGCGCCAGGTATGGGGGTCATCGCCCATGAGGAGCCAGTGGCCGCCGTGGCGACGGCGCATCGTCTCGCCGATCCAGGCGCCGTACGAGAACCAGACTTCCCAGTGTTCCTCGTTCTTGAGGTCGAGCGAGTCCTTGTCGCCGATCTGGCCGAACAGCCACGTGTCGAACGTGATGAGCTCGAGCGACTGGGAGAGCGCGGCGGCGCCCGTATCACCCTCGACCTCGGCGAGCGACTCGACGGTCTCGCCGTCGGGATCGATCAGCTCCTCGATGATCAGCTCGGACTGACCGCGAGCACGCGAGGAGAAGCGATACGCGCCCTCGCGCAGCTCGTTCATCGCGCGCTCGAAGCGCTCCTTCGCCTGGGCTTCTGCCTCGGCGAGTTGCTTGGCACTCTCGGACTGCTTGCCGGACTCGGACACGACCGGCAGAGTATACGAGTGGAGCGGCTGCGGCGAGCGCTGCGCGGGGTCGATCGCGCAGAGAAACCGGCCTTGCCCGTCGGTGAGGCCATGCACCCGGTGACGCTGGTTGCGGTGGTCCTCCTCGTGGTGAACGACTGGATCCTGAAATCTCGCTTCCACGGCGCGGTGACCGGCAAGCTCAGCGACATCGCCGGCCTGGCGTTCGCGCCCGTCGTGCTGACGGCGTCGATCGGGCTCGTGCTGGCGGGCGCCGCGCGGCTCGGGGCGAAGGTCGATCCGTCGCTGACGCGGCGTCGGCTGATCGGGTGCATCGTCGCGACGGGCGCGGTGTTCGCGGCGGTGAAGCTCAGCGCGGATGCGGCGGCCGTGCTCGTGCGCGTGCTGTCGGCGCTCGGGCGGCCGGCCGAGATTGCCCTCGACCGCACGGATTTGCTGACGCTGCCGGCGCTCGCGATCGCGTACTGGATCGGCCGCGACGAGCTCCGGCGGGTGCCGCTCGGCAAGGCCGCGGCGATCCATCGGCTGGGGCGAGCAGCGGGGCCGGCACTCGCGGATTCGGCGTGGGCCGGGCGCGACACGGCCGAGCTCGCGAACGCGATCGATGCGTGGGACGTGCGCCGCGTCGACGAGCTAATCGAGGCCGAGTAGGCGCGCGAGCCACGACGAGCGGATCGACTCCCGGCCCTGCCGCTGCTCGGTTGCGACGTCGAGCACGACCTCGAGCTCGCCGCGATCGAGCCACACGACGTTGTCGCGATAGCAGCGGTCGAGCTCGACGCCGCCGAGGAAGACAGGGTCCATGTTCTCGTTGCACGTCGGGCACTCGAGCGCCGGCGAGGTCGTGCGACGCGCGGGCATCGTGATGTCGCCGATGCCCGCATCGGGGACGAGATCCGGTGCGACCTCGACGAGCTTGGCGATCAGCTCGCCGACGCCGTAGAGCAGGCCCTTGCAGCGCGAGCACGACCAGCGATCGCCGTCGTCGACACGTACGAGCTCGAGCGCGCAGCGCGGGCAGGAGACCGGACGGTCGCGATAGGTCACGTGTTGCGCGAGTCCCAGAGCGTCTCGGCCTTGCCGTCCTTGAGCGCGGCCCAGCGTCCCCAGACGAACAGCGCGTCGGAGAGGCGATTGAGATACTGCACCGGCAGATCGCCACCGACGTCCTCGGCCTGCCCGAGCTCGACGACGAGCCGCTCGGCGCGCCGGCACACGGTGCGCGCGAGGTGAGCGTACGAGGAAGCCCAGCCGCCGCCGGGGAGGACGAACGACTTGAGCTTCGGCAGCTCGTCGTTGACCGCGTCGATGTCGCGCTCGAGCGCGTCGACGTGGCGCTGCTCGACGCGCGGCAACTTCGCGCGCATCTCGGCATCCGGCGTCGCGAGCTCGCAGCCGAGGTTGAACAGCTCCTGCTGGACGCGGCGCAGGATCGGCGTCAGGTGCGGACCGGCCGCCGAGGTCGCGAGCGCCTCGACGAGCAGGCCGATGACGGCGTTGAGCTCGTCGATCGTGCCGTAGCAGTCGAGCCGAGGATCGGCCTTGGAGACGCGGTCGCCTCCGATGAGGGAGGTCTCGCCCTTGTCGCCACCGCGTGTGTAGACGCGATCGATCCGCATGGGATCGGTCTATCACGCGCGGCGCTTGATCACACCAACGCGCGCGAGCACCTGCGGCGGGACCTTGTAGATCTCGAACGCCGCCTTGTGATCGAACATGTGAAGGCTCTCGCGCAAGATGACGAAGTACCACGCAGCGGTTGCAGCCTCGTCGAGGCGCTCCTCGTCGTCGCCGTTGGCGAGGTCCGCGAGCGCGGCCTCGAGCCGACGGCCGGCTTCACCGAGCGCCGTGGCGCGTTCGCCCTGGAGCTCCTTCTCGATCGCGCCGACGCCGGCGTCGCGAGGGTCTTTGGTCACCTCGGTTGGATGACACGAAGCGCAGAGATCGTCGCGGGGAATTTGACGTGCGTCATCGCCTCGGGGTCGGCGGGTACGGCTTCTCCCGAGGCCAGCTCGAGCTCGAAGCCCGCGTCGCGGATCATCTGATGGTCCGCGGTGACCGACGCGCCGGGAGTCGTCAGGTAACCCTGCGTGAAGATCGAGTTTGCCGGGAACAGCGCGAACGCCTGCAGCGCGCGCAGCGTGATCTCGCGGCCGCCGGCGACGCGAAGGTCGGTACGCGGGTGGACGAAGCGGAACATGCACAGCGCGCGCAGCGCGTAACCCGGCTCGACGAGCGGCGAGCCGGCGAGCGGCGTGCCTTCGCGTGCGTCGAGGAAGTTGACCGGCACCGAGTCGACGTCGAGGTCGCGCAGCGCGAACGCGAGGTCGAGCAGATCGTCCTCGGTCTCGCCGAGGCCGACGATGCCGCCGCAGCAGGTGTCCATGCCCGCCTTCTTCGCGATCTGGACGGTCTCGACGCGATCGCGCCACGTGTGCGTCGAGACGATCTGGTCGTAGTGGCGCTCGCTCGTCTCGAGGTTGTGATTGAAGCGATCGACGCCGCTGTCGACGAGGCGCTTGGCCTTCGCCTCGGTGAGGATGCCGAGCGACGCGCACAGCTCGATGTCCATCTCGCTCTTGATCTGCTCGGCGGCCGCGCAGATCGTGTCGAGGTCGCGCTGCGACGGACCGCGCGTCGCGGTCACCATGCAGTAGCGCTTCGCGCGTGCGGCGTGAGCGCGGCGTGCACCGGCGACGAGATCGTCGACGGACTTCATCGGCGCTTCGCCCGACGGCGATGCGTGCTTGCTCGACTGCGAGCAGAAGCCGCAATCCTCGGGGCAGGCGCCCATCTTCGCGTTCTCGAGCACGTGCAGCGACACGCGACGGCCCCAGTAGGCACGGCGCACGCGGAACGCGGCATCGAGGAGGCCGAGCAGCTCGTCGGCGGGAGCGTGGAGGACCGCACGGGCGGCGTCACGGGTCGGAAGGTCGCCGGCGAGACAGCGATCGGCGAGAGCGGACCAGTTCATGGCGGGCGACCCTAGCACGCAACCGCGCGTAGATCGCTGCGTGCCAACGATCTCGATGGGGTCCCCTCACCGACGAAGGATCCGACGCTTACCGGCGGCAACGCGCTGCGCAATCACGCCGGCGCCGCGAGCCGGTGATACCGTCATCTCGTGTGGCGCGTGGCCGTGGTGACCCTGGTGTTCGGATGCACGTTCGACCACGGCGTGCCCGCGACCGGCGACGGGTCCGGCTCGTCGTGCGCGCCACCGGCCGGCTGGTGGAACGACGCTTACGCGCACCGCGCGCGCATCGAGACAACCGCGCCGGCCGGCTACACGGTTCACCTCGCGGCGAGCGCCGCCCTCGCGACGTCGGTCGCGACAAACCACGACGATCTCCGGATCGTCAGCGAGGCCACCGGCGAGCTCGATCGCACGCTCGACCAGACTGCGGGCACGACGTACGTCGACTTCAAGATGCCCGCAGAGGGCCCGCTGTGGCTCTACACGGGCAACGCGGCCGCAGCGGCACCGCCGCAGGATCCGACGCGCGTCTACGATTTCGCCGAGTCGTTCGACGCGCTTCCGATCGGCGACAACGCGTCTGGCAAGTTCGATCCGCAGCCGGCCGACGAGTGGGCCGTTGCCGCCGACGGCGCGACCAACCGCGTCTATCACGTCGAGGGTGATGGCCGTCATCCGAACGCGTTCCGCGGGTTCTCGATCACCGACGTCGAGATCGCCGCGCGCATGCGCATCGGCCAGGGTGGCACGCAGCAGCACGATGGCCTCGCGGCGCGCGGCAAGAGCATGGAGCCCGACACGATGGACGGCTTCGTCGCGCAGCTCATGGGCAACACGATGCGCGCGCGGATCGCCGAGTACACCGATGGCGGCGCGTCGCCGCCGGAGCTGACGACGCTCGATCGCCCGGTCGTCCGCGACCAGTGGTACGCGCTGCGGCTTCGCGTCGTCGGCAACGACCTCGCGTTCCAGATCGACGACGGCGTGCCGCTGACCGCGACGAAGCCGGGCTCGGACGGCAAGCTGGTCGGCCTCTACGCGCACGACTGCGACGTCGACTTCGATGACGTCCGCATGCGAACGCTGATCACGCCGGAGCCGAGCGCGCAGCTCGGTCCCGACGAGACGCGCTGCCCGTAGCCACGTGCACGTACACCTGCACGTGCACGTGCACCTGCACGTCCGCCGATCGAATGTGTTCGACGGCGATGCGCCTTCGCACGCCCGCCTGAACGCCGCAGCGTGTGAGCCTGCTACGCACGAAGGACCCACCGCAGGCGCACGGCGGCGACTTTCGAATGTCCGTCGCCCACGGCCCGCCGGCGGCAACTTCGGGCGGCCCAGATGCGACATGCGCCAGAGTTGCCGCAGGGGCGCGATGCGCCTTCGCACGCCCTCCTGAACGCCGCAGCGAGTGAGCCTGCTACGCACGAAGGACCCACCGCAGCGCACGGGCGGCGACTTCGAATGTCCGTCGCCAAAGGCCCGCCGGCGGCAACTCCGGGCGGCCCAGACGCGACATGCGCCAGCGTCGCCGCACGTCGAGGAGCTACTTCGCCGGCAGCGTGATCAG
>JABFXX010000381.1 GCA_013368795.1 Kofleriaceae bacterium
GAAGCAGAGAGCTCGACCGAGAGGGATTCGCCGGTGTCGGCGCGATCGGTGCGGATCGTGCGCCGGGCAGCGCGCAGCGTGAACGCGATCGGCGTCGAGCCGACGCAGACCGCGGCGGTCAGGCTCGTCGGCGTCGCGACGTAGTCGCCGCGGCACGGCGGGAACCGGTCGATGAATGCGAGCGTCTGGGCGAACGAGAACGGCCGGGTGGTCGGAATCGCGAGCTGCATGGCCCAGGCTTAGCGGGCCGTCGTGTCAGCCTCTTGTCAGGTTTGACGGTCGATCGGCGGGAACGAGCCGCCACCGAGCGATGGCAGCGATGGGCCACCGGCCGCCGGCTGCGACGAGGTGCCGTGCGGTGGCAGCACGACCTCCGGCGGCCCCGACGACGCGCCACCGGTGTCGCCGAACACGAGCCGCGCGAACTGGATGCCGAGCCCGGCCCACGCGCCGCAGTAGACGAGGATCATCGCGAAGAACAGCCGGCCTTCGTTGCCCGAGCTTCCCTTCGCGAACAGCGCCTGGAAGCCGAGCACGAGCGCGACGAAGCCAACGAGGCCGGTGAGCAGGACGTTGTAGCCGGCGAACAGCCGGCGCACGGTCGGAAACACGCGGTCGTTCGTGCGCGCGAGCAGGCCGAAGTGGGCGCCGAGGACGATGCCACCGGAGAGGAGGAACGCGAAGCCGGCGCGATATGCGTCGCCCTTGCCGCTCTTGTCCTTGCTGATGACGGTGAACACGATGGTCACCGCGCCGAGCAGCACGACGTGAAACGCGAGCAGCTTGAAGTAGTGGAGGATGAACTTGATCCCGATCTGGTCGTCGCGGCTGGGATCCTTCGCCGCCTTCCAGCGCGCGACCGGATAGACGAGCAGCGGACCGAGGGCGAGTAGCCACAGGAGCAGCGGAATCACGAACAGCGACGGCCCGATCACGTTGAGGTATGTCCACGGGGACATGCCGAATTCGTTGCCCATCGTCCGACCGTAACAGATCGCGGGAACCGACCCGCCCGGGCGCGTGTCTGATGCTGCATGTCGCGAGGGCTTCCGTTGCCCGGCCTTGCTGTCCTCGCCCTGCTCGTCGGCTCGCCCGCGCTCGCGGACGAAACCGACGACGACGTCGCGCAGTTCGGCCCCGCTCCCGATCAGGTCCACATCGAGCTCGCCGGCACGACGCTGATGGTGAGCGCGCGGTTCTCGCTCGATCTCGAAGGACCGTCGACGTCCGAGGGCGCGACCTCCCTCACGATGCCGCCGACCGCGATGGTGACGCGCGCGACCGCGACGATCGGGTCGATGCGCTATCCACTCCAGCTCGCCGATGCCGATGCCGCGCGGACGGCATTCGACGACCTGATCGAGGGCGCGCCGTCGAGCGATCGCAAGGCGATGCTCCTCCTCTCCGGCAGCGACCAGACGCTGACGCTCGACACCGCACTGCCTCGCCGTACCCGCGTGCTGCTCGATCTACGGCTCGAAATGCCGACCTGCTACTTCCGCGATGCGCGCTACGCGCTCCTGCCGAAGCGCTGGTTCGACAAGCTCGACGTCGCACGGCCGAGGGTCGCCGGCGACGACATCGACGGGGCGTGCGCGCCCGCGAACGCGTTCGGCGACAGCGAGTGGCTCGCGTTTCCGACGCGCGAGCTCGCGAGGAAGCCGCCCGGCAACGGCCGCATCGGCGCGATCGGCGGCCGGCTCGAGCTCGACGAACGTCACCTCGCGCGCATCGAGCTCGATCTGTCGCGCGAGCTGTCGGCGGCGCCCGCCGATCTCCACACCGCGATCGTCATCGATCACTCGCGCTCGGTGATGCCGAACGAGCTCGAGGCCGAGCGCGCGATCGTCGCGTCGTATCTCCAGCGCGTGCCGGCGCAGAGCCGCGTCCAGGTCATCGGCTACGCGCGCACCGCGAAGCCGATGCTGCCGGACTGGATGCCCGCCGCGGCGAGTGCACCGCGCGTCGATCGCGAGATCCGCGCGCTCGCACCGCGCAATGGCTCGAACGTCGACAGCGCGATCGCCGAGGCTGCACGCTGGCTGGCGCGCGCGAAGGGCCCGCGCCGGCTGATCGTGTTCACCGACGACCGCATCGCCTCGCGCATCGAGGCGATCGAGCCGGCGACGTTCAAGCGCACGCTCCCCGACGGTACGCTCGTCCATGTCGTCAGCATCTTCGACGGCCGCGGCGGCCTCGTCCGCAACGACGACTCCCCGCTCGCGCCGCTCGCGCAAGCGACCGCTGGCCTCGCGGTCAGCGGCGGCCCCGACGACAAGCACCAGGTCGACGCGACGCTGCTCGTGCGGCCGATCTCGGTCGATCAGATCCACATCTCGGGTCCCGGCTGGACGCGCCTCGACATCGAAGACACGACGTGTCCCGCCGACAACGCCGACGACGTCGGGCTCGACAACACGCTCGCCGAGGGTCAGGCGTGCACGTGGTGGGGCCAGGGCGACGCGGTGTCGGGACCTGTCACCATCGAGGGCCTCGTGTGGGGACGCCGCGTCACGCGCGTCGTGCGTCCCGATCCGAGCCAGGGCATCTCGCTCGCCCGCATGCTGTCGGCGACGCAGGCATTCTCGTCGAACGAGGACGAGAGCCTGCAGGAGCTCGTCGATCGCGCGGCGTTCGCGCTCAACTCGGTGTGGTCGATGGTGGCGACGTGGGGCGGCAGCGGCGGCTACGCCGACACGGAGGGATTCGGCACGATCAGCGGCGGCTCGTTCAGCAGCGGCTGCTGCAGCGACAGCATCGGCGACGTCGGAATCGGTGTCGGCACGCCGCGGCCTCCGCTCGATCTCCGCGCGCAGCTCGCGCCGGTCGTCGCGAAGTGCGGCGCGGGCGGCGATCACTTCGCGATCACCCTCGAGACGACCAGCGAGGAGATCACCGACGTCGCGTTCGAGGGCAGCGTCGCCCGGGCGACGGAGAAGTGCCTCGTCGAGGGCACGTGGGATCTGTCGCTGAAGATCCCGAACGCGCCCTGGCGCGCGAGCACGCGCACGGAGTTCTGAACTGCACCTGCAGCTGCACCTGCACCAGCACGTCTGCGCGCGCCACACGCTCAGATCTCCGCCCGCCCGGCACGCCCGACAATCCTGGACGAAGAGTATCGCGTCGCTCACACGACTCGGCGTGCGAGTACGGACGAGCACGAACGCGCATCTGCGTTGCGGACACTGCTGGGCGATACGATCGTGCGGACACTGCTGGCCGGCGCGAGCGGCGCAGGTGCAGGTGCAGGTGCAGGTCCAGGCTCACGATAGGCGAAGGCTGCGCCACGTCGAGAGCGCCCACGCCTGATCGCCGCCCTTCACGGTCAGGATCCCGACGTGCGGCGCCGAGGCGACGAGGCCGACGACGACCGGCACATCCTCGTCGGTGAACGCCTCGGCGCGGCCGTGCACGCCGTCGGCGACGAACCGATCGACGACCGGATGTGCCTCGGGCGCGACCGCGAGCAGCTTCGCGGAGTCGCCCTCGCCGTCGACGGTGAAGCTCGTGAACTCGATCGCGCGATCGCCGTCGGTCGCCCAGTACCGGCCGCCGTCGTCCTCCCAGCGCCCGACCATCGCGCCGGGCAAGCGCACGTGCCAGCCGCCCGAGAGCTCGATCTCGAGATCGTGGCGGCGGTAGCCGATCGTCGCCGGCGAGGTGCCGGCCTTCTCGCTCACGTCCTCGTCCTCGATGCCGAGGAGCGCGAGCAGCT
The DNA here is from genome assembly GCA_013368795.1 of Kofleriaceae bacterium. GTDB lineage: Bacteria > Myxococcota_A > Polyangia > Haliangiales > Haliangiaceae > JABFXX01. The sequence continues at coordinate 3,716 of JABFXX010000381.1, forward strand.
CCTTCCAGTCGGCCCACGGCAGCGCGAGGTTCTTGTCGGCCTTGCGCGCGGCGCGGAGGTCCTCGTCGACGGACTTCATCAGCTCGCGCTCGTCGGCGTCGAGCGGCTCGCGCCACGCGACCTCGTTCCACATCGCGATCAGCGCACGTGCGCGCTCGAGCGTGCCGGGCCCTCTCTCCCACCACGGGAACGCATCGGCGGCGCGCGACGGATCGGCGACCACGGCGTCGCGCCAGGCGGCATCGCGAGGCCCGAGCGGGCCGATCAGCGGCGCATCGATCCGAAATCTTCGGGTGACGCCGAACTGCACCTGCTCGCTCCCGCGCAGCTCGCCCGCGAGCCACTCGCACATCGCGGCCTGCGTGCGCGCGAGGTCGAACGGCTCGGTCCAGACGAAGTCGAGCTCGTCGAGGATCGGCGCGAGCTTGTCGACGAGCTCGGCGATGAACGCGGGTCCGAGCGGCGCCGCGTCGCCGGACAGTGACAGCTCGGCGTCGCTCCCGACGACGAACGTCACCGACGGCGCCCCGGCGAACAGGACGAGCTCGGCGACGTAGCGCTCCTTGCCCCAGCCCGCCCTGGTGAGCGCGAGCTTGAACATCCGGCGCATCAGCCGGCCGAAGCGATCGCCGACCTCGCGAGGATCGGGCGCCTTGCGGAACAAGCCGCGGCCCTTGCGGCTGCGCGCACGGCGGTCGATGCCAAAGCCCACGACGCCGAGGATACGGTACGATGGGCGGCGATGGGACTGGTCACGCGTCTGGCGTGCGCGATTGCGATGGCAGTGGCGTTCACAAGCTCGGCATTCGCGCAGCCGACGCCTCAGCAGAAGGTCGCGATGATCGCCAAGCCGAGCGTCGTGCGCGTGTGGGGCGCGTACATCGCGACGTACGAGATCGGCGGCGAGAAGGTGCAAGAGGCGATCGGCGGCACCGGCACCGGCTGGTTCATGACGCCCGACGGCTACATCGCGACGAACGCACACGTCGTCAGCGACATCCACGAGGGCGACGAGGCGGCGAAGAAGGCGCTGTACCAGATGCTCCTCAAGGAGCTCGACAAGGCATACGCGCAGGAGATCGCGCGCATGTCCGACGCCCAGATCGCGCAGCTCCTCGAGGCGATCAAGCTCGTCGACTTCGAGAAGCGCGCGTACGTCGTGCTGCCGAACGGCGACAAGCTCGACTACGAGATCAAGTCGTACGGCAAGCCGGGCAGCGGCCGCGACGCCGCGATCATCAAGGTGAAGACCGAGAACGCGCCGACGCTGCCGATCGGCGACTCGGGCCGGACGCAGGTCGCCGATCAGATCGTCGTGATCGGCTACCCGGGCGTCGCCGACATGAAGGTGCTGCTCGACGAGAAATCGCTGCTGCAGGCCTCCGTCACCGACGGCGCGATCAGCTCGCTCAAGCGCGCGACGAGCGGCGAGCAGATCCTCCAGATCAGCGCGCCGATCACGCACGGCAACTCGGGCGGCCCGGCGCTCGACATGAAGGGTAACGTCATCGGCCTCGCGACGTTCGGCAACGAGAGCGAGATCCAGGGCTTCAACTTCCTCGTCGCATCGTCGACGCTGCAGGAGCTGATCAAGGACGCGAAGATCACGCCGAAGCAGAGCGACACGAACAAGGCGTGGGAGGCCGGCCTCGCGCACTACTGGGCGAACGAGTACACGGCCGCGATCAACTCCTTTCAGGAAGTCGAGACGCTGTTCCCGGCGCACGACGAAGCGCCGACCCTGATCCGCCAGTCGAACATCGCGAAGAAGGAAGGCAAGGAGAAGAAGCCCGAGGGCGGCAACGGCGGGATGATCGCGGGCCTCGTGATCGGCGGCATTGTCGTCGTCGGTGGCGCGGGCTTCATGATGTCGCGTCGCAAGAAGCCGCCGGTGCCGCAGCACCCGCCGGGCATGCATCCGCCGCAGATGCCGCCACCTGGGTTTCCGCCGCCGCCGGGACAGCCGCAGATGTACGGCCGCGTCGGGCCCGTCCAGCCCCAGCAAGGACCGCCGATGATGCCGCCGCCGATGGGTGCGCAGATGGGCGGACACCAGCAGCCGATCGCGAAGACGGTCGCGATCCAGGCGAACCAGGGTGGCATCGCGCCGACCGCGTTCGGCTCGCTCAGCATCGGCAGCCTGACGTGCACGCGCGGCATGCTGTTCGGCCAGCGGTTCTCGCTGACCTCGACCGGCATCATCGTCGGTCGTCAGCCCGGCGTCGCGCACGTGCTCGTCAACGATCACCGCGCGTCGGGCAAGCACGTGTGGATCGGCATGGATCAGGGACGCCTCGTCGCGATCGATCAGGGCACGACGAACGGCACGTACATCAACGATCCGCGCGCCGGTCGCATCACGCGCCAGGAGCTGCGCGACGGCGACGTCGTGATCGTCGGCGATCCGGACTGCCTGAGCCTTCAGGTAAAGCTCGGTTAACTGACCGGGCATTACCTGCCGAGATCTCAGGGGAATCTCCGCGGAAGGATCGGCTCGAAGGGGGCGTATTACGTCCGATCGAACCGCCGGAGATTCCAATGGCCGACCGCGAATCCGACCGCCGCTCGCACTCCACTGCCGACACGGCGACCACCGAGACGACGCACGCGCCGGAGAGCGCAGGCACGGCTTCGCATTC
>JABFXX010000210.1 GCA_013368795.1 Kofleriaceae bacterium
CACGTAGATCGCGGCGCCGAGCGGCATCACCGAGACGCGCGCCTTGCGATCCTTCGACGAGCCGGTCGCCTGCGAGAAGTACAGCGTGCGCGGCTCGCAGGTGCCGTTCGAGTAGCACTTGATCGAAAACTGGTCCCAGTCCGAGATCGGCGTCACGTCCGCGTATTTGCCAACGCTGTTCGCGAACGACTCCGCGGTCACCCTCTTGGCCTCGTCGTCCATGTCGTACGACTGGATCTCGACCTCGTCGATGGCATTCGAGGGCTCGGCGTGCTCGACGCGAAGATAGAGCGTGAACTTCGGCCTCGGCCCCGCCGTCGTCGCTTCGATGTACGTCCGCTCGGTGCCATGAGCGGCGGCGACGTCGGCGCGAACCGGGCCGTACTGCGCCGCGAGCCGGCTCGCCTCACTGACCATGTCGCCGAACCGCGTCGCGACGTCGATCGCCTTCGTCTGCGGGCTCATGTAGACGATCGCGAGCGTCGAGAGCACGGCGACGATCGCGATGACGATCATCAGCTCGACGAGCGTGAAGCCGCGCTGCTTGGTCATCGCCCGATCCCCAGGTTGCGGAGGTCTGCCTGAAACGTGATGAACCGGTAGATGCGCTTGCCGGCGAGGCGAGGGTCCGACGTCGAAGGCAGCGGGACCGACGCGTGATCGCCGATCATGTTGTGATCGAGATCGCCGGGCGTCCCGACGAGCTCCGGCGTCGCCGCGGTGTAGATGCCCTCGACATCGCGCTGCGTGCGGGCAACGAGGCTCATCGTGACGACCAGCGGTGCGGTGAACGAATTCGCGATCGGAATCGGCGCGGTCAGCGTGTCCTGCGCACCGTCGGAGACCCAGTCGCGGGCGCCGTCGTCGTCGGGATCCAGCGTGTCGGTGCCGTCGCCATCGTAGAAGTACGTCGCGACCTGGATGTCGGTGAACCCGTATGCCTGATCCTTCCATCCGTCGCTGGCGATCAGGTTGCCGTTCTCCGCGAGCTGCAGCACTCCCTCGTCCTCGCGCGCCGGATCGATCCGCCAGTAGTGCGCGACGAACTTGTACATCATCGTCGTGTTCGCCAGCGCGTTGATGCAGTGATCGTTGTTCGCGCGGCCCCACGAGCCATTCTGCGCGAACGTGACCGAGGTGGCGCTGACCTGCTGGATCTGGACGACACACGCGTCGAACGTCGTCAGCTTCGCATCGGTCGTCGGCGAGACCGGGTTCGTCGCCGTCGTCAGATCGGCGGTCGACAGCACGACGAGATCGTTCGCCGCGAAACCTGTCGCATCGTCGACACTCAGCGTCGTCGCCGGCCCCGAGGTCGTCACGACCGCCTGCGCCGATGCGTCGGCGTAGTAGAAGCCGACCTCGTCGGGACCGCTCGCGCTGTTCACGACGACGAGCGGCGAGTGTTTGACCGCTCCGGCATCGGCACCGTCGGCAGCGATGCGGAAGCCCTGCGCCATCGCGTAGCCCGCCTGCTTGGCGTCGTGCTCCATGACCTGGCGCGCCGCCGCGAGCGTCTTCTGTAGCGTGCCGAGATGCTGCTGCTCGCGATACGCGAACGAGAGCCGCGAGAACACCGAGAGGATCAGGATGACGAGCAGCGACGCGATCAGGAGCGAGATCATCAGCTCGATCAGCGTGAAGCCGCGCTGGGCGGCTCGGCGCGCTCGGCTCACAGCGCCTCCTGCATCGTCCGCACGACCTCGAACGGGATCATGCGCTCGTTGCCATCCGCGAGGTCGTCGATCCACCTCACCTCGACGCGGATCCTCCACAGGTTCGGCTCGCCGCTCACCTCGTTGACCTTGACGTCGAGCGTGTACGACATCGCGTTGCGGCCGAGGATCGTCGTGTACGGCGCGATGTCGACCGGGGGAAGCGACGATGCCGTACCGGTCAGCGTCTGCATCATGTCGGCCGAGCGCTGGCCGCGCAGCTGCTCGAGTACCTGCGTGCCGATCGCGGTCGCCTCGTTCGTGCGACCCGCGTTCTCGTTGCCGCGCGCGAGCGAGGCATGGAGCGCCATCGCGCCCATCAGACCGAACACGGTCACGACGAGCGTGATCAAGAGCTCGATGATCGTGAAGCCACCTTGCTCGCGACGCCGGCGTTGCTTCACAGGACGACTCGCCATCCGACCAGCGTGTAGCCCGCGTCCGAGTCGACGTTGACCGAGGTGCCCGAGTTGAACAGTGTGCCGCCCGCCGAGTCTGCGCCCGCCGTCGCTGCGCGCGGCGTGCCGATACGGTTGACCCGGCCCGACACCGTCGCGAAGTAGAGCGCGCCGCCGTCGCCGTACAGCGGGCCCGAGCTTGCCGCCAGCGCGTTGCCGCCGATCGAGGAGATGTCGACGGTGTTGTTCAACGAGTTCACATCGTACGACAGGAGGTGGCTGGTGCCCAAATCGCAGGAGCCCGGGGTCACGTTCACGAGCGCGTCGGTGCTGCGAACGAGGTACAGCGTGTCGCTCGTGACGACGACACCACCGTAGAACTTCTCGCAGCGGTTCGACGAGCACTGGCCCGTGAGCTTGTTACGAATCGTGCCGTCCTTCGCGTACACGGCGTAGAACTCGTTGAACTTCGTCGTCGTGAACGTCTCGAGGCCGCCGGTGCCGAAGAACAGGACCATGTTGCTCGACGAGTCGGTGCGCGCACCGATCGTGTTCGTGATCGGGCGCTGGCCGTCGTCACCGCTCTGCGTGCCGATCGCGCCGGCCTGCGTCGTCGAGAACAGCGCGTAGCGCGCGACACCGTTCGACGTGCCAAGCGCGATCGAGCCGTAGCCCGAGTTGCCCATGTAGGCGCCGCTCAGGTCCTGCGCCGGGTTGAGCTTGTAGACGTAACCGCAGCTGTCGGCGAACACCGCGCGATCGGCGTAGCCGTCGATCGAGGGCGAGCCCGGCTCGCCGCTGTCGTCGGTCTCGAACACCGTGATGTCACTCGTCAGCGGGCACGACGTCTCGAACTGCCAGTACAGCGTGCCGTCTTCGAGGTTGTACGCGGAGACGATCTTGCCCTTCGACGCGTCCGACGCGTTGACGCCGGTACCGGCGATGACGAGGAACTTCTCGACGCCGCCGATCTTCACGCGCGCCACCGCCGGCTTCGACGTCGCGTAGCCCGCCGTCGAGGTACCGGGCTGCGCCGACCACAGCGGCGTCGGTCCCGAGGTGGTGTTCGTCGTGCTGCTCGTCTCGGTGACCGTCTGGGTCACATCGAGCGCGGTGATCGACGTGCCGCCCGCACCGTCACCGACGATCGCCGCGGTGCGGATCTGATTGTCGGTCCGCTTGAAGTCGACGAGCGTCGGCGAGCCATCGGGATACACGGTCGTCACGCGGCTGCCCGCGGCAACCGATGCGTCATAGTCCGAGGTCGCAGACGCGGCGACGTACGGCGGCAGGAACGCCCACGCCTCCTTGCCGTTGCGAGGGTCGCTGATCGACGTCGCGATCGCGTAGATCGCGTGGATGAAGCCGTCCATCGACGCGAAGATCGCGAGCGGGATGCGCGTGCTCTGCGCCGTCGAGAACGCGTCGTAACGCGACTTGTCGACGGTCGGCAGGTAGACGTACCAGCTCGGCCGGAACGGCTTCTGGAGGATCGCCGGCGTCGAGTTCTGGATCGCGCCGAGCTTGGTGAACGCCGTGCCGGAGCCCGCGAGTCCGAACCGTGCGCTGAGCATCCAGGCGATGACGTTCTGCGCCTCCGTCGGATCCGACGTGCCGATGCGCGCCTGCAGCGCAGCGTTGGTGGCATTCGCGGTCGTGAATGCAAGCTGCGTCGGCGCTGTGCCCAGCGTCGAAGCCGTATACACGTTGCGCGAGCTCTGCGCGTCGAGCTTCGCGCCGACGTCGGCGTACTGCGTGCCGAAGTCCGCCGAGATCATGTAGAGGTGGCCGCGGCTGCCCGGCTGGGTGAACGAACCGACGTACGACACGCCATCGCTGACGACGACGCCGGCCTTGTAGTGCTGCGTCGACGCCGTATAGGTGTACGAGGCGCCAACACTCGCGATCGACGGCGTCGAGGCGGCCCCGAGCGATGTACAGCCATTCGGCGGGCCGATGCCGTCGCTCGTGTTGCTGTCCATCTCCGCCTTCCACATGATCTGGCGGTTCGTGATCGTCGAGAACGTGACGCAGCACTGTCCGCCTGTGAGCGCCGGTGAATATCCGGAGCTGGTCTGCGTGCAGGCGAGCGACCACGTTGTTCCGTTGTCGTTGCTCAGGAAGTACTGGATCGCGGTGCCGCTCGGCGCCGTCGAATTCGGCGCGATGCACGCGCCGCTGACCGTGAGCTCCGACGGCGGTGTGTCGAGCACACCGGATACGGCGGTACCGCAAGCCGCCGTCGTCGCAGGAGAGGCACGGTTCGGGAAGATATAGAACTCGTTGGCGGTGTTACCGTTCGTGAACACCATGTCGACGGTGTTCTGCGGGTCGTGGTCGTAGTCGAGCATCAGACCCATGTCGTAGTCGCCGAACTTCGGCGGCGAGGTCGTGAGGTTCGCGGAACATCCGCTCGTGCCGCAGCTCTGCGACAGCTGCAACGTCGATCCTGGATTACATGTCGACGAGCACGTCGTGCAGCTGCTCTGCGTCGTCGCGCACGAGGGCCAGTTCTTACCGAATGGGTCGGTCGCGTTGGCCGTGTTCTTCCAGTATCTGGTGATGCCGCCGATCAATCCCGAATAAGCGACACCGTCGCTGCCGGTGATGATGTCCGGCCAGCCATCGCCTGAGAAGTCGTGCACGAACACCGCGGTCAGCGAGCCTTCGAAGCCCTTGTAGGTCGAGCTGGTCGTGCTGAGCAGGATTGGATTGGCGGTATCGAGCGTATGCACCGACTTGCTGTTCGACGTACCGCGGTAGACGCGCAGCATGTACGGCGCGTTCGAGGCGGAGTTGCAGCAGCCCGGCGAGCCGACGACGAGATCGTAGTCGCCGTCCTTGTCGATATCGGTGTACGCGAATGCCGGGATGCGGCGGTCCGTCGTGCCGCCGACGTCGAAGCCGAGCTGGGCATCGGGCCGGATCGTCGTCGTGTTGTGCGCCGTGCTCGGGATCAGAACGTCCGCGTTCGCGCAGGTCAGGTCGTTGCACGCGGCCATGCTCTTCGAGAACTTCGGGATGTGGCCGATGCACGACTTGCTGGTCGCATTCCATTGCGCGGACTGCGCGCAGTCGTTCTTCCACACGTCGATCGCGGTGTAGAACTTGTACGACGACGTCGTGCACAGCGAGCCGGGACAGGTGCCCGGGCTGTGGCTGTAGAGGAAGTCGAGGTCTCCGTCGCCGTCCCAGTCGAGAACCACGATGTTCTGGGCGGCGTGGCCCATCGGGCCGAAGTCACCCGGCTTACCGGCCGTGCTGCTGCCCGAGGTCGGCACGTTGGTCGTGTTGTTCGCCGTCGAGATCGCGTTGCCGGTCTGGAGATCGTACGTCGCGAACGTCGGCATGTAGTAAGGGCACTTGTCCGTCGCCGTGCAGGACAGGTTCGTCTCCGCCCATGGCGTCCCCTTGACGAGTGGCGCGTTGCACGCGCCGTTCGCCGGCTGGCTCTGCGCCGTGCAGATCGAACCGATGCCACACGGCGTGAACGAGCCCGACGCATGACAGTTCTGTGTATTGAGAAACAGGCGCGCTGCGTTCGCCCAGCCAACGGAGTTGATCTGGTGAGTCAGGGAGAACTGGACGAAGTCAGGCCAGCCGTCGCCGTTGAAGTCGCCGGCGGCCATCGGCGTGTGGCTCGAGCTCGACACGCCCGACTTGAGCGGCAGCGCCGTGCCGCCGGTCGTCGTGAGCGTGCGGAACGCAGCCGGGCGCTTGTTGCCGAGCGTGTTCCACCAGGCGTCCGTCGTGGCGAGCGCGTTGGATGCGGAGCAGGCGCCACCGGCGACATCGCAACGGACCGGCGCGACGCTCGACGATCCCGTGCACGACGACTTGCCGCACGTGAGCGTCTGGTTTCGCATGATGTAGACGTTGTCCCTGTCGTCTGCCGCGATGAAGTCTGTCCAGCCGTCCTTGTCGAAGTCGCCCGGCGCCGCGAAGAACACGTTCGCCTGCACCGCGGCGCCCGGTGGGCCCTGGAAGTTGCCGGCGCTGCCCGGGAGGATCAGCTTGTTGTTCGAGGAGTCGTACTGCGTGCCCGACTTCGTCGTGCACGGCGTCGCGTTCGTCGCGCAGTCGTTCGAGAGGCCCGTCGACGCGAAGCTCGTCGTCGTCGACGCGCTCGGACAGCTCTGACCGAACGCAGGTCCGGCGAACGTCGCGATGGCGAGCGTGGCTGCGAACAAGGAGGCGAAGCTGTGACGCATCATGGTGACTCCTAGAACGTTGCTGTGCT
>JABFXX010000450.1 GCA_013368795.1 Kofleriaceae bacterium
CCAGCGGACGCCGACGCCGAACACGACGGCACTGCCGCCGTAGCTCGCCGCCATCGTGTCGACGCTCGTCGTGTCGCGACGGAGGATCCACATCTGCTCGGCGAACGCGTCGGCGCTCCACGCCGTCGAGATGCGGTAGCCCGCGCCTGCAGTGAACGCGACGCGCGTCCCGTCGGGCGCGGTCGGCGTCAGGTGCTCGGCCGGCACCGGCGACGGATCGTAGTAGCCGCCGACGCGCGCGGTCAGCTCGTCGCGCTGCCACTCGGCTCCCGCGCGCAGCGTGACCGTGTCGTGCCACTGATTCTCCTGCATCGCGGTCGGCGTCGCATCGACGGCGAAGTCGACCTCGGTGCGCTCGTTGACGCTCCACCGCGTGTACTCGACGTCGCCGAGCGCGGTCAGGTTGCCGCGCTTGTAGCGTGCGCCGAGCACGATCTGGTCGGGGAGCACCATCGTCGTCTTCGCGGTCTGGTCCGGCGTCTTCTCGGAGAACGCGTCGGGCGCGGTGAAGTTCGCGTTGCCGGCGAAGTCGAGCGTCGTGCGGCCGCGATAGGTGAGGCCGATGCCGACGTCGGGACGAGGCGCGTAGTAGAGCGACGCGTCGGCGCCGACGCCCTGACCGGCGAGATCGATGTGGACGTCGCCGTCCATGTCGATGAAGTCGAGGTCGCGCTGGATCTGCAGCCGGCCGGCATCGAAGTGCATGCCTGCGGCGAGCCGGATCGGGCCGAGGCGATACGCCGCGAACGGCGCCGCGCGCAGCACCATGAGGTCGGTGCTGACGGCCTGGGTCGCGCCGGGCCACGGCCGCGGCCAGGTGACGCCGCCGCCGAACGGCACGCCGAGCGCGACGCCCGCGGCCCACTTGTCGTGCGCGAAGCTCGCGTCGACGTGCGGTGGCGTCGCCCAGGCGCTCGCGCTGTCGGTTGTCCACGTGCCGTCGGCACCGCGCGCCTGCAGCATCGGGTGGGCGAGGGCGAGCGAGATGCCGAGGCGCATGCCGCCGCCGTCGGCGAGCGCCGCGGGCGCGTGCCACGCGGCACCCGGATCGTTGTCGCGCGCGGCACCGGCACCGCCGGTCGCGGCAGAGACCGCGTTCTGTTCGCCGACAGCGGTGCCGCCGGCGTGGGCCACGGTCGTGCAGGCGAGCACGATCAGAACTGTTGCGATCGTCTTCACGGCTGCAGCTCCCCGCTGAGGAAGTTGGCGAGGTCGCGCGTGCCGCGCAGGAACTCGGGCTCGATCGGAATCGTCAGGAAGGCGTGCTCGGCGATGTAGTCGCGGCGCGGCGCGTGCGTGACCGCCTCGAGAACCTTCGTGTTGTCGTTCGGGATGATCATGTCGAGCGTCGCCATCTGCAGCAGCACGGCGCGGCTCTTCGCCATGATCGCCGGGCCGAGGTGCTGCGGGTCGACCGCGTCCATGAACCACTTCGCGACGGTGATGAAGCGGCGGCCCTCGAAGCTCTCGCGGTCGGTGTGCTGGCGCGTGAAGAACGCGTCGAGCTGCGCCGAGAAGAACGTCGAGTCGTCGAACATCGGCACGAGGTTCGCGCCGGGCACGTTGAGCACCGCGCGCTTGATGTCGGGATCGGTGCCGAGGAAGATGCCGCCCATGATCCCGCCGAGCGACTGGCCGGCGTAGAAGATCTTCGACGTGTCGACGGGCCGTCCGATCACGCTCTGCCAGTTGCCGAGGCGAAGCGAGCGATCGAGCGCGCCGAGGTCGACGAGCGCCTGCTGGAAGTGATCCTTCGTGTTCGCGATGTGCTCGATCTCGAGGAACATCGCGCCCGACGCGACCGGCATCGACAGCACGCCCCACGTCGCGAGGTTGTTGCCGTTGCCATTGGCGTCGACGCACTTGCCCTCGTCGTTGCACGTCGAGCCCGCCGCGCATGGCTCGAGCGAGGTCAGGCTGCCGTCGGTCGGATCGACGACCGAGATCGGGCCGCCCTTCGCGCAGTACGTGCGGTTGCCGTGATACGGGAAGTCGATCGAGATCGCGGCGTAGCCCTTCGCCGCCAGCGCATCGCCGATCGCGAGCACGAACCGGCGCTCGGTGACGAGGCCGTGGCCGAAGATCACGACCGGCACCGGCGACGTCGACGTGCTCTTCGGCATCGTCATCGTGAAGCTGATGTCCTGGTCCTCGTGCCCGCCATCGCCGCGCCACGCGCGCGTCCGCTTGTCGAGGAACACCGGCGACTTGATCGTCCCGTAGTAGACGGAGCCGACGTTGAGCGTCGAGCCGATGCCGATCAGGAAGTCGCCGAATGCCTGCGTCGGCGTCAGCTTCGTCGTGTTCGCCGGATCCGGATCGATGCCGAGCGTCGTCGCCGTCTTGCGCAGCTCGACGAGCGGGTCGTGCATCGACATCGTCGTGAACGGCCACGCCGCGAGCACGCTGTCGCGGCCGAGGCTGTCGAGCGCGTTCGCGAGCTCGCCGCGCGAGGTTTCGACCTTGAGCGCGTCGCGATCCTCGATCGCATGGATCTGGCTCTTGCCGTCGACGAGCACCGGCGTCTGCGCGCGCAGGAAGTGGCCGATCGGCATCAGCACGGGCGTCTGGCCCTGGGCATCCTGGATCGACTTGTCGAGGACGACCGCGAACCGCGTCTGCTCCGGCAGCCGTCCCGACTTCGGTGTGACGACGAGGTGCTGCTTGTCCTTCAGCACCTCGACGGTCGCCGGCACGAGCTCCGGCGTGCCGCCGTTGATCTGGTAGACCTTCACCGTCTGCTCGTCGAGCGTCGCGACGTTCATCGGCCCGGTGAACTCGAACAGCTGGCTGCCCGACAGGCCAAAGCCGTCGAACTGCGACAGCCGGCCCTTCGCCTCGGCCTCGACGTCGCTGTCCCACGGCGCGGCGGGCGCATCGATGTGCTTGCTGATCGGATCGATCATCAGGTCGATCGGCAGCGGGATGCGCTGCGACGGCTGATCCATCGCGAGCTCGGTCTTCGTCGTCACCGTGAACGCCCACAGCGCGGCGACATCGGCGCGCGGCAGCTCGTTGCCCTCGAAGTAGTCAAACGCCGAGACCAGATCCTTGCGAATCCCCTCGAGCCGCGTCGCGTTCGACACGCGCTCGGCATGATCGTCGCCGGGGAACGCGTGCTCGTGCTCCGGCGTGTCGAGCGCCTCGAGCTGGCGCAAGAAGTAGAACGCGGCGTCGCACTCGACCTTCTCGCCTGCAAGCCCGACGACGCCCTTGTTGCCGCCGCGAACGAGCGCGACGTAGCGGTCGCCGCGGATCCATCCCGTGCGCGGTGGGTCGATCGTGAGCTTCTTGCCGTCGGCCGACAGCGACACGCGCGCGTCGGTCACGCGTTGCGGGACCGCGCCCCAGTGCCAGACCTGCACCGTTCCGTCGCCGATCGTCGTCGGGTCGATCGCGCCAGTGAACTCGACCGTCGCCGACATGAGACTCGACCAGCCGTCGAGCGTCTCGAGGTAGTCGTAGAACTCGACCTCCGACGCGTTGAGCTTCGCGCGCTCCTTCTCGGTGTCGTTCGGCAGGTTCAGCCGCTTCGCTGTGGCGTCGCGCAGCACGTCCGTCGGCATCGGAATCACCGATGCGTCTGGATCGAACCGCGCATGAATCACGCGTGGGGCCGGATCGAGATCCAGCGTTGTACATCCGACGGCGAATACGAGTCCGAAAGTCGCAATGAGCCGCACGGGAATCCCCTCCTCGAGTCGACGCCGACGGTTCTGCGCCTTTATTGAAAACGAGTCAAGAACCAATTGACTCCCGGTCAATGACCGAACCTGACACATGACGCGCAAGTGAGTCATCATTGACAAATGACTCACGCTCGATGAACTTGATCTCGATGCGTGCGACGCCGCTCTCCCGCCTCCTCGATGACGAGCAGGCTCCGCGACGTGTCACCCCGCTCGACGCGTTCAAGCTCGCGAGATCCAAGTGGCTCGCGGGCGAGCGGCTCGACGTCGGCAAGCTCGCCGCCGAGCTCGGCGTCGGTCGCGCGACCGTGTTCCGCTGGGTGGGGACGCGCGAGAACCTCTACGGCGAGATTTGCTCGGCGCTGTTCCAGAAGGAGCTCGATCGCGCCGCATCCGGAGCGAAGGGGCAGGGCCTCGATCGCCTCGTCGACACGATGGAGCGTCTGCTGCGCTCGCTCGCTGCGGCCGCGCCGCTACGCCGGTTCGTCGCCGAGGATCCCGAGTTCGCGCTGCGCGTGCTGACGAGCAAGCACAGCCCCGTCCAGCGTCGCTGCACCGTCGCGATCGAGAAGCTGATCGAGGAGTACGTCGCGACGCCGGCGCTACCGCCCGACGAGCTCGGCTACATCGTCGTGCGGATCACCGAGTCGTTTCTCTATCGCGACGTGCTCACCGGCGTCGCGGCCGACATCGAGGCGGCGATCGCGGCGATTCGCATCCTGCTCAGCGCGTCGCCCGATCGCTCGCGCAAGCGCGTCACCAGGAGATCGTGACCTGACCGTTGCCCGTGCGGCCACCCGTCGTGGTCGTCGCGTTGCTGACGCCGCCGATGTACGACGAGCCGCCGCCCGCGTGGCCGTCGGCACCGCCGCCGCCGCCGCCGAAGTAGCCACCGCCGCCGGTGCCGGCGTGAAACGGTGACGACGTGCCGCCACCGATCCCGAGCGCGCCGGCGAGGCCGCCGCTGCCACCTGCGCCACCCGCGGTCTGGGTTCCGCCCTGGCCCGTGGCCCCACTGTTGTCGCTACCCAGGCCGGCGCTGCCGACGAGGCCGCCGCCGGCGCCGCCGCCCTGACCGCCGCACGAATACTCGGCGCCTCCGCCACCGGCCGCGACGATCACGCGATCGGCGAGCGCGTCGCCGATCCGGCGAACGTCCGATGCGCCGCCACCCTTCGAGCAGGTGGAGAGGTCGGAACACGCCGGACCACCGCCGTTGAATCCGCCGTTGTTGCCGTTCGAGCCTGCGCCGCCGACGCGAACCACCAGAACCTCGCCGGACGTCACCGCCAGCGTGCCCGTCGCGCGGCCGCCCTGGCCGCCGACATCGGGGCTACCGCCACAGAACGAGAAGTTGTACGACGGCGTTCCGCCCTGCGCACCCCAGGCATCGATCGTCAGCTTGGCGCAGCCCGGCGGTACGGTGAAGTTGACCGGCGCGCCCGTGAACGTGAACGTGGCGGAGCCCGGAAAGCACTCGGTGAGGCAGAACGCCGAGCAACCATCGCCCGCGCTCCTGTTCCCGTCGTCGCACTCCTCGCCTGGCTGCAGCACGCCGTTGCCACAGGTCGCCTCGACGGCGCACTTGATCGTGCAGCCGTCGTTGTTCGTCGAGTTGCCATCGTCACAGCCTTCGCCCGGATCGACGTCGCCATCGCCGCAGTACGGATCGTACTGGCACGCGGTGCAGCCATCACCGGCGACACCGTTGCCGTCGTCGCACTCCTCCGCGAGCTCCGTGATCGCGTTGCCACACGTCTCGTCCGACGCGCAGTTCGCGCTGCAGCCGTCGCCGTCGGTGTGGTTGCCGTCGTCGCAGGTCTCGCCGGGATCGACCACGCTGTTGCCGCAGAACACCGACACGCAGGTCGGCGAGCAGCTATCCGGGCCCGTCGTGTTGCCGTCGTCGCAGCTCTCGCCCGGGTCGAGCACGCTGTTGCCGCAGGTCTCGTCTGACGCGCAGCTCGCGCTGCAGCCGTCGCCGTTGCTGGTGTTGCCGTCGTCGCACACCTCGCCGTTCTCGACGGTCCCGTTGCCGCAGAACTCCGAGGCGCACGTCGCCGAGCAGCCGTCGCCGCTCGTCGTGTTGCCGTCGTCGCAGCTCTCGCCCGGGTCGTGCACGCCGTTGCCGCAGGTCTCGTTCGACGCGCAGCTCGCGCTGCAGCCGTCGCCGTTCGTCGTGTTGCCGTCGTCGCACGCCTCGCCGTTCTCGACGGTGCCGTTGCCGCAGAACTCGGAGACGCACGTCGCCGAGCAACCGTCGGCGCTGGCGGTGTTGCCGTCGTCGCAGCTCTCGCTCGGATCGAGCACGCCGTTGCCGCACGTCTCGTTCGACGAGCAACTCGCGCTACAGCCATCGCCGCCGATCCGGTTGCCGTCGTCGCACACCTCGCCGGGATCGACGAAGCCGTTGCCGCAGTACTCGCCGCGGCATGCCGCCGAGCAACCGTCGCCGCCGGCGAGGTTTCCGTCGTCGCACTGCTCGCCGGGATCGAGGACGGCATTGCCGCATGTCTCGTCCGACGCGCAGCTCGCGCTGCAACCGTCGCCGCCGACGATGTTGCCGTCGTCGCACACCTCGCCGATCTCGATCACACCGTTGCCGCAGGCCTCGGAGTGGCAGGTGCAGGAGCAGCCGAC
>JABFXX010000193.1 GCA_013368795.1 Kofleriaceae bacterium
CGACGACGCCGCTGCCCATCGCCGGCGACAAGAGCGCCGCGACGTCGTCCGCGACGCGCCTCCTCGGCACGCGCCTCGACGGTCAGATCGAGATCGATTCGATCATCGGCGGCGGCGCGTTCGGCACCGTCTATCGCGGCCGTCAGCTCGGACTCGATCGCGCCGTCGCGATCAAGGTCCCGACGCACGAGATCGCCGCCGATCCGGTGATGGCGCGCAGGTTCGCACGCGAGGCGCGCTCGGCCGCGCGCGTTCACCATCCCGGCGTCGTCGCGATCCACGCGGTCGGCGAGCTCGCCGACGGCCGGCCGTATCTCGCAATGCAGTTCGTCGAGGGCGAGCCGCTCGACAAGATCCTCGCCGACGGTCCCCTGCCCGCTGCGCGCGCGCTTCGCATCGTGCGTGCGATCGCGAGCGCACTCTCGGAGACGCACGGCGCCGACGTCGTGCACCGCGATCTCAAGCCGTCGAACATCATGTGGCGCCGCGATCGCAGCGGCGACGATCGCATCACGCTCGTCGACTTCGGCATCGCCGTCTGCAAGCCCGGCAATGCGGACGCGACGCGGCTCACGTCGGGCGGCCTCATCGGCACGCCGCACTACATGTCGCCCGAGCAGGCGCACGGCGAGGTCGTCGACGCGCGCGCGGACCTCTACGCGCTCGGCTGCCTGCTCCACGAGCTCGTCACCGGCAAGCCGCCCTTCGAGGGCTCCGGCTTCGAGGTCCTGCTCGCCCACCTCGGCCGTCCCGTCGAGCCGCCGAGCGCGAAGAACCCGGCGGTGCCCGAGTGCGTCGACCGCCTCTGCATCGCGCTCATGGAGAAGAAGCCCGACGATCGCCTGCAGTCGGCCGACGAGGTCGTCGCGCAGATCGACATCGCGCTCACCGAGCTCGACGGGCGCGGCTCGGCGCCTGGGCTGCCGCGTCGCCGTCCGACCACGATCTCGCCGAAGCGTACGCTCGCGACGCGCCACGACCTGCCCGATGGCACGACGTCGCCGCGCCAGCGCCGCATGCGCCGGTTCGTGATCGGCGGCGTCGTCATGCTCGCCGCGCTCGCCGCCGCGGGCTTCGCGATGGTCGAGTGGAACGCAAAGCCGAGCACCGCATCGGCCGCCGAGCCCGAGGACGACACCCCGGCCGACCCGCGTGTCGGCCGCCGCCGCACGCTCCACAAGGACAACGGCGAGATGCTGGTCCAGGCGATGGTGCCCGACCCTCTCGTCGCGACGCAGGAGATCCGGTCGCGGCTCGACATCAAGAACAAGCTCGGCCAGCCCGTGGTTGCCGAGGAGATCGTGCTGACGATCGCCGACGATACCGGCGCCGCGAAGGGCATCACCGCGAAGCCGCGCGGCGAGACCAAGGGGCGCTACTACTTCCGCTACACGTTCCCGAAGCCGGGACACTACGTGCTGCGGGTGTTCCCGCCGTCGATCGATTCCTCGTTCGAGATTCCGATCGACGTCCAGTAGCCTCGTCCACGTGGTCGTGGACATTTGACGGCGACGTGGACCTGCACCTGGTCGATCCAGCGTGATCATGCAGTCCGTTGACCGGCGCAAACCAGAACGAACCGCAGGCTGCGAGCCTGACGGGCCGAGAGCGGCCGGGGCGGACACTGCGCGACGGTCGCCCGCGCTCTCGAGCTCGACGCCGGTTCGCCATGGCGACGACGTCGGCTGACGAAGTTCACGTCGCCGTCGCCGTCAAGGAGCACGGCCACGACGACGGGGACGAACTACTCTTCCTCTTTGCCGGCCGCCTCTTCCTCGGAGAAGTTGACCTTGCCGGTGAACTTCTCGCCTTCGCCGAGGATCTTGAACCGGCCGCTCGCGAGGATCTGGCCCTTGTTCTCGATCGTCATCAGCAGCTCCTTGTTCACGCCGAACGACTTCTTCTCGAGCATGATGTTCGAGACGATCGTGCGCTGACCGCGCTCGTCGTTGAACGCCTCGCTGGCGCCGAGCAGCTGCTGCGTGCCGCGACCGAGCTCGTAGAACTTGATGACGTACTCGACGTCGTTGAGCGGCTTCTTGAGGAACGCGGCGAAGTAGATCTTCCAGCCCTTCTTCTCGTTGTCCTCTTTGAAGTTGGTCCCCGACTGCTTGCGAACGGCCGCGATGTACGCGTCCTTGCTCTTGGCGGTAAGCGGGAAGCGTTTCGTCGACAGCATGATGCGGCCGTTGAACACGACGTTCGGATCGCCGGCGCGCGCGGGCGAGACCGCGACGGCCAGCATCAGAATGGACGCGACGAAGATTGTGCGAACGCTCATCGCGACCGATGGTACACGACGACGCGCGCAGCTGGATCAGGAACCGAGGAGCTTGCGAATCGCGTCGAGGCCCTTGCGATCGGGAGCATCAGGCCCGTCGATCCTCGTCGCGATCTCGACGGCGCGGCGTGCAAGCGCGCGATAGATCTCGACTAGGTCCTGCTTACCTTGAAGCGCATCGAGATGACGTTGAATTGTATCGGCGTCGCCACGTCGAACAGGGCCGGTCAGGCCGTCCGTTGTGCCCTTTGCGTGCACGTTAGCGAGCGCACCTTGTGCGAGCGGGACGAGCGCCTGCGCCGCTTGCTGAGGCGACACACCCGCACCCGCGAGCACCTGCGCCGCTGCATCGATCGCGCTGACGATGTAGTTCGACGCGAGCGCGGCGGCCGCGTGATACGAGGCCATCTGCGAGCTGTCGAGCCCGAGCACGATGCCGCCCATCGCGGCGACGAGCCTCGTCGCGGCACGACGGCCGACGTCGTCGCCCTCGATGCCGAACACGGTGCCCTTGAGCGCGCGCATCGCGGTGCGGCCGTCGGCGATCGCCTGCAGCGGGTGCAGCGTGCCGATGCCGCCGACGGTGCCCTTGACGTGACCGAGCACCTGCTCGGCCGCCGCGGCACCTGCGCAGTGCAGGAGCACGTGGCGCTTGCCGAGAAGGCCCGTGCCGACGAGCGTCGTCGCGACGTCGCTGATCGCGTTATCGCGGACCGCGAGGATGACGACCTCGGACTCGAGCAAGATGTCCGGCGGCGCCGACGAGAACGCGGCGACGCCTGCGATCGAGCTCGCGGCGCGCGCAGCCGAAGGCGTGCGCCCCCACAGGCCAAGAACGGGGACACCGGCGAGCCGAAGCGCACCGGCAAGGGCGGTCGCGACTGGACCGGCGCCGACGACAAACGTGGTGGGGTTGCGTGCCGTGCTCATGCGTACAAACCGTGGCGGGCGATATACCGCAGTACTGCCTGCGGCAAAAGTCTCGCCGCGTCAGGGTCTTTGGCTGCGAGCAATTCGCGGATGCGAGTCGCCGATATCTCCGGCATCGTGATCCCGGTCTCGACGCTGCCCGGCGGCAGCTCGTAGCCGCCGCGGCCAAGGACGACGAGCGGCGCTCGCGCGGTGACGTCGTCCCAGCGGTACCACTTGTCGCGCTCGCCGAGGATGTCGGCGCCGACGACGAGCCGGAACTGCGCGTCGGGGTGCTTCGCGATCAGGTGCTCGACCAGGTCGAGCGTGCGGCTCGACACGAAGTCGGGCCGCTGCGCGAGCTCCTGCTCGGCGCGGCTCACCTGCGCGCGGGCGCCGAGCGGCGCCGCCGCGAGCTCGCACATCGCGACGCGGTGATCGTACGGCGCGAGATTCTTGCCGAACGGGTGGCTGTACGTCGGTACGAACCACACCTCGTCGACGACGGTCTCGAGGACGTAGAGCGCGACCAGCTGATGTGCGACGTGCGGCGGATTGAAGCTGCCGCCGAACAGCCCGACGGTCCTCACTCGTACAAGAGGAACGGTGCCCTCTCCTCCGCGAACATGCCCTCGGCGCGCGGCCAGGGCTGCGCGAGATCGTCGATCGATGCGCCGGCCTCGATGCCCTTGCGCACCGCGTCGGTGCCGCACAACAGGTCGATGGCGGGGATCTGGTCGACGAACTCGTACGCTTTCTCACGCCACTTGAAGTGGTCGGGCGCCTGGTCGTGACACGCCTTGAGGAATGCGACGCCGGTGCGATACGGGCGGAACAGGTCGTGGTTCGTGACGTGGATCTGGATCCCGCCGTTCGGCTTGAACGCGTGCTTGTGAAACGTCGGCGTGTAGACGACCGGTCGCAGGCGCACGCCCGGCAGGTCCATCGCCTCCATGTCCTTGGCGAGGCGCGCACCGTCGATGAATGGCGCGCCCGACAGCTCGAACGGCCGCGTCGTGCCGCGCGCCTCCGACAGCTCGGTGCCCTCGACGAGGCACATGCCGGGATACACGAGCGCGGTGTCGACCGTCGGCATGTTCGGCGACGGCAGCACCCACGGCAGGCCGGTGTGCTCGAACCACAGGTCGCGCTGCCAGCCGCCCATCGTGACGACCGCGAGATCGAGATCGAGGTTCTCGACCTTGTGGCGCCACCTCGCGATCTCGCCCGCCGTCATGCCGTGGCGATTGGGGCACGACACGAGCCCGACGAACGACTCGTAACCGGGGTCGATCGCGCTGCCCTCGATGTGGAGGCCGGTGATCGGATTGGGCCGATCGAGCACGACGAACGCCTTGCCCGCCGCAGCGCACGCGCGCATCGCGAGCACCATCGTCCAGACGAACGTGTAGTAGCGGCTGCCGACATCCTGGACGTCGTAGACCATCACGTCGATCTGGTCGAGCATCGCCGGCGTCGGCGACAGCGACGCCTCGGTGTGACCGTAGAGGCTGTGGACCGGCAGGCCGGTCGCCGCGTCGGTCGCGGCGTCGACGCCGATCATGTCCTGCGCGTCGCCGCGGACGCCGTGCTCGGGGCCAAACAGCGCGGTGAGCTGGACGTCTGGCAGCGCGCGCACGAGGTCGATCGCGTGGCGCAGCTGCGTGTCGACGGAGGTCGCGTTGCAGAGCAGGCCGACGCGCCGGCCCGCGATCAGCTTGCCGCCGTCGGCGACCAGGCGGGCGAGGCCGCTTTGGACCGTCATCGCTTACTCGATCACTCGAAAATCGGGACGGGCTTCAGCGAGACCTTGTTGCCCGTGGTCACGACGCGGAAGCGAACCGCGCGGCAGTTGTACTGCGCCTTGAGCTTGCCCTCGTTGACCTTGAGCTTCGCGATGAAGTTCTCGAACGAGACGTCGTCGGGCGAGCCCGAGGCCCGACGCGCAGCGACGTACTCGGTGAACACGCGCTTGTAGTAGTCGGGCTCGCTCTCGCCGGCGAGGTTCGCGAGGTCCGGATCGATGGCGGGCTTCTCCTCGCCCTCCTCGAAGTCGACGCGCCCCGGGATGATCGGGTTGCCCTCATCGTCGAACTCCTCCTCGCCGGGCTCGGGCCGGCCGAGCAGGCGCGCGAGCATGACGTTGAGGCCGTTCGCGAGGCCGTCGAGCTCGGGGCCGACGGGGCGGAACGTGCGGTCGACGTTGCCGTTGATGATGTCGGTGACGCCGAGCTCGATCTGGTCGACCTGCGCGACGAGGCGGCGATGCGAGAGATAGAGGCCGAGCATCGAGATCGCGAGCGCGCCGAGGCCGAGCAGGATGATGAACACCTTGATCGTGCCGGCGGTGTTCGCGCCGTCCGTCGCAGCCGCGAGCACCATCGCGCCCGCGGTGATCGCCGGGTAGTCCTGCGGCATGCGGCGCGAGTTCGTCGTCTTGCGCGGCATCGCGACGGCGGCGGCGTAGTACGGGGTGCCGTCGACCGTGACCTTCTGCTGGCCCTGCCCTTCCTTCACCTTGCCCGACTTCAGGAGCTCGGTGATGAGCGCGGCCTTCGAGGTGTCCTCCTCGTTCGTGCCGCTCTTCGTGAAGCTCGTCGCGACGGCCTTGCCCTGATCGTAGTAGGCGACCTCGGTGCCGAGCAGGCGCTTGTCCTGCTGCGCGAGCTGCGCGGTCTGCGAATACGCGACGAGGACGGCGCCGATGATCACGACGCCGTCGGGATCGTTGGCCGGCACGGGGGCCTCGGGGTCGATGACCGGCGCGGCGCCGATCTTCATCATGCGGCCGCGGTCGTTCCAGATGTCGGAGATGATCACGCGGCTGCCGAGCACGACGTTCAGCGCCGGGATGATCGTCTCGTTCGGCTTCTGCGGGTTCTGCCACTGCTTGGGCACGACGCTCGACACGTCGTTCATCGCGATGAGGTTTCCGTTCGCGTCGACGAGCGCGATGATGTCGGGCTTGATCTGGTCCTTGTCGTTCGACGTGAAGCTCGAGAAGCCGATGCGCGCCTGGTTGTCGCGCTCGGCCTGGCTCGAGCTCTTGAGCGCCGTCACGAACGCCTTGTCGCCCGCGAGTCGCTCGGCCTTGTTGGACACGTCGATCGCCTCGAGCTCGGCGAGCTGCTGGACGCCCTGGTACGCACGGCGCAGCTGCGCCTCGGCGTCCTTGGTGACCTTGTCGCTGTAGCTCTTGGACGTGACGAAGAACGCGATCGCCGTGAGCGCCGCGATCACGATGGCAACAACGGCGGCAATGACCGTGCGGGACATGCTCCCTCCGTCGCCGATTATTCAAGCCCTTCCGCAGGGATGTCAATGTCGCCGACCCTCACTTGGGAGCGGCGAACCTCTTGGTCATCGCACAGATCTGCTCGAGCTTGTCCTTGTCGTCCTGGCTGTCGGGATCGAGATACGTCGGCTGGAACTCACACACCGCCCGGGCGAGCCCCGCTCTCAGCGCATCTCCGATCGCGCCACGGTCGTGCGCGACAAGGAGCTTGTGCGAGGCACCGCGGCCGAACGCGATCGTCGCGAGCGCGGTCGAGCAGTCAGTCGGCGGATCGGTGCCGGGATAGGCGGTCGGCTCGCATAGCGCCGCGCCGGGGATGACGACAATCTCGTTCAGCACGTCGCGGTTGCCCGCGACGCCGGGCTCGAATGCGTTCAGGTCGGCGAGCGCGGTCTTGTACGCGACGCTGGCCTCGTCCGGCGTCACCCGGCCGTCGGTCTCGATCCGAACGTGCCCGAACAGCCTGCCTGCGGTCAGCTTCACGCCGTGGATGCGGCTGTGAGCCTCGTAGCCGCCGCCGCTGTTCAGGAGCAACAGTGCGGCGGTGGCGCCGCCGCCGACGAGCAGCACCGCGAGCGCGATCCATGGCCACTTGCTGCTGCGAGACTTGGCCTTCTTCGGCGCGCTGGCGCCCGGCTCGAGCTCGTCGGCGAGGTCGCTCGCGGTCGCCGCGCGCGTCGTCGGCGCGAGCCCGATGTTCGCCGGTCGCTCGTCCTTCGTCGAGCGCAGGTCGCCGAGCACATCGCGCTGCATACGCTGGGTCTCGACGAGCCCGACATCGCCATCGCGCAGCGCAGCCTCGAGGATCTTGCGCATGTCGCGCGCGCTATCGAATCGATCGGTCGCCTTCTTCGCGAGCGACCGCATCATCGCGTCCTCGACGCTGCGCGGAATCTCGACGCCCGAGGCGCTCGGCGGCTTCGGCGCCTCCGAGAGGTGCTTCGTCATGATCTCGAAGTGCGTGTTGCCGTCGAACGGCGTGTCGCCGACGAGCGACTCGTACATCGTCGCGCCGAGCGAGTAGATGTCCGTGCGGAGGTCGACTTCCTGCCCTCGCACCTGCTCCGGAGACATGTAGCGGACGGTGCCCATCGTCTGGCCCGTCGCCGTGAGCTTCGTCGACGTCGTCATCTTCGCGATGCCGAAGTCCATGACGGTCGCCGCGCCGTCGCTGCCGCGCACGAGCACGTTCGACGGCTTCATGTCGCGATGGATGACGCCACGGCCGTGCGCGTACTCGAGCGCCTTCAGCACGTCGATCGAGATCCGGCACGTCTGCTTCCAGTCGAGCCGCTTCGCCTCGAGGATCATCCGCTCCCACGTCTTGCCCTGCACGTACTGCATGGCGAGGACGAAGCTGCCGTTCTCCTGACCGAAGTTGTAGAGGTGGACGATGTTGTGGTGGTCGAGTGCGGCGAGCGCCTTCGCCTCCTCGAGGAAGCGCGACTTCACCTGGCTGTGCGCGGCGAGCTCCGGCGGGAGGATCTTCAGCGCGACCTCCTGATCCGTCATCTTGTGCTTCGCCTTGAACACGACGCTCATGCCGCCCTGGCCGAGCACGTCGACGAGCTCGTAGGTGCCGAGCACGAGCTGGCCGAGCATGCGGTGCGCGCCGGTCGCGCCAAGTGCGGCGCCGCAGTGCGCGCACTTGACGTCGATGTCGAGGACCTCGCCCTTGCAGCTCGGACAGTTCACGCGGTCGCCTCCCGGCTCTTGCGCTCCCATCCGGGGATGCGATCGAGGAGGCGGCCGAGCTCCTCGACGATGATCGCCGGGTACTCGACGGGCGTGTAGTGCGTGCCACCCTCGATCACGACGAGGCGCGAGCCACGAATCGAGCGGTGCATGTGCTCGGCGGTCGCCGGTGGCGTCATGAGATCGCGATCGCCGGTGACGATCGTGACGGGCACGTCGATCTTCGCGAGGACCTCCTCGGCGTCGTGCTCGTCGAGCCGCGTGAGGAGGTCCGAGTAGATCCGCCAGTCGATCGTCTGAAACCCGGCGGCGACGGCGCGGAAGATCTCGAGGTCGATCGTCTGGCTGACGAGCCCCACCCTCTTCATCGCGCTGATCAGCGCGTCGGAGCCGGCGAGCCGGCGCGTCGCGAGCCCGGCGAGCGCAGCCTGTGCCTTGACCAGGCGGAGCAGCATCGGGATCGTCCGGCCGACGAGCCGGCTGCCCATCACCGTGCGAAACGCGCGGCCATACGTGCCGTTGATCGCGAGCATGCCGCGCACGCGCGACGGGTGGCGGCGGATCGCCTCGAACCCGACCTGCACGCCCATCGACCAGCCGGCGATCACGACCTCGTCGACGCGCTCCTGGGCGAGGATCGCCATCAGGTCGTCGACCTGGTGCGCGACCGTGTTCGCCATCGGGTCGAGCGACGCCCCCGAGGTGTAGAGCCCGCGGTAGTCCCAGCAGATCGTGCGGTAGTCGCCGAGCGCGTCGTAGAGGTAGCGGAACGCGAGGTACGTGCCGCCGAGGCCGTTCGCGAGGACGACACACGGGCCGCGGGTCCCGCGCACCTGATACCCGATCCGCGTTCCGTCTCTCGCGGTGACGTGACGCTGTTCGACTGCGAACCGCAGCCCCTCGGGAGCCATCTCTTCGCAGCCTAACCGAAAACGACAACGGCCGGGGGTCACCCGGCCGCTTCGTCGCGCTGCCAACGACTAGAAGTAGACGAGCGCCGACAGACGCGCGCGCGAGTACTCCTCGCTCTCGTCGCTGTCCGCGGTCGGCGGCGTGATCGTGCGAGCGACCGTGCCCGCGGTCGGCACCTCGTCGTTCGACACCGTCGAGCGGCTTCCCGCGCGGATGTCCGCAGCGAGGTGGAACTTCGGCGTCACCGCCCAGCGGAGGCCGATGCCGATCTCGCCGAAGTCCTGCGTCGTCGAGTACGTGCCGTTGATGTCGGCCTGCTGGACGCCGATGCCCGCGAGCAGGTACGGCGCGAGCTTGTTGTAGGCACCGATCTCGTAGATCAGCGAGCCCGAGAGGCGGCGGTCGACGCGGAGGTTATCGTTGCCGTTGACGTCGTACGACGTCTTGCCGAGCTCGCCTTCGACGAGGAGGCCCGGCGTCAGGCGGAAGCGCGCGAGGAAGCCGATGTCCTGCGACTCGTTGACCGACTCGCCGGTCTGCGACTCGACGGCCGAGCCGCCCATGAAGAGGCCGATGCCGAGCTTCGGGAGCTGCGGGCGCGGCGCGGGCGCGACGACGGTCACGCCGGGAGCCGTGCTCGCCGGTTGAGCCTCGACCGGGTAGTACGACGTCGTCTGGTAGTACGACGGGACGTAGGTCGGGTAGTACACGTAGTACGGGCGTGGGTAGTAGCGCGGGCCGACATAGATCGAGCCGCGCACCGTGAAGCGGTTGGGCCGCCACGCGGGCCGCGAGAAGTGCCAGGAGCCGCCGACGTGGACACCGCCACTCCAGCGAGCTCCGCCGCTGAAGCGCACGCGACCGCCGGCCTCGGCATGATCAGCGGCACCGAGCAGCGAGGTGAAGGCGACAGCACCAAGGAGGAGAGGTAGGCGACGGTTCACTGGTTCCCTTCTTTCTAGACAGCTGGGACGCGCGACGAGTCCCGGCGGTTTACTGTGCACCCGTCGGGCCAGTCGTTTTTGTCGTCGACGACAAATGAAACGATCGCGAATCCGGTCGCTTACATTCGACAACGCAATGCACAACCGATCTCGGGTGTGACCACCAATTCACGACTTAACGGACTGTGGTGCTGCGAAGACATCTGTCTGCAACCTGGCCAAGCCTCGGGCATCCTTGACGTTACGGCGTGACCTCCATACAGTGACGCCCCTCGGGAGGATGACCTTGAGCGACAAGAAAGCCGGAAGTAGAGACATCAGCGAGCTCAAGCAGCGCCTTGGACTCAAAAAGGGCGCAGCCGCGGCATCGCCGAGTGGCTCCACTCCGCGAGCGAATGGCGCGCCTTCGGGTGGCGTCGTTGCGCCACCAGGATTGGCAGTGGCGCCACCGCAGCAGCCACAGCAGCCTACGATCCCCAATGCATCGGATGATCCGTTTGCCGCGATGAACGCGATGGCAGCCGTTGGCACTGTCCAGCGCGCTCCGGAGATCGTGATCGTCAACGACGGCAAGCCCGTCGAGAACGTCGGCCAGAGCGGCGCGAGCGGCACGATCGTGAAGATCGCCGTGCCCGCCGCGATCGCACTGATCGTCGGCGTTGCGGTCGGCAAGATCGGCACGAGCGCGAGCAGCTACAACGAAGGCCTTCGCGGTGCGCGCGCGATCCTCGGCGACAAGGGAACGCCGTCGACCGTCGCGATGCTGAAGAAGACGCTGTCGGACATCGACAACCTCCTCGACGAGGCAAAGACGAAGAACGGCTTCAGGCCGAACCTCGAGGTCGACAAGCAGCTCAAGGAGCTCGCGGCCAAGCTCGACGTCAAGACCGACCTCGTGTTCCGCGCGAAGCAGAACAGCCTCGACGCGGCGCTGTCCGGCGAGATCTACAAGTTCTACGCGGGCATCGCCGAGGTCAAGGACATGCTCGACTTCCACAACAAGGCGGCCACGTTCGATGACCTCAGCCTGAAGAAGGGCAAGGAGGCCGCCGACGCCGCGACCGCGCAGGACGGCCCGCTCGCCGGCCAGTACAAGTACGGCGTGATGGTCCAGGCGCCGACCGATACGGACAAGGTCGACTTCGGCGCGAAGATCGTCGAGATCGCCGGCGTCTACTGCGGCTCGAGCAACAACCCGGTGGCGAAGTGCCCCGACGGCGAGTACCCGTCGGGCTTCGCGTACCGCAACGAGCCGGGCGGCAACGCGACGAAGGGCGACCTCGTCACGCAGGGCTCGGACAACGTGCCGACGAAGAAGGTGCTGATGCTCCTGCCGAACGGCGTGCGCGAGGCGCTCATCAAGGGCACCGAGCCCGCCGTGTCGGAGGTCTACTACACGCGCCGTCTGCGTACGCTCTACGACCGGATCCACGGCAAGGCCGGCCAGGACGGCAAGGCCACGGGAGGCTTGCTCGACGACGGCAACAAGCTGGAGACGCGTCTCCAGACCGAAGCCAAGAAGAGCAACCGGTTCTCGTTCTTCATGTGATGAATCTTTCGAGCCCCAAGCACGTCGGAGGACATATGCGCCGCTCCCTTCTCCTCATCTCTGCGCTGTTCGGTCTCGCCGCCAGCCCCGTTTACGCCGGTGGCGCCAAGAAGGCCGCTCCGAAGGCCAAGAAGGCCGCGCCTGCGCCGAAGCCCGCCGTCGCGCCGGTGGTCAACGCGGAGCACAAGAAGGCGCTCGCCGAGAAGTTCGGCGGCTTCAAGTTCGGCATGACCAAGGACGAGATCCTCGGCGTGCTGCAGAAGCAGATCAACGAGCGCTACGACGAGAAGATCAAGGCGACGACGGACGTCATGGTCCAGGATCGCCTGCGCAAGGAGCGGAAGGCCGAGCTCGCGCGCACGTCGAGCACGTACGTCGCATTCGATGGCAAGAAGACCGGCTGGGACGTCTCGATCATCGAGAACGAGTTCGCCCACAACACCGGCGAGTCGATGATGGAGCGCTGGGAGAACGAGAACGGCAAGAACAACCGCCGCTTCTTCTTCTTCAAGGATCAGAAGCTCTGGAAGATGTACATCTCGCTCGACGTGTCGATGATCCCCGAGGACAAGCGCAACTTCGAGACGTTCAAGGGCGTCATGGAAGGCGCGTACGGCGCGGGTCTCGTCGACGTCAACGGCACGATCTCGTGGCGCGCGGGTGAGTTCGACGCGCGCGCGGTCGACCGTCTGCGCGACTACGGCGCACTCGGCCTCGTCGTCGAGGATCCGAAGGTCCGCAACGAGCTCGTCGCGGCTCGCGAGGCGGTCGCGCCCAAGAAGGCGGAGACGCCGTCGGTGATCAAGGCCGTCATCGATCCCGAGGGCAAGGACCACCCCGACGTGAAGTCGAACAGCGGTGCGGTCGAGGCCGTCATCAAGAGCAACAAGAAGTAGTCTTCTCGCCCTGCTCTCTCGACGACGCCGCGGACCTCCGCGGCGTTTGTTGTTTTCGGAGCTACTTGTCTTCGCCGAGCCACGCGGACGGGACGGTGATCGCGACCTTCCCTGCCGATCCGACGACCTTCGTCTGCGCGCACTTGAACTTCGTGGCGCTCGGGTCTCTCGGGTCGCCGAGGACGACGCAGGCGGTGTGCGGCCCGGGCTTCACGCCTTCGATCGTCGCCGCACCGTCGACGACGCCGCGCACGTAAATGGGCACGACCGCGTCGCCGAACGGCATGTTGGTGCCGTCGCGCAGCTCGTCGACCGTCTGCGGGTTGATCGCCGCGGCGATCGTCACGAGCTGCGCCATCGGAACCTTCGTTCCCTTGTCGGTCGTGACGGTCACCCCGAGCGTCGCGGTTCCCGGCGTCGCATCGATGTCGACCTTGGCCTTGCTGCCGAGCACGACCTCGACCTTCTTCGCGTACATGTCCTTCGGCCGGTTCCCGCCGCCGCCGAGCATCGGGTAGACGATGTACGCGCCGGGCGAGAGCGTATCGAGCGCGAACGTGCCGTCGGGCCCGGTGACGACGAAGAAGTTCGACGCGACCGCACCGATCGGGTTTGCGATCACGACGGTGTCGGGCAGCGGCGCGCCGCCCTTGGTCACCGTGCCCTCGAGCCCGGTGGTCGCGGTCAGCACGAGGTCGAGCGTCGCGCTATCGGGCGAGGCCGGAAGGCGAATCGAGGCGCTGCGGCCGACGCCTGCCTTGCCCGCGACGACGGTGAACGAGGCCGGCGCGAACCCGTCGAGCACGAACTTGCCGTTCTCGTCGGTCTCGGTGTCCTTCGCGTTGATGCTCTCGTCCTTGATGTAGAGGTCGGCGCCGCCACCGGTGAGCAGCGAGCCTGCGGCGACGGTCGCCTTCGCGACGGGAACGCCGTGCTCGTCGAGCACGCGGCCGGAGATCGAGCGGCCCGCGGTGACGGTGATCGTGCCGACGTCGGTGTCCTTGCCCTCGGCGATCGTGACGGGTTTGGTCGTCGTGACGAAGCCGAGGCCGCTGATCGTCATCGAGTACATGCCGGCAGCGGCGGGCAACGCGAACGCGCCGTCCTTCGCCGCGAACGGCACCGGGTTGGTCGCACCGAGCGTGATCGAGAACGCGAGCGGCGCCTTGCCGTCGGCGAGCTGGACCTTGCCGATCACGCGGCCGTCGGCGGGCACGACGATCTTCACCGGCGCGCCGTTCGGCCTGGTGACGACGCCCGCGGACAGCGCGAGCGCGGCCTCGTTCGCACCGGGCCTGGCGGCGCGCACGCGATACGAGCCGTCGGGCAAGCCGGGGAACGTGAACGCGCCGCCCTGATCGGTGACCGCCTCCTGCACGCCGCGCACACCGAACGCGGCGCGATCGGCGGTGCCGCCGCTCCAGTCGGGCTCGGCGACGACCTGCGCGTCACCGATCGGCTGGCCCGTCTTGTCGACGACGGTGCCGGTGATCGCGCCGGTCACGTCGAGCACGATCTTCAGGTCCTTCTCGCGCTCGGCGGTGAGATCGGCGGGCACGATCGCGGACGCGCCCGACTCGTGCCACGCGACGACGTCGACGGGACGGCGCGCGAGGCCGCCGATCGTGAACGTGCCGCTGTCGTCGGTGAACGCCTGACGGCGCGGCCGCCACGTGACGAAGCCCTGCGCGACGACGCTGACGTCGGCGCCGGCGACCGGCTTGCCCGCCTTGTCGATGACGGTGCCGCGGACGACCGCGCCCGAGGTCAGCCGCAGCTCGACCCCGGTCTTGGCGTGCACGCCGTCGACGGTGAGCGGGACGCTCGTCACCGGCGCGTACTCGCCAGCGGTCGCGGTCAGCCGCCACGTGCCGGCGGAGACGACCGGGATCGAGAACGTGCCGTCGGCCGCGGCGGTCACGCCATCGCGCCGCGGATCGACAACTGGAAGCGGCTCGGACGCGTTCGTCGCGACGACGCGCGCACCGCCGACCGGCTTGCCGGCCTCGTCGAGGACACGGCCCGCGATCGCGGCTCCCCGGGCGAGCGTGAGCGCGACGCGCTCCGTCGTGTCTGGATTGCCCGACGTGCCGAGCATCATCGCGGCCGGGGCGAGGCCCTTCGCGCGCGCCGCGAGCGGCGCCCAGCCGGCACCGATGCCCTTCAGCACCGCGATGCCGTCGCCGTTCGTCGTCGCCTTCCACGTCAGCGTCGAGCGCAGCTCGACCTCGGCGCCACTCACCGGCGCGCCGCCGGCACGCTCGGTGACCGCGACCTCGACGGTGCCGCCCTTGTGCATGCGCAGCGTCACCGGTTCGGGCTTGTCGCCGAGGCGAAGCCGCGCGGGACCGGCGTAGCGTTCGCCCGCGGTCGCCTCGATCCGGTAGTCGCGCCGGATCAGGCCATCGAACGCGAATGCTCCGTCGGTGCCGGTCTCGACGACGATCGGTGGGTTCGCGTCGATCGCGACCTGCGCGTGCGCGACCGGTGCGTCGTGCTCGTCGATCACCTGGCCCTCGAGGCGCAGCGTTCCCTTCGGATCGTCGTCGTGGATCGCCGGTATCTCTCGCGCGCTCGCGGCCTGCGCCTGCGCCGGCGCCGCGGGCTTCGGCGCGGGTGAAGGCGCTGTCGTCGGCTTCGCGGCGACGGTCGGGTTTGCATCCTGCTTGCCGCCCCACAGCCCTGCGAGGCGCGTGCCGACGACGAGCACGGCAGCAACGACGACGGCGATCACGATCTTCACGCTGGTCTTCACGAGAATCCCTCCTGCGAGCGCGGCGGTGCCGTGTGACATCGCCGGCGATAGCGGTGCGAGCAGACCCGCCCACTTGCCGCGGTCGTTGTTGTTCTCTGCGTCGAGCGTCGCGCGGATGCGATCGAGCGCATCCTTCAGGCGCGAGCGCACCGTCGCGGCGGCAACGCCCTGCGCGTTCGCGATCTCCGACGCGTTCATGCCCTCGAAGAAGCGCAGGAGCAGCGTCGAGCGCAGCGGCTCGGGCAGCTCGAGGACAAGCTTGCCAACGCGCTGTTGCATCTGGACGCGCGCGACCAGCTCCTCCGGCGACGGCACCTCGCTCGCGTGCGGCAATGCGACCGCGTCTTCGCGGCGCTCGCGGCGCACGCGGCCGCGCGTCGCCATGCGCGCGACGTTGCGCGCGACGCCGCCCAGCCATGGCCTGATCGGTCCGGGCTGTCTCGGCGGCTTCGCGAGCGCGACCTCGTACGTGTCCTGCACGACATCGCCCGCCGCGGCATCGCCGACGAGCGCACGCGCGAGCCGCGTCAGCCACTCGGTATGGGCGAGCAGCTCGTCTGCGGTCGGGGCGTTCTCCGCCATGCCCCCATCTTGCCGCCACGAGGCGAAGTGTTGCCGGCGACGTGTCGATTTCGCCCCGCGACGCCTGCGACCACCGCTTACGGGCCGATTGCTTTAGGTTCCTTCGTCTGCGACGCCGACGCTGACGCACCCGTCAGAGCATCCGGGGTCACGAACACGTCGAGCTCGCGGCCCGTCACCGTGCCGTGGCAGCCGCCGCACACCGCGTCGTAGAGGTTCACCGTCTGCCCCGCGAAGTTCTTGATCGTCTGGCGAACACCCATCGCGATCTCCTCGCCGGGTCCGAGCTGGTGCTCCTCGCCCATCTTGATGACGGTGCCATCATCGTTCGCGAGCGAGAGCACGACGCCCGTCTTCGACGGCAGGCGCACCTTCACCGAGCCATCGTCGTCGAGGTCCGCGGCGCCGAGCATCATCCGGTTCTCGTAGATGCCGTTCGAGCCGCGCGTGCACGAGCCCGGCGGGCACATGCCTTCGGTCTCCACGACGAGCTTCGTCGCCTTGCGGAACGCGTCGACGGGACGGCCGCGACGGAGGTTGCCGGTCAGCAGCGTGAACGTCATCGGTGCATCGGGGATGTAGAGCACCGCGTGATCGGCATCGGTATCGGTGCCGCCGCCGAACACGAGCTGGCGGCGGTTGAGATAGAGCTGCCGCGCCGGATACTTGATCGCGAGCACCGCGTCGACGTACGCGCGGCCGCCCGCTGGCGCCAGGAGCGTCGTCTGCGCGTTCGTGCGCGGGTTGACCGCGACGAGCCGCCACGCAAGCGCGCCCGCGGTCGGCGCGTACGACGCCATGATCTGACCGTCGGGCATCGTCACCGGCGATCGGTATGCGGCGGTCGCGCCCGACCGGCCGGTCGCTGCTGCCGCATCGACGAGCTTGAACGACGGGAGGTAGCCCTTGTCGGTGCGATCCTGCTCGAACGGACCGACGCTGCGGTTGAAGATGCCGAGCGCACCGCCGCCGCCGGGGACGACCGGCTTACCGTCGGTGCCGAGGTCGGACACGATCAGGAGGAAGTTGCCGTCCGAGCCCTCGCGGATATCCGTCGCCGCCGAGTAGCCGATCGACGGCGCGCTCTCGGCGAGGTCGGTGAGGCTCTTGTACGCCGACGTGTTTCGCTGCGCGAGCAGCGGGTGATAGTCGGTGAGGTCCCAGTTCAGGCGGCGACCGGCGAGCTGGTAGAACCCGTCGCTCGCCTTCTCGGTCGTCATCGTCATCCGGCCCTCGCGCATGAACTGCGGGCTGATCTCGGAGTTCGACAGCCACGTGACCTGCTCGGGCGTGCCGCTCGGCAGCTTGATGCGCCAGAGGTCCGACTGCGGCAGCATGCGCTTGCGCGACAGCGTCGGCCCGCTCTTGCCGCGCGTCGACGCGAACACGATCCACTGACCGTCGGGCGAGAACGCCGGATCGAAGTTGTGGATCATGCCGCTTGCCGGCGTGATCTGCGTGCAGACGCCGGTCGAGATCTTCACGGTCCAGACCGAGAGCGGAACGTTCGCGCTCGGCCGCGCCGCGAACGCGACGGTGTCGCCGTCGTTCGCGACGTCGGGAGCCTGGATGTCACCGCCCCGCGCGCCCGCGCAGCTCGCATCGCCGAGCAGCGTCGTCGGCGCGCCGAGCGTCATGTCGTGGCCGAAGTTCGCGCCGAACGTCGCGGTCGACACGACGAGGTCGGCGCCGCCCTGGAACGTGTCGAACTCGAGGCGGTCGGCCGCCTGCCCTGCCGGCCGATCGACGAACACGACCGGCATGGTGTCGCCGCTGTTCATCTGCGTGACCTGCGTCCCGAGCGCCGCGCGCTCGCGGTTGATCCACTCCTGGATCACGCAGAACGCGGTGACGTTCGCCGGCGCGGTGTTGCCGGTCCACGTCGGGCACAGCGCCGGATCCGAGCCGTTCGCCGAGCCCGGCGTCTCGAGCACCGAGCCACCGCGATGGCCGTGCATGCCGCCGACCTGGTCGGCGAGGCGATAATCGTCCTCGAGGATCGTCTTCGCGACCGCTCGGCCGCGCCGCGCGTCGGGGAACTCGATCGCCATGAACTCGTTGCGAAGCAGCTCGTAGTTGCGCTCGAGCGCGATCGCCGAGAAGAAGCCCTGCGTGCCCGAGCGCAGCTTGAAGTCGTTCGTCGCCGCCGGGCTGTGGCAGCCCTGGAACGAGCACCCGCGCTGCAACAGCACCGGCTGGACGTTCTGCTCGAAGAACGTCTTCTCCGGCGTGTCCGCGAACGCGAGCTTCTTCACCGCCTCGGCCCACGCACGGACCTTGACGTAGTCGTCATCGCTATCGCTGGAGAACTGATCGCCGCCGGTGTGGCCGCGGCCTCCCGCGGCGACCGCGAGCGGCACGCGCAGTAGCTGCGAGTCGTCGACCGGATCGTTCACGAACGACCACGCCTGGCTGAAGTTGAACGCCATCTGCGTGTCGTCGTCGCCGCACGTGATGTAGAAGTCCGACTGCGGCGCGCCGTGGCAGTTGCTCGCGTTGCAGCCCTTGTCCTTGAGAATCGGCGCGACGTCGTTCTTGAACGTGTTGTACGTCGCGTTCGACGTGTACATCGCGGGGTTGAAGTTCGAGGGCACGCTCGTCGAGCACGAGCCGCTGCCGCTGCGCGCCGGCGTCGGCGGCTTGAGACCGTTCTCGGTCGCGCCGTTCTCCATCCACGTCTGCAGCGTGAAGTAGTCGTCGGAGCTCACGTCGAGCACCGAGCCACCGCCGTGCACGACGTCGATCGGCAGGAACTGATCCGTGCCGCCGCCGGTCTTGCCGTACTGGACGAACAGCTTGTTCGGATCCATCGGGTTCGGCAGCTCGGGCGCGACCGCCTTGATGAGCAGGAGTGGCTGCTGATACGGGCCGAACGGCGCGAGCAGGTCGCGTCGCTTCTGCACGTTCTCGAACGTCGTGACGTCGAAGTTGCCCGCCGCGAATGCGTACGCATCGCCGACGTTGGTCGCGTGGCAACCGGACGTGTTGCCCTTGCAGCTCTTGATGAAGATCGTCTCGATGTTCCGCTCGTAGTACGTGCGGCCAGGCGGACCGTCGCTGCACGCTGCGGTCACGAGGACACCGAGGAGTACGCCCCTGCGTAGGTCCATGATCGAATCCTATCGTGAAAACGACTGAAGCCGCGCCCTCTCGGACGCGGCTTCGTTGATCACATCGCGCTACACCCAGTTTGTCGACGATTACTTGAGCGAAGCGAGCGCAGCCTTCGCATACCCGCTGACGAGGCCGGACTTGTCCTGCGTCGCCGTGGTCAGTGCCTGCGTCGATTGCGCGGAGCCGATCTTGCCGAGCGCCCAGGCCGCGTTGCGGCGGACGTAGGCGTCCGCGTCGCTCGTGACGAGGATCTCGAGCGTCGCCCGCGCGCCCGCCTCGCCGTACGCACCGACGACGATCGCCGCCTGTGCGCGGACGTTGGCGTCGGCGTCGCCGAGCAGCGCGACGACGGGCTGCGCATCGACCTGGCCGAGGACATCGCGCCACGCGGTCGCAGCCGCCGCGCGCACCTTCGCATCGCCGTCGGCCATCGCGGTCTTGAGGATGCCGTTGCCGTCGAGGTGGGCCATGTAGCCGACCGCGCGGACGATCGCGAGCTTCGCCTCGGTGTCGAGGCCGCGCGCCATCGCTGCGCGCAGCTCGGGCAGCGCGGTGTACTCGCGGACGTAGCCGACGAAGTCAGCCGCGTTGCGCACGTGCTTGCCGTCGCCGAGCTTCAGGTCGTCCTTCATCTGGGAGACCATGATGTTCTTCGTGCCCGGGCGCTTCGCGAACCACCACGCGGCGACCTCGCGAACCTCGAGACGATCATCCTCGGTGAGGTTGATCATCGTCTGCACGCAGTCCTCGCAGATGAGGCCTTCCGCGCGCTCGACCTCCGCGATGATCGCGTCGACCGAGCCAGAGCGAACCGCGTCGACGATCTTGCCGTTGCTGCCGCCCTTGCCTGCCAGTGCCGGGGTCGCCGACGCGGCAAACGTGAGCGCCACCGCGACGAGCTTCATTCCGATGTTCTTCATGATGCTTCTCCTTGGATTCGCGGTGGGTGGTTAGTACGAGCTCGAGTGGGGGTTGTTCTCGCGGGCGTAGTAGTTGACGCCCATGTCGGCCGCGAGGATGAGCTTGTAGAACTCGGTCGGCGTCAGCTCGGTGTAGCCGGCGCTCGCCGAGTGCGGCGCCGTGTTGAACGCGCGAACGTTCGTGTTCGGCGTCGGGAACAGCTGCGTCGGGTTGAGCTTCTTGATGACCTCGGAGCCGCGCGAGTCCTGCGGGTTCATGTAGACCTTGAAGTTGCCCGAGATCATGAGCCCGCCCTTCTCGATGGCCTCCATGTCGGGGCCGGCCATCGTGAAGTACGACGCCGAGTAGGTCTGCATCTCGCCCATGCCGTAGTCGATGGTCACCGGGTCGTTCGACAGGTTGAACGTCCACTGCGCGACGACGTTGCCCATCGCGTCGGTGATCGTGTAGCCCGGGATGCCGGCCGTGTTCGCCGAGTCGTGGCAGCTGACGCACTTCGCGTTGAAGACCGGCTGCAGCGCCTTGTCCCACGCCATACCGACGAGGCGGTCCGGCGACGTCGTCGGGCTCGAGAGCTCGGCGTCCGTCGACATGCGCTGCGCGCGCGTCAGGTCACCCATCGCCTTCGTCGGGCCGATCGCGGCGGCCTGCGTGATGCCGGGGTTGATGACGGTCGTCGTCGCGCGGTTCTCGTGGCAGCCACCGCAGACGCGCGCTTCGCCCGCACGCGAGCTCACCCACACCGGCTCGTTCTCGAGCGACATGCCGAACACGTCGACGGCCTGCAGGTGGAGCGGGACGTTCGCCGGCACGGTCGCGAGCCAGCTGCCGTCCGAGGCGACGCGGGCGACGCCGAGGTTCGCCTGGCCCTCGAACATCGTCGTGCCGAACATGCGCGGGAAGCCTTCCTCCGACGAGAAACCTTCCATGATGCGGACGCCGTAGATCGAGCCGGGCGTGAAGTCCTTGAGGCTCGACTCGTAGACGTTCATCGCGCCGATCAGCGCCTGGTTGCCGAGGCTCGCTTCGATCGACGAGCCGGTCGCGGGCGGCGCCGTGCGCGTCTGGAGCGGGCGCGGGAAGATATCCCACATGTCCGGATCGTCGAGGATCGGGTTACGCGTCAGGCGCTTGGTGTCGTAGAGGTAGACGCCGAAGTTCGCCGACAGGCCGGCGGCGCCGAGGACGCCCGACTCGACGGGGCCGTCGGCCCACGACACGAGGAGGTCCGGGTGCTCGCCCGCGTTGAGCGGGAACGCGTCGTAGTAGCGGCCGATCGTGTTCGCCGACGGGTCGCGGTCGGTCGGCACGTCCGGCGTCAGGTTGATGTAGCTCGCGTTCGCCTCGGACATCGCGGTGTCCGCGCGGAGCACGCCGTCTTTCGTGGACGTCATGCCGAGGCGGATGTCGACGAGCGCGCCGGACTGGATCGTGCGGTCGCGCGACGTCGCGATCGCGACGAAGCGTCCCGGGCTGATCTCCTGCGCCTTGAGCGTCGAGTTCGAGGCGCCGGTGCCCTCCTTGCCGAACGCCTCGCGGAGCTCGGTCATGTCCGTGTTCATGAACATGAGGTGGCCGGCGTTGACGGGACCGAGGTGGTCCCACTGCGTGAACATGATGCGGCCGTCGCTGACGAGCGTCGGGAACGTGCGGTGCGAGAGGTTGCGCGGGCCGAGGACCTCGTTCGTGCCGTCGAGGTTGATCGTGCCCATCTGCAGCGTCGTGCCACGCTCGTACTCGTCGACGTGCTGCGGCGCGCCCGCCTCGACGACGGCGTTCGTGGTGAACATGATCTTGTCGCCCGGCAAGAAGATCGGGTTCGTGTAGTCGCGGCCGGGGTCGGTCGCGAGCTGCGTCACCTTGCCGTCGGCGAGCGTCTGGATGAACAGGCCGTACTTCTGGCCGGCATCGAGCTTCGCGGAGAAGACGATCTGCTTCGCGTCGAACGAGATGTCGTACGACGAGATGTCGACGTTGGCGAACTCGGCGCCCGCCTGGTCGCAGCAGATGACCGTCTTCTTGCCGTCCGCGGTCGGCGGCGAGAGCTTGATGATCCGCGCGCCCGGGACGTACGACGTGTACTGGAAGATGTCTCCCATGTCGTTGCGCTTGGGGCGCTGCAGGATGACGAGCGAGTCCACGTTGCCGAGCGGCCCCGTGTTGTCATCGCCTCCGCAGCCCACGCCGGTCCCGGCCGTGAACAACGCGGCGCCGATCGCGATGCTCTTGTAGTTGATCATGGCGGCCCTACTCTACAAGTCGCGGGCCAAACGGAAGCCGCCGGAATCGTTCGAGTTGGGTTCGCGGCTCGTCGGGGCTGCCGCCCCCTAAGGAAACTTCCTGGGGGTCGCGACCCACAACCCGATGTAGGTCTTCCTCAGACCAGCGCTTTCAAGTCGGCGAGCAGCTTGAGCGCCTCGAGCGGCGTCATGTTGTTGATGTCGATGCTCGCGATCTTGCCCACGACGGGCGACGGCGCGGCGGTCGGCAAGAGCGACAGCTGCGTCGTCGAGCCGAGCTGAGCGCCACCCTCGAGCCGCGTCATGATCTCGCGCGAGCGCGCGATCACCTGCTTCGGCAGGCCGGCGAGCCGCGCGACGTCGACGCCGTAGCTCTTGTTCGCGCCGCCGGGAACGACGCGGCGGAGGAACACGATCTCGTTCTTGTGCTCGCGCACGGCGACCGACACGTTGCGGACGCGCGGGCGACTATCCGCGAGCGCGACGAGCTCGTGGTAGTGCGTCGCGAACAGCGTGCGCGCACCGATCGCGTCGTGGAGGTGCTCGGCGACCGCCCACGCGATCGACACGCCGTCGAACGTCGACGTGCCGCGACCGACCTCGTCGAGGATCACGAGCGAGCGCCGCGTCGCCTTGCCGAGGATCTGCGCGGTCTCGCGCATCTCGACCATGAACGTCGAGTCGCCGCGCGACAGGTTGTCGGCGGCGCCGACGCGCGTGAACACGCGATCGCAGACACCGATCTGCGCCGCCTTCGCGGGCACGAACGAGCCGATCTGCGCGAGCAGCGCGATCTGCGCGACCTGGCGCATGTACGTCGACTTGCCGGCCATGTTCGGCCCGGTGATCAGCACGAGCTGCTCGGCGTCCGGGTCGAGCCGGCAGTCGTTCGGCACGAAGCTGCCCGACGGCAGCATCGCCTCGATCACGGGATGGCGCGCGTCGGTCAGCTCGAGCACGAGGCCATCGTCGACGACGGGCCGGCAGTAGCCGCGGCGCGCGGCGACGTCCGCGAGCGATGCACACGCATCGGCGAGCGCGAGCGCGGCACCGGCGGCGGACACCTGCGCCGCGACCTCGGCGACCGCCATCACCTCGGCCTTGAACAGCTCGGCCTCGCGCGCGAGCAGCGTCTCCTCGGCGGTCAGGACTTTCTTCTCGAGCTCGGCGAGCTCGGGCGTCACGTAGCGCTCGCCGGTCGCGATCGTCTGCTTGCGGATGTAGCGCGCGGGCACCTTTGCGAGGTGCGTCTTCGTGATCTCGATGTAGTAGCCGAACACGCGGTTGTAGCGAACCTTGAGGGTCGCGATGCCGCTGTCCTTCTGCTCGCGCGCCTCGATCGCGAGGATCTCGTCCTTGCCGCCGTCGGCGAGGCGGCGACACTCGTCGACCGTCTTGTCGTAGCCCTCGCGGATCACGCCGCCGTCCTTGACCAGATACGGCGGCTCGTCGACGAGCGCCTTGGCGAGCCGGGCGGC
>JABFXX010000575.1 GCA_013368795.1 Kofleriaceae bacterium
GGCGTCGGGCGCGACGCACTTCGGCAAGGGCGAGAACGCGCTGACCGCGCGCCTGCCGCTGATGGTGCGGCCGAGCCCGCCGCGCTTTCTGAACTTCGGCGATACGTTCAAGCTGCCGGTCGTCGTCCAGAACCAGACCGACGCCCCGATGACGGTGAAGGTTGCCGTTCGCGCGACGAACGCGGCGATCACCGATGGCGCTGGCCGCCAGGTGACGGTGCCGCCGAACGATCGCGTCGAGGTCCAGTTCCCGGCGGCCGCCGAGATGGCGGGCACCGCGAGGTTCCAGATCGTCGGCGCGTCGGGAGCGAACAGTGATGCAGCCGAGCTCGCGCTGCCGGTGTGGACGCCGGCGACGACCGAGGCGTTCGCGACGTATGGTGTGATCGACGACGGTGCGATCCGTCAGCCGGTCGCGCTGCCCGGCAAGGTGATCGAGCAGTTCGGCGGCCTCGAGGTGACGACCGCGTCGACGAATCTGCAGTCGCTGACCGACGCGTTCCTCTACCTCGTCCACTATCCGTTCGACTGCGCCGAGCAGCGCGCGTCGCGCATCCTCGCGATCGCGGCGCTCCGAGACGTGCTCGAGCAGTTCCAGGTCAAGGACATGCCGTCGCGTGCGGAGATGGAGAAGTCCGTCGCCGACGACATCGAGCACCTGACGCAGATGCAGAACTACGACGGCGGCTTCGCGTACTGGGATCGCGGCTACGCGTCGATCCCGTACCTGAGCGTGTACGTCGTGAACGCGCTGCAGCACGCGAAGGACAAGGGCTACAAGGTCCCGCAATACATCTTCGACCGCGCGAAGTCCTACCTGCAGAACATCGAGACGAAGTACCCCTGGTACTACAGCAAGGAAGTTCGCTGGGCGATCAGCTCGTACGCGCTCTACACGCGCAAGCTGATGGGTGACCTCGATATCAAGAAGGCGCAGAAGCTGTTCGCCGAGGCCGGCGTCACGAAGCTGTCGATGGAGGCGAACGGCTGGCTGCTCGCGACGCTCGCGCAGAACGCGGATGCCGCGGCCGAGCGTAAGGCGATCGTTCGCCACGCGCTCAACAAGGTCAGCGAGACCGCGGGCGCGGCGAACTTCACGACCGGCTACGCCGACGGCAACTACCTGCTGCTGTCGAGCAATCGCCGCGTCGACGGTGTCATGCTCGACGCGCTGATCCAGGAGCAGAAGGATAACGATCTGATCCCGAAGATCGTCACGGGCCTGCTCGCGCATCGCAAGGCCGGCCGCTGGCTCAACACGCAGGAGAACACGTTCATCCTGCTCGCGCTCGATCGCTACTTCCAGACGTACGAGAAGGTGACGCCGGACTTCGTCGCGCGCGTGTGGCTCGGCAAGGACTACGCTGGCGACCACGCGTTCAAGGGCCGGTCGACCGACTACCACGACATCGACATCCCGATGGCGTTCGTCGCATCGCACGACAAGAGCGACCTGACGATCCAGAAGGACGGCAAGGGCCGGCTCTACTACCGCATCGGCATGAGCTACGCGCCGGCGAGCCTCAAGCTCGATCCGGCCGACTACGGGTTCGTCGTCCAGCGCCGCTACGAGGCCGTCGACGATCCGAAGGATGTCGTGCACGCGAACGATGGAACCTGGCACATCAAGGCGGGGTCACGAGTCCGGGTGAAGCTGACGATGGTCAACGAGAACCGCCGCTACCACGTCGCGCTCGTCGATCCGATTCCCGCCGGCCTCGAGCCGATGAACCCGGCGCTCGCGGTCACCGGACCGATTCCGACCGATCCCAAGGAGCAGCAGGCTCGCGGCGTCTACTGGTGGTGGTACGGCCCCTGGTACGAGCACCAGAACATGCGCGACGAGCGCGTCGAGGCGTTCGCGTCGCTCCTGTGGGAAGGCGTCCACGAATACGAGTACGTCGCGCGCGCGACGACGCCCGGTAACTTCGTCGTGCCGCCGCCCAAGGCCGAGGAGATGTACATGCCCGAGACGTTCGGGCGCGGCGGCAGCGATCGCGTGATCGTCGAATAACGGAGGGA
Organism: Kofleriaceae bacterium; assembly: GCA_013368795.1. Taxonomy (GTDB): domain Bacteria; phylum Myxococcota_A; class Polyangia; order Haliangiales; family Haliangiaceae; genus JABFXX01. The sequence goes on from JABFXX010000575.1 coordinate 2,023, forward strand.
TCGTGAAACTACGTGTACTGGCTCTCGTCCTCGTCGCCGCGTGCGGCAGCAAGTCCGACAAGGCGCCGATCAAGAAGTCGGCTCCGCTGTCCGACGCCGTGAAGAAGGCCGACAAGGACATCCCCGACGGCCTCGACCTCCGTCTCTCCGACGGCAAGCAGGGACCGCCGCCGTTCGACAAGACGAAGCTCGCGCCGGCGAAGAAGCTCGGCGACGCTGACGTGCAGGCGCTGCTCGCGCGCGCCGAGGCGCTGAAGGTCGACGCGAGCGACGTGCAGGATTTTGCGCTCAGGCCGGCATCGCAGCCGCCGCCGCGCACCGGCCAGACGATCAAGGACAGCTTCCCGCCGCCGCCGTCGTCGCTGCTTCCGCCGAAGCCAAACGACGCGGGCAAGGAGCTGACCGTGCTGCGCTGGATGCCCGAGGGCGACGTGCCGCTCGCGCCCGAGCTCAGCGTGACATTCAGCCAGCCGATGGTCGCCGTCACGTCGCAGGACGACGCCGCGGCGACGACGCCGGTCAAGCTCGTGCCGCAGCCGAAGGGCAAGTGGCGCTGGCTCGGCACGCGCACGATCCTGTTCGACCCCGAGGTCCGGTTCCCACAGGCGACGACGTACAAGGTCACGATTCCCGCGGGCACGAAGTCGGCGAACGGCGGCACGCTCGCGAAGGAGGTCAGCTTCTCGTTCGAGACGCCGACCGTGAAGATGATCAACCACTGGCCGAACGACTACCGGCCGCAGAAGCTCGACGCGCCGATGTTCATCGAGTTCGATCAGAAGATCGACGCGCAGGCGGTGCTCGGCGCGATCAAGGTGAAGGTGCCGGGCGCGAAGAACTCCTCCGATCCGTGGGGCAACGGCGGCAACACGCACGCCGTCGGTATCCGCATGCTCGACGCCAAGGAGATCGAGCAGGACAAGACGATCAAGAACCTGATCGAGACCGCGAAGAAGAACGAGCACGACGGCCGCTGGATCGCGTTCCGCGCCGCGCAGCCGCTGCCGACCGACTCGCAGATCACCGTCGAGCTTCCGGCCGGTACGCCGTCGGCGGAAGGCCCGAACAAGACGAAGGACAGCCAGTCGTTCACGTTCAACACGTACCCGCCGCTCCGGCTCGACGAGGCGCGCTGCAATTACCACAGCGAGTGCCGCCCGGGCATGGCGCTGTCGTTCATCTTCAATAACCCGCTCGACGACGAGAAGTTCGACGAGAAGCTCGTCTCGGTATCGCCCGACATCCCGGGCATGCACGTCGTGCAGAGCGATCGCGTCGTGTCGATCATCGGCATGACGAAGGCGCGCACGACGTACAAGGTGACGATCGGCAAGGCGCTCACCGACGAGTTCGCGCAGACGCTCGGCAAGGAGGAGACGCGCACGTTCAAGGTCGGCGATGCGAACCCGACGTTCTTCGGCCCGAGCGGCATGGTCGTGCTCGATCCGGCGAGCGCGAAGCCGACGCTCGACTTCTTCTCGACGAACTACGACGCGCTCAAGGTTCGCCTCTACAAGGTCGAACCGAGCGACCTCGCCGCGTACGGCAAGTACATGCGCGAGCAATGGAACAAGGACCATCCGCCGGCGATTCCGGGCCGAAAGGTCTTCGACCAGCTCGTGAAGACGAAGGTCGCGCCGAACGAGCTCGTCGAGACGCAGCTCGATCTGCAGCTCGCGCTCAACAAGAGCGGGTTCGGTCATGCGATCGCGATCGTCGAGCCGCACCCGTGGAAGGAGAAGTGGGATCCGCCGCGCATGATCGCGTGGGTGCAGTCGACGCACCTCGCGGTCGACGCGCACGTCGATGGCGAGAACCTCGTCGCGTTCGCGAGCGACCTCGCGACCGGCAAGCCGCTCGACGGCGTCGATCTCCTGATCAAGCCGTACGGCATCACGGGCAAGACCGACGCGCAGGGCCTCGCGACGATGCCGCTCGCCGCGCAGCAGAAGGGCGCGCACTACGTGCTCGCGACGAAGGGCGATGACTCGGCGTTCGTCGGCGAGGACAGCATGTACTGGAACGACTACGGCAGCTGGTACAAGCAGCCGCGCGAGAAGCAGATCGCCTGGTACGTGATCGACGATCGCAAGATGTACAAGCCGGGCGAGGAGGTCTCGCTCAAGGGCTGGCTGCGCATGGTCGACTACGGCAAGCGCGGCGACGTCGGTGCGCTCGGCGGCGCCGTCGAGAAGATCACGTACAAGGTCACCGACAACTTCGGCAACGAGATCGCGAAGGGCTCGATGCCGGTCAACCCGATCGGCGGGTTCGACACGAAGTTCACGCTGCCGAAGACGCCGAACCTCGGCTACGCGAACGTGCAGCTGCAGGCGACCGGCAAGATGACGAGCTACTACTCGCACGGCTTCCAGATCCAGGAGTTCCGCCGTCCCGAGTTCGAGGTGTCTGCGCAGGCGAGCACCGGGCCGTTCCTCGTCGGCGCGGGCGGCGACGTCACGGTCGCGGCGAAGTACTTCGCCGGCGGTACGCTGCCCGGTGCGCCAGTCAACTGGTACGTCACCGCGAACCAGACCACGTTCACGCCGCCGAACCGCGACGACTACGTGTTCGGCCAGTGGCAGCCATGGTGGGGCTACCGCAGCTGGTACGACGACGACGACGGCTCCTCCTTCAAGGGACAGACGAGCTGGTCCCACGCCGGCAAGACCGACGCGCTCGGCGAGAACGTGCTGCACATGGACTTCTTGTCGGTGAAGCCGTCGATGCCGATGTCGGTGACCGCGAGCGCGAGCGTGCAGGACGTCAACCGCCAGCAGTGGACCGCGTCGACGTCGCTGGTCGTGCACCCGGCGGATCGCTACGTCGGGATCAAGATGAAGCGGCCGTTCGTCGAGAAGGGCCAGCCGTTCGACATCGACGTCATCGGTGTCGACCTCGAGGGCAAGTCGGTGCCGGGCGCGAAGATCGAGGTCAAGGCCGTCCGCCTCGACTGGGAGTACAAGAAGGGCCGCTACACGCAGAAGGAAGTCGATCCGCAGACGTGTGCGGTCGTCGCGAAGCAGGACGCGGTGCCGTGCGAGTTCCAGACGCCGAAGGGCGGCACGTACGAGATCAGCGCGCTGATCGTCGACGACAAGGGCCGTGCGAACCAGACGAAGCTGACGTTCTGGGTGTCGGGTGGCGACATGCCGCCGGCGCGCGAGGTCGCGCAGGAGCAGGTGCAGCTCATTCCCGACAAGAAGGAGTACACGCCGGGCAACACCGCCGAGATCATGGTGCAGGCGCCGTTCTATCCGGCGGAGGGCATCGTGACGTGGCGCCGCAGCGGCATCGTCAAGACCGAGCGGATCACGCTGACCGGTCCGACGGCTTCGCTGAAGGTGCCGATCACGGACGACCTCGTGCCGAACCTCTACGTCCAGGTCGACCTCGTCGGCGCCGCGATGCGCACCGACGATAGCGGCAAGCCCGATCCGAAGCTGCCGAAGCGGCCCGCGTATGCGGTCGGCAACATCAACCTGCCGGTGCCGGCGAAGCAGCGCACGCTCGCGGTCACCGTGACGCCGAGCGCGGCAAAGGTCGGCCCGGCGGAGCAGGCGAAGTTCACCGTCGAGGTGAAGGATGCCAACGGCAAGCCGGTCGGTGATGCCGAGGCCGCGGTGATCGTCGTCGACGAGGCGGTGCTGTCGCTGTCGGGTTACGTGTTCCCCGATCCGATCGACACGTTCTACGCGCAGCGCGGTCCGGACGCGCGCGATCACTACGAGCGCGCCTACGTGAAGCTCGCGAAGCCCGACGTCACGAAGCTGGCCGAGGACGATCGCAACGGCTTCGGTACGGGCGGCGCGCCCGGCGATGTCGTCACCGCCACGGGCATGGAGGTCGAGGAGAAGCCGATGGCGGCGCCGGCCGCGCCGGTCGCTGCGATGGCTCTCGACGAAGGCAAGATGGGCAAGAAGGAGGCCCGCGCGGAGGGACGGTTCATGCGGAAGGCCGATGCCGACTCGACGCTGACGCGCCAGCAGGCGATCGAGCAGGCGCGCAACGCGGGCGTGCTCGGCAGTCTCGCGAAGGACAAGAACCAGAAGGCGCCCGATCCGGCGACGCCCGTCGCGATCCGCTCGAACTTCAACCCGCTCGCCGCGTTCTCGCCGGCCGTGAAGACCGGCCCCGATGGCAAGGCGACGATCGAGGTGAAGATGCCCGACAACCTCACGCGCTATCGCGTCGTTGCGGTCGCGGTCGCCGGTGAGAAGCAGTTCGGCAAGGGCGAGAGCGCGATCACCGCGCGCCTGCCGCTGATGGTGCGCCCGTCGCCGCCGCGCTTCTTGAAC
>JABFXX010000247.1 GCA_013368795.1 Kofleriaceae bacterium
GATGGAGACACGCCGCGGTCGCGATTCGGAGAACGGGCGCGGCGACGGAGAAGGCGGAGGCCACATCGGTAACGGCGGTGGTGGTGGCGGTGGTGGCGGTGGTGGCGGTGGTGGTGGTCGTGGTCGCGGAATGGGCGGTGGCGGTGGCGGTGGCGGTGGTGGGCGACGCGCCTTCGAGCGCGCCCCGACCGTGATCGCGTCGCCGTCCGCTCGCGCGAAGGCAGCGAAGCCAACGAAGGCCGCGAAGCCCGTTGCCAAGAAGGCCGCTGCCAAGAAGCCCGCTGCCAAGAGCGCGAAGACGACCAAGTCCGCTGCAAAGACGGCAAAAGCGGCGACCAAGGCCTCCGCGAAGACGGCTTCGAAAAAGGCCGCGAAGCCGACGAAGACCGAGAAGAGCGCGAAGGCCGCTGCAAAAACCGCAGCCAAGAAGCCGGTCTCCAAGAAGCCGACGAAGAAGTCGCGCTAGGAGCACGTCGACGTGCACGTGCACGTGCACGTGTCACGTACACGTGCACGCTCCGAGAGCGGACGCTTCGCGGGCGCTAGACGCTGCGTACTCGGGGCTGCCTCAACGCGTTTCGACCAAGTCCACGTCGCCGTCGCCGTCAAAGTCCACGGATACGAAGACGCGGACGATCGGCGGCACGGAAGCCGCCCGTCGACGACGTCACCGCATGTCTGGGCGACAGCGTCATCGGGTTCGAGATCGTAGTCGTCGGCGTGGACGTTGACCGCGTGGGCGTGGACGTTGATCGCGTGGGCGTGGCGACGGCGGCGTGGACCTGGTCGCCACCTTTGACGATCCTGGCGCGAGCGACGGTCGCGTCAGCGGCGCTTGTTCTTGCCGCCGCTCTTGCGCTGCTGACCGCCGGGCTTCTTCGTCTGGGCGCCGGACGCGCCTGACGCAGGCTTCGCAGCCGGCGCCGCTTCTTCTTCTTCGTCGTCCTCGTCGTCGTCCGACGAGGACGATGCCGCCGCGGCCTCCTCTGCCTTCTTGTCGGCGGCAGCCTGCGCCTTACCGGCGGCCTCCGCCTCCTTCGCCAGCTCCTCGTCCTCCTCCTCGACCTTCGGCGCCGGCTTCTTGGCTTCCGTCTTGGGCGTCGACTTCGCCTTCGCCTTCGCGTCGAGCTTCTCGGCTTCCTCGCGGAGGATCATCTTGAGCCGCGCCTGCGCCTCACCCGAGGTGCGCGTCACCGGCTCGACGGCCTTGCCCGTCTTCATGATGCGCATGAGCGCATACGCGGCGACGCCGAACGCGAGGATCGAGGCCCACTGCGCGAACGTCAGGCCGAGGTGACGAGGATCGCTGTCCTCGGGACGCAGGAAGTCGAGGAAGAAACGTACCGGCGCGTAGAGCAGGCCGGTGAGCACGGTGATGAAGCCGGCGTTGAGGCGCTTGTCGGGACGGAACGCGTACCAGAGGATGATCGCGTTGACCGGGATGAGATAGAGGAACTCGATGAGGCCGAGGTTCCACGCCGTGATCGTCGCGCTGGTACCCGGGTAGTGCTCGGCGAGGTGGCCGAGGTTGAGATGGCGCGGGTAGTCCATCGCGAGGAACGAGTACCACTTCGATGGATCGACGGCGGCGCCGATGTGATCGCTGACGACGGTGCAGCCGATGCGGCCGATCGAGAACGCGGGGAGCAGGCCGACGATCGTGATGTCCGCAAACAGGCGTACGGGCAGCCGCTTCCACCAGACGTAGAAGGCAAAGCCGAGCGCACCGCCGATGAAGCCGCCGTACGACGAGATGCCCTCCCAGATCTTGAGCGGAAGCGGCCAGTTCGACGGGTAGAGGCCGACGGGCAGGAAGTGCGGCCACCAGGACGCCGGATTGACGATCGTGTGATCGCCGATCTTGGCCCAGTTGTAGGCGATCATGTCGAACTCGTGCGCGCCGAGGAAGCCGCAGATCGTGACCCAGCCGAGCAGGCCGCGGATGTGGTCGTCGTCGACGCCGTGCCACTCCGCGTAGCGGCGCAGGAGGCCCGCACCGATCAGCACGCCGACGGCGACGATGATTCCGAACGACTGGATCGGGAGTCCGACATTGAGCTCGCCCATGTGGAAGAACGGCAAGCTAGAGGCGGCTATGGCCAGGGCGTACATGACGTGGCGAGCCTACAACAGGCGTGGGCGCGCGCTATCATCCCGATGTGATCTGGGGACCTTTCCTCCTGGCACTCGCGCTCGGCCTCGTGGTCTCGGCCGGCCTCTATTTCGCCTACCTGTGGCCGCAGGTCGAACCCGACGATTCCGACGAGGATGGCGCGGTTTCAGCCTCCGAGAAACCAGCCCAGGAAACTGCCGAGCCCATGGGAGAGAGTACGAGCGCATGAGATCGCTCCTCGCGGCGGCGGCCGTTTTCGCGCTCGCGCAGCCCCTCGCGGTCAGCGCACCGGGTGAGGTCGGCCGAGGCGAGGCCGGGCCCGCGGCGCAGGGGACGGCCGGGCGAGGCTCGCGCGGCGAGGTCGTGCGCGTCGAGCATCACGATCCGACGGCCCTGCCCTCGCGCGGGCCCGCGAACGCGCTCGTCACGATCGAGCTGTTCTTCACGCCCGGGCAGAACTCGCGCATCCAGGCGTATCGCCTGCTCGAGAAGCTCCAGGCCGAGCACCCGACGCGCGTGCGCCTGCTCTACCGGCTCGTGAAGGGCGGCGGGCAGTCGCGCATCCATTACGCCGCGCTGTTCGCGCACGGAAGCGGCAAGTTCTTCGAGTTCATGGACGCGTTCAACGCGGGCAAGCTCACGCTGACCGACAAGGACCTCGCCGACCTCGCGGTGAAGGTCGGGCTCGATCCAGATCGGATGGCCGCCGCGATCGCGAACCCGCCCGCCGCGTACAACCAGATCCTCGACGCGAACGAGCGGCGCCGGAAGCAGCGCATCCGCAACAACCCGCCGACGCCGAACGTGCTGTTCAACGGCAGCGTTCCGTCGACGCAGCTGTCGGCGTTCGGCACGAACGACCTCGACCGCGAATATCGCAAGGCGCTCGACCGCGCGCTCGAGCTGCTCGATCACGGCATCGAGCCGGCCGAGCTCGCGAGCGCGTTCGATCAGGTCGTGCCCGCGGGACCGCAGGAGATCGTCGTGTCGCCGGGCTCGACCGACGAGGAGATCGGCGAGGCGCCGAAGGAGCCCGTGCTCGCGTCGCCGCCGCTCGATCTGCGCGGCCTGCCGTCGTACGGCCCGGCCGAGGCCGCGACGACGATCGTCGTGATGTGCGCGCCCAACAGCGCCAACTGCAACGCGCCGCTCCGGTCGGCCAAGATCGTCCAGGAGCTGTACCCCGAGTCGGTGCGCGTCGTGTGGGCGCCGTTCTACGACGTCAGCCGTGAGGACGCCGCGGACCTGTCCCAGCTCGCCGACGCCGCGCTGTGCGCCGAGAAGCTCGGAGTCACGGTCGACCGAGACGCCGACTTCAGCGATGCCGCGTCGCCGGGCTGGCGCTGGGTCGAGGCGGTGCTCGGCGAGGTGACCAGCCGCCACCGGCGGATCCCGCCGACCCGCATCATCGACAAGCTCGCGGAGAAGCTGCACGTCGACCGCCGTGGCTTCGCGACCTGCCGGGCGCAGATCGCCGGCGCATCCATTGCGTGGATCGAGGCGACCCGGCATTCCGGCGCACGAGTTAGCCCTAGTACCGTCGTCGGCGGCCGGCTGTATGGGCCGATCATCGACCGCGGGACGCTCCAGCTCCTCGTCGAGGCCGAGCTCGAGCCGGGCTGGCTGTCGCCGTCGTGGATGCATCCCGACAGCAAGTAAGTGAGTGGGCGACAGCAGTTGACGTCGCACTGCCCTGGCGGCTCGTTGACCCTGTTGTGACGGCATGTTACCCGGGAAGAGATGGAGCTTTCGTTCGCGGCGGCGACCGATGTAGGGCGCCAGCGAAACCACAATGAGGACAACTTCCTCATCGACAAGAAGCTCCGTCTCTTCATGGTCGCCGACGGCATGGGCGGCCACGCTGCGGGCGAGGTCGCATCGTCGATCGCGGTCCACGAGATCCGCGACGCGATCAACAACAACCGCGACCTGATCGATCGCTATCGCGTCGACCACCCGGGCGTGCAGGCATACGAGATCCTGCAGGTGCTCGAGCACGCGGTCCAGGCGGCGTGCGGCGCGGTCCACTCGCGCGCGCAGGCCGAACCCGACAAGCGCGGCATGGGTACGACCGCGACCGTGCTGCTCGTCGCGGGCAACGGCGATCACCTGCGCGGCTTCATCGCGCACGTCGGCGACAGCCGCGTCTACCTCGCCCGCCAGAACCAGTGCCACGTGCTCACCGAGGATCACTCGCTCATGAACGAGCTGGTCCGCCGCGGCAAGCTCAACCGCGAGCAGATCGAGAGCTCGCCGTACAAGCAGTACAAGAACGCGGTCACGCGCGCGGTCGGCGTCTACGGCTCGGTCGAGGTCGACACGTTCGACTTCGACATCCTGCCCGGCGATCGCTTCCTGATCTGCTCCGACGGCATGTACGCGTACGTCGACGAGGGCGAGCTACCGAAGCAGCTCGCCGACGGCGACATCAAGGAAGTCCCGAAGCGGCTCGTCGACACCGCGAACAAGGGCGGCGGCCACGACAACATCACGGCCGTCGTGCTCCGCGTCAGCGAATCCTCCGGTGCCGAGGCGACGCCGCGCTCGACCGACGTCTCGCTGAAGCTCGAGGTGTTGAAGGGCATGCAGATGTTCCGGTACCTCGCGTACAAGGAGCTCGTGCAGGTCGCCGCGATCGCGGAGATGCAGGAGCTGCGCAAGGACGAGCCGGTGTTCCAGGAGGGCCAGCCCGGCGATGCGATGTACGTCGTGACGTCCGGCAGCGTCCGCCTGCTCTCCGGCGAGAAGATCGTCGCCGAGCTCGGCCGCGGCCAGCACTTCGGCGAGATGGCGCTCGTCGATCGGTCGACACGCTCGCTGTCTGCGATCGCGAGCGAGGCGTCGCGCCTCGTCGTCGTCAACCGCAAGGACTTCTACGAGCTGATCAAGCGCGAGCCCGCGAGCGCGGTGAAGATGCTGTGGGCATTCGTCCAGGTGCTCGGCCAGCGACTGCGCAAGACGAACGCAGATCTGTCGGAAGCGCTGCACGGCGACAAGCGCGGCCTCGAGACCGAGAAAGAAAACAAGTCGCAGGACTGACGCCGCGATCGCGTAGCTACGTCAGCTTCGCGATCACGTCGGGCGGCGCCTGGACGAGCTCGATCAGCACGCCCTCGGCCGACTTCGGGTGAATGAAGCAGACGTCGTGACCCGCGGCGCCCTTGCGGATGCCGCCCGGCGTGAACTGGAGGCCCTGCCCTTCGAGCCACGCGACGGCGGCCGGCAGATCGTCGACCCACAGGCCGAGGTGGTTGAGCCGCGGCTCGTGCACCTTCGGCTTCTTCTCGGGATCGATCGGCTCCATCAGGTCGATCTCGACGCCGGCGACGCTCAGGATGTCCTCGTCGACGTTCTCGCGCTCGCTGCGGAACGTGCCGGTCGCGGCGATGCCGAACAGATCGACCCACAGGTGGCGGAGCGCCGCCTTGCTCGGACCACCGATGGCGATCTGCTGCAGCCCGAGAATGCGAAACGGTCGCGCCGACATCACTTCTTCGCGTTCCGCACGTCGTCGAGCGTGCGCAGGCCGGTGCGCGGCGCGTTGACGAGGATCGACATGTTGCCCGACGGGTGCTGGTTCTCGCGCATCAGCTGGTGACACGCGGCGGTCTCGTCGAAGCGGAACACGCGCGACAGGCACGGATCGACCTTGCCCTCGCGCACGAGGTTGTTGATGCCGATCGCCTGCTCGTCGTTCGCGAAGTGGCTGCCCTGCAGGCGCTTCTGCCGCATCCAGTGATAGCGAAGGTCGAGCGTCGCGTTGTAGCCGGTCGTGCCGGCGCAGATGACGACCATGCCGCCGGTCTCGCACATGAAGCACGACGTCGGCAGCGTGGTCTCGCCCGGGTGCTCGAAGACGATCGTCGGGTTCTTCTTCTCGCCGAGCGCGTCCCAGAACGCGGCGCCGAATGCGCGCGCTCCCTTGAGCCACAGGTTGTACTCGATGTCGTCCGACCAGCGCGGCAGCTTGCCCCAGTGGTCGAACTTGCGGCGATCGATCACGCCGACCGCGCCGAGCTTCTTGCAGAACTCGTTCTTGCTGTCGCCCGACACGACTGCGACCGGACGCGCACCGGCGGCACGCGCGATCTGGATCGCCATCGAGCCGAGGCCGCCGGCGCCGCCCCAGATCAGCACGGGCTCGCCGGGCTGGACGACGTTCGGCGGCCAGCCGTG
>JABFXX010000230.1 GCA_013368795.1 Kofleriaceae bacterium
CGCTGAACCGACGCACGAGGGTCCGCGTCGAGAAGGGATGGCAGTGTCAGCGCGCCTCGGCGTAGCGGCTCCTGCGCGCCGCGTCGATTGCACGTGCGAGCAGTGGCCCCTCGACGGGTCCGTTGAAGCGCTCGCCGTTGATGAACAAGCAAGGCGTGCCGTTCACGCCGCTGCGCACGCCACCCATGAAGTCCCCGCGGATCTTCGGCAGGTGCCGATGCGTCTCGAGATCGAGGATGAACTCATCGACGCCGAGGTCGAGGTCGGCGGCATAGCGCATCAGATCTTCTGGCTCGAAGTTCGGCTGGTTCCGGAACAGTATCCCGTGCATCTCCCAGAACTTGCCCTGAGCGCCCGCCGCCTCGGCTGCCTCCGCGGCAGGGAGCGCCAGCGGGTGAATCTCGGCGAGCGGGAAATGCCGGTACACGAATCGCAGATCGCGCGAGAAGCGCGCTTCGAGGTCCTCGAGGACCCAATATGCCCGCCCGCAGAACGGGCACTGAAAGTCGCCGTATTCGACGAGGGTGACCGGCGCGCGCGCGGGGCCTCGCACGTGATCACGCTCGGTGATCGGGAGCTTCAAATTAGGCACGGACGACCTCCTTGCGAGTTTCGAGGTGCTCGAGCGCTTCGAGGATTCCGTCGGCGCCGGGGTTGATGCCGACAGGCGCGACGTAGCTCCATGCGATCACGCCATTGTGTTCGAGCACGAAGAGAGCGCGACCGGCGACACCTTGCTCGTAATCGTACGCACCGTACTGCTTGGCGACGTCACCCTTCGGTTCGAAGTCCGACAGCAGCGGGAAACGCAACCGGCGGTCCTTCGCGTACGCGATGTGGCACCACGTGTTGTCGACCGAGATGCCCAGCAGCTGTGCATTGTGCTTCTTCCACTCGTCGTGCAGCTCGTTGTAGAGAGCGAGTTGGTCGCCGCACACCGGGCTCCAGTCCGCCGGATAGAACACGAGCACGATGGGTCTGCCGAGAAACGACGACAGCCGTACGTGCTGATCCGGCGTCGTACGCAACATGAAGTCGGGGGCCTTCTGTCCGACCGCGAGCGGCGCGGAGAGAGCCGACGCACCGGGTCGGTTCGAGTCCTGCTGAGTCTGCACCGTAGTCATAGATAACCCTTGCGTGGATGAGTCCAGTCGCATCAGGTTGCAAACACCAGACCTCTGCCGCTGGCGACGACGTCGCGTATCGCCAGAAACCGGTGCCGCGGCAGGTATCCCTCGCCGCATTCGCGAGGCGATCCGGAACCTTCTTTCGCCGCCAGTAGCTGGGTGCCTCGATTCGCGCGGGAGTCAGGGCAGGTGCATTGGCGAACGAATCACGAGGTGCACGGTGACGATGAGCGCGACGACCGCTGCGGACACAAGGTGCCCGGATCGAGACATCGGCCCACAGTCGACCATGGACGTCGATGACGACGATGGACTCAGCACTCACTTCGAGGTGGGGCGCACCGCGGCTTTCTCCGATGCAGTTATCGCGATTGCGGCCACGCTGCTCGTGCTCGATTTGAGACCGCCCCACATCGCACCCGGGCAAACGCTCGGCCGCGCGCTCGCCGTGCAATGGCCAAGCTACGTCGCGCTCGTCAGCAGCTTCTTGGTGATCGGTCTCATCTGGATCCATCACCATCGGCTGTTCCGTCTGCTGGACCGCGCTGATCACACGCTGCTCAATCTAAATCTCCTGCTGATGCTCGCTGTGCTGATCGTGCCGTTTCCGACCGCGCTCCTCGCCGAGTATCCCTACGAGCGTGTGTCGGCTGTGTTCTACACGAGCGTCGTCGCTGCCAACGCGCTTCTCTTCATGCTGATCTGGGCGCACGTGCGCCGGCAGGAGCGATTGTTGCAGCCCGGCATTCCTGCTGTGGTGATGCGGCTCATCGGGCTGCAGTACCGCATCGGCGTCACTACGTACCTCGTGCTCGTCGTCGTCTCGTTCGTGAGCGTGCATGCGAGCATCGCCGGCAATATCCTGGTCGCGGTCTTTTTTGCGCTTCCGTTGAATGCGATCAAACGACGCGAGCCGCTCGATCGTCCGACTCGATGAACGGTGCGACGTCTGCAGCTGAAGTTGTCGGAGGATAGCGTGGCTACCACAAGAAAGATTGACGAGAAGGACAACGGGTCGCGGACGCTGCAGAGCGCCCCGCAGCAAGAACCGTCGTCGCAAACGACCCAGCCGAAGCCCATGCGCAGCGAGAGGTCGGCGATGGCATTGCCGACCCCGTTCGCACTGATCCGGAGTCTGTTCGACGACTTCGCGAACCTCACGATGGGCGGACTGCCGCGCGTCGATGTGACCAAGCGCGACGAGGATATTCTCGTGCAGGCCGACCTACCCGGATACCGTCTGGAGGACGTGCACGTTCGAATCGAAGACGACAAGCTCGTGCTCGAAGGCGAGCGCCGCGCCGAGCTGCGGCCCACGGACGGCAACGTGTGGGCAGCGGAGCGCGCGTACGGGCGGTTCCGCCGTGAGATCCAGTTACCCGCGAACGTCGATCCGGAGACGGCGCGAGCGAACTTCGAGAATGGCGTCCTGGAGATCGCAGTCCGTCTGCCCAAGGAAGCCAAGCCGCGCGGCCGCGAGATCGAGATCAACGCAGCAGGGAAGCCGACGAAGTCGACGACTCATTGAGCCTCACTCCGAACGTCGCCGTTCGGGACCACCGCTACGGGTTAGTCCAGGCGTTCAGTCCGAGGGTGGTGGCAATCCCTGCGGCACGACGATTGAACTCTCGAGCGGTCGTGGAGTCACACACGAGTCCGACCATGACCGATCACGCGAGAGCTTCCGTCGCGGCGGCTCCGCGTCGCAGCACCGTACGCCGCTCGCCTCGACCGACTTCCCGAGGCCGTGGCGCTGCCACTCTCTGCGCGCACCGACGCGGCATCGGTCGCATTGGCCGGCCTCGTTCACACCTGATGCAAGCGCGCCATGTCTGCTGATCCCGCCAAGGACTCCGACCACCCGCGCACGCCTCGGATAGTCCTTGGAGTGATCGCCGGCCCAGGCTTGCCGGAAAAGCTCACCGCGTATCTCCTCGAGCACTTGCCGGCTGCGTTGCGCGAACGGTTTCCGGCAGCCTCGTGGCCGGTGGTGATTCGCACCGAGCAGTTCGCTGGTCCCGGCGCGGACGTCGACCTCGCGCAGCTCGCCCGCCGGCTGATGCTAGAGGAAGGCTGGGACCTCGCAGTGTGTCTCACCTCGCGTCCGCTCCGCGTGGGACGTCGACCGGTGACCGCGGAGGCGAGCACGTCGCTCGGTGTCGGGGTCATCTCGCTGCCCGCGCTGGGCGCGATCGGGCTGTCACGCCGCCTGCTCGAGGCCGTGCTGCTCACCGTCGAAGCGATGCTGCGCACGCGCGACCATGGCGATCTCGCCAGCCTGCGCCGCGACCAGCGCCAGCGGATCGAGGATCTCGGCAAGCTGTCGTCCGCGCTCGGCCGCCCGCTCGAAGAGGCACCTGGCAAGATCGCGTTCGCTACCGCCACCGCGATCGGCAACCTGCGACTCCTGCTCGGCGCGATCCGCGGAAATCGCCCGTGGGCGCTCACCCTCGGCCTGTCCCGTTCGCTCGTCGCGGCGCTCGGGACGTCGGCGTTCGGCCTCACCTCGCCGGTGATCTGGCGGATGTCCAGCGCGATGAACGGCGCCCGCATGGGCATGCTCATGATTGCCTCGCTGTTCGCGATCGGGTTCACGTTCATGGCCGCGCACAACCTGTGGGAGCACGCCCCGACGCGCGTCGCGCGCACGCGCGTCGTGTTGATCAACTTCGCCACCTCCTCGACGGTTGCGATCGGGGTCATGACGACGTACGTGGCCCTGCTGGCGTTCAACTTCGTGTTCGGGGCAGCCCTCATCCCCGAGACCGTGCTGCAGACAGAGCTCGGCCATCCGGTCGCGCCGCTTCAGTACCTGCGCATCGCCTGGCTGGTGAGCTCGCTGGCCACGCTCGGCGGCGCGCTCGGTGCGGTCCTCGAAAACAACACCGCGGTGCGCGCAGCGGCCTACTGCATCCGGCCGGTGACGAAGCGCGAACGCACACCCGCACGCGCCGAGGCGACCACGGAGGTCCCGGCGTCCGCGCATCCGCGTTAGCGCCTCTAGCGAACCGACACGTCGCCAGCCGGCGCGGGCGTCTCGAGGTCGCCGATCGTCCGCGTGTTGCCGTGACCGATTGCTTCGCGACCTAGTGTTAGTAGCGGGGACAGGCACATGCCGGCCGCTACGACCGTGCCCCTTCAGATCGTGTTCTCCGCGTAGTTCCTCGGCCTCGCCCCCTACCCGGCCGCGGCGACGGGCCATCGCCCGCCGATCTCTTTTTCGCGCGACGCCTTCACCACTCGACCCTACCCCTTTCGTCAAAGAACCCGGCGGTCGGCCCATCATCGGGCAGCGTCGCGAGACGCACGATGATCTCCGCGCCTTGCTCGACGGTACGCACGCCTCGGCCTTGGTTGAAGTCCGTCGCGACGTAGCCGGGGCACGCGGAGTTCACCTTGATGCGCTTGGGACGCAACTCGTGCGCGAGGCGCACGGTGAACGAGTTGATGGCCGCCTTCGACACCGTGTAGCCGAACAGCTCGTTCCACTGCGTGATCCGGTGGGTCGGATCCGACGCCAGGCTCAGCGACGCGAGTGTGGTCGAGACGTTCACGATCCGTGCGGCCGGTGACCGTTCCAGTAGCGGCAGGAAGGCCTGCGTGACCGCGATCGTGCCGTACACGTTTGTCTCGAACAGGGAGCGCATCGCAGCAAGATCCTGCTGAGAGGGCAGCTGACCACCACCGATCCCAGCATTGTTGACGAGCACGTCGAGACGGCCGAACCGCTGTGTGACCTCACGCGCCGCAGCCGCGATACTGACCGCGTCGTTGAGGTCGAGATGGACGAGGTGAGCGTCGGCACGACGTTCGCGCAGCCGTGCAACCGCGTCCTTTCCGCGCTCGGGGTCGCGCGCACCGGTCACGACGGTCCAACCGAGCTCCGCGAGGCGGCGCGCCGTTTCGTAGCCCAGGCCCTTGTTTGCTCCAGTGACGAGAACAGTCATTTTTTCGTTCATGCACGCACCATGCAGCGCGGCACGCGGCGGATCTTGGGCGTCCTTGGTATCTGCCAAGAACGCACAAGCATCGCGCGCCCCGGGCGGTAGACTGGGCCGTGCACGAAATCCGTGAGTTCGGTCCGGTCATGGCCGGCGTGAACTTCGTCCGTCTCCGTTCGACCACGAAGCTATTTCGCGGCATGAAGGCGCACTACGGCACGAGCCTCACGCTTGCAGGCCGGGCGCGCAGTCGCGTCGACGGCAACGACTACGCACAGTCGCCTGGGACCCTTGGCCTCAAGCAGCCGGGGCAGATCCATCACGATCTCGAGCGCGATGCGCCGGGGAGCTTTCAGCTGGTGTCGTTCGACGCCGAGCTGGTGGAAGCCTCACGACGAGCGCTCGATCATGCCGTGTCCGAGCGGCTCGTCGATGCACAAGTCGATCCGCAGGACGACCGTGCGCGTTCGCTGCGCCGCCTCCACGACCTCGTGCTTGCCGGCGCCACAGATCCGTTCGCGCTCGAGGTAGCGGTCACCGAGGCGGTCAGCGCATTCACGTCATTCTTGGCCGCGCCGCGGCGCCCACGCGCCCGACTGCGGTCGAGCCTGCTCCGCGCGCGCCAGTACTTGCTCGATCACCTGGCCGATAAGGTCACGCTCGATGCTGTCGCAGACTACGCGCGTACCGACAAGTTTCATCTCTGTCGCGAGTTCTCGCGCGAGCTCGGACTGCCGCCCTACGCGTTCCTGACTCAGGCGCGCGTCGTACGCGCTTCGATCCTGCTGCGTCGAGGCATGGCTCCGTCGGACGTCGCCTCGCGCGTCGGGTTCTGCGATCAGAGCCAGATGCACCGTCACTTCGTGCGCATTGTCGGCTGCACGCCGGGGATCTACGCCGGTACGCGCATGCGCAAGCACTTCGTCCTGCCATAGACGCGATCGTCGTGGTCCTGGTGAGCGCGTGACTTACGACCGTCTCCGAAGTCCGGCGGGGCTTCTTTCGATGGGCTTGTATGCTTCTGCCATGGCGAGTGTTCGTTCGGCGATTGCATTCGGGATCGGTGCGTTCGTGCTGTTGGCGCTCGCGATCGGGCTTATCTCGTTCAGCTTCGGACACCCCGACACCACATGGACGCCGTGGCCGACGAAGGTCGTGTTCTATTGGGTGCTCTCCGTCGCTCCGAGCTACCGCATACTTGCCGCCGCCGTGC
>JABFXX010000127.1 GCA_013368795.1 Kofleriaceae bacterium
GCGCGCCATCGATGCACGTTACCGCAACGAGCTGCTAGCCCGGATACTTCCGTGCGAACTCGGTCTCGGACATACCCAAGAGAATCAGGAACTCGATGAAGGCGACGAGCGCCGGGATGAACGTCCAGCAGAACAACAGATAGAGGACGCCCATCGCGCTTTGCCCCAGGTAGAACTTGTGGATTCCAAGTCCGCCCAGGAAGAACGCGAGGAGCGCGGCTGAGGTCTTGCTCTTCGTGGTGGTCGGCACGAGCGGAGCCGCGGCCACCAAGACAGGCGCGACGGACATCGCACCAGGAATGGCGGGTTGGCGGACACCACACTTCGGGCACAGCTCCGCTCGCACATCGAGAATCGAAGCACACGCGTAGCAGTGCTTCTTGTTTGGCCCCAACGTCGCAACCTCCTCGACTCTGTACGTCATCACTCCCCCGTGGTCAGGGAGTCGACTCTAGGGCTCGTCGACAATCAGCTCGGATACCTACGGGGTACTCGGCCGGTAAGCGCAACGATTTGTTGCAGCTCAAAGCGCTGCGCTGTGACTGACTAGAGCGACGGTTGATACGTGCAGTCGCGCAGGACCCAGACCGCGCCAGACGTGCCGGCGGTCGTCGCGTCGGGCGCAGCGAACTCCGTCGTCTGCTCGAGCTTGCCGTGTGCGGTGACGGGCTTACCGAACACATCGTTCGGCCAGCGGTCGTGGCCGAGGCAGTAGACGACGAGGCTCGTCGCGACGACGGCCGCACCGATCTTGGCGTCGCGCGCGGTGCCTTTGACGTCGACGAGCTTGCCGGCGTTTGCGGTCGCACCGTCGCCATCGGTCACGGTGGCGGTCTCGACGGCGGGCGGCGACGGTGGCGGTGGCGCCGAGCCCGACCCCGACGACGGGTTCGCGGGCTCGGCCGCTTGCTTGCCGCTACACGCGACGAGCAGCAGTAGGCCGATCGTGCTGAAGCGCATCAATCGACCGTCCACGTCGGCTGCTCGAGAACGAAGCGGCCGCCGGGGATACCGTGACTGTGCTCGCCCTTGTCGTTGACGACCTCGTCGCCGCCGAGCCGGCGGAGCGTGCCGGTCGCGCTCACGCGCTTGCCATCGACCGTGCGCTCCCAGCGCTCGACGCCGTCGAGGTAGACGGGCGTGCGATCTTCGGTGAGCACGACGGCGCCGGCCATCGCATTGCGAGCGGTGCCCTGAATCGTGACGTGGCTGTCGACCTTGCTGTCCAGGCTCATGGTTCAGCCTCCTCGACGGCTCGCGGTGTCGATCGCGGCCTTGCCCGGATCGTAGTTGCTCGCGAGCGCGACGCCAAACACGATGCGATCGAAATCGATGTAGCCGCGAATGAAGTGGTCCTTCGTGCTCTGGTAGACCTTCATCGGGTCCTTCTTGGCCTGCGCGGGGTCGCGATACTCCATGTGGTTCGCGTGCCAGAAGCTCTGCGTGGAGTCGTCCCAGAAGCCGTAGTCGAAGTTCACGTAGCCGGGCTGCGCCTTGTACTTGTAGCCGGTCATGTCGACGCGGCCCGTCTTGGCGTCGGGCAGGAACGCCTTGTCGTCGGGCTTGGAGTTGTCGCCCTCCTTCTGATTCGACCAGAACAGCTTCGCGAACACGATGTACTCGCCCGCCGGCGCGAGGTGCGCTTGCTGCGGATTGGCGCGCATCTCGTGCAGCTCCTTGTTCTTGCCCTCCATGAACTTGTGGGCGTGATCGAAGTCGCCGAACGTCGCCTGCGCGTACTGGAGCGGGTTGCCGCCGCCCGCGATGTTGTTCGCGGTGATGCCGATGCAGCCGCGCTTGATCGTGTCCTTCTCGCCGGTCTTCAGCTCGCGTCCCTGCTCCTGTTCCCACATGCGCTCGTACTGCTCGCGCGAGTAGCGGCGCTGGTCGACGTCCTCGCCGTAGACCGGCTTCTCCGCGCCCTCCGGTAGGGCCTCGCCGAGCTTGTGGCCGAGGAACTGGACCGCCTTGGACTGGACCGCCTTGTCGCCGCCGGCGCCACCGGCAAATGGCGCGAGCAGGTCACCGGCGGGCTGTCCTTGCACGACGCGATCGGCGACCGCATCGGCGTGGTTCTCGTAGGCATCACCCGCTGCGCCGACGCCCCCCTTGAGGTGAACGCCCGAGCGCTGCTGGATGACGTGCGCGGCTTCGTGCGCGGCGGTGTGGAGGTCGGGCTCCGCGCCGAACGCGACCGAGTCGCCGTGCGCGTATGCCTGGGCGCCAAGCGCGCGGTTGGCCTCCGCGGCCTCGCCGCCGACGTGCGCGCGGATGCCTTCGACTGCGGCGGCGTGCTCGCCACCGAAGCTGCGCGCGATGCGATCGAAGTGGGGGAGTGGGCGGCCGCCGCCGCTCGTGCCGCGCTCGGCGACGCGATGCGTGCGCTCGTCCTCGCCGAACGCGCGCTCCGAGGCGCTGCGCTGGGCGGTGCCCGCTACCTTCGCCTGGACCGGCGGGATAGCGCCGCGCGAGGTGAAGCTGCCGCGGCTTCCCGCCTCCAGCCCCTCCTCGTGCGAGGACTCGGCCGACTCTTCCTCTTGTTTTCGCTGGATTTCACGCTCGCCCATCTTGGGCATTGTACGGGGATGTGCTGCCGAATGTTCCCCGAAATCAAACCATCAGAAGGAGGGCCTCGGAGGCCGCGAGCGCGCGGGCGTAGAGCTGCACCTGGGTCTCGTAGATGGACCGCGATAGCGCGAGCTCGCCGTCGGTCTTGAAGTCGACGACGATCCACCGCTCACCCTCGGCAAACGCGAGGTCGATCACGCCCTCGACGAGATTCATTCGCGCGTCCATCACCACCGGCACCTCGCGACGCACGCGGTCGGCGTTTGCGGCGCGCACCATCAGCGGATGCGCGAGGGCTGCGGTCACCGCGACGACGGCCGCGGCAATCTCCTCGGCCGATGCTCCGATCAGGCGCGCCTGGTTCGTCGCGATCATCTGCACGTGCTCGGCATTGCCGCGCAGATCGACGGCGGCGAGCGTCGCGTGGACGAGCGTGCCGAACCGCTTGCCACCGGGGCGATTGCGACGGTCGACCTGCGTCTCGTGCACGGTGACGAGCGGACCCGCGAGCGTCGCGGTCTTGGCTTCTTCGGTGACGCTGACGGAGATGACGCTCTTGCGCGCGGCGGTGACGAGCGCGCCATCGCGACGCGCGATCCAGGCGGCGTGGGCGGCCTCGCTCGCGAGCGCGCGCTCGTTGGACTCGTCGGCCTCGAGGACCTGCGACTGGCGCAGGCCACCTCCGAGCTCGCGGTTGAGCGTGAGCGCGCGAGGGTCCCACCACACGACCGCGTGCGTGCCCGCGCGAGGGACGTGGCGGCCCGGCTGCACGGAGTCGTGTGTGCCGAGCTGCGTGTTGCGCGAGCGCTCGACGACGGAGTCGTTGCCGAACTTGGGGCAGTTGTGCGCGGTGAGCGGCGAGCGCTTGAGTGAGGGTTGCGGGTGGACGACGGGATTGAGCGCGAGGAGCCAGCTCGTGCGCTCCTCGTCGCCGACGACGGGCACGACGAGCAGGTCGCGCGCACGGGTGACCGCGACGTAGGCGAGGCGTTCGATCTCCTCCTTGTCGCGCTGGGTGACCTCGTCGGCATGCTCGCGCAGCTCGACGGGGACACAGCCGGCGAGCGACTCGAGCCACACGCGACGCTCGGTGTCGATGAAGCGGCTGGGGCGATCGGACTCGAGCGGCGCCGTCGGATCGCAAAGGATCACGATCGGGAACTCGAGACCCTTGGAGGCGTGGACGGTCATGATGCGCACGCCCTCGGTGCCCTCCTCGACGACAGGCGCGTCGGGCTGCTTGCCGCGATCTGCGTCGGAGTCGAGGCGGTCGATGAAGGCGCGGAACGACGTCGCGCCGTTGGCCTCGAACCGGCGCGCGAGGTCGGCGACGCGGAAGATGTTGGCGAGGGCCTGCTCGCCCGCGGGCCAGATCGCGACGCCTGCGTGGGCGCGCGTTTCGGCGAGGAGGCGCGACAGGGTCGCGGCGATCGGGCGATGGTTTCGGTGGCGGTGGAGGTCGGCGAGGATCTGGAGCGCGGCGACGATCGCGCGATCGGCGTCGGTGGTGGGCGCGATGAAGTCGGGACGCGCGAGTGCGAGCGGGTTGAGTGCGCGCCGCGCGTGACGATAGGCGACGAGATCCTCGTCGTGGAACGAGAAGAACGGGCCGCGGAGCGTCGCGTAGACGGAGAATTCGTCGTCGGGCCACTCGATCGCGCGCAGCGCGTTGCGCGCGGCTTCGATCTCTTCGCGCTCGTGGAACGAACGGCCACCGAGGAGGACGTGCGGGATCTGACGTGCCTCGAGCGCGCGCACGTAGGGGCGCGTGAGGTCCTTGCGATACGACTGGAAGCGACGGAACACGAGGCAGATGTGGTGCGTCGTGATCGGGACCCGCTTGTCACCCTCGGCGACGGTCCAGCCGCTCTGGTTGATGAGGTAGTCGATGAACGCGCCGACCGCGTCGGGATAGGAGTCCTCGATCGCGGTCTGCGTGATGTCGCGCCAGCCGTACGGGTTGGGGACGGGGAGGGCGATGACCGCGGGTTGGGTTGGCGTGTCGGCGCGAAAGTTCTCGAGCGGGACGTACTGCGCTTGCTGGCCGCCCGCCATGATCGGCGTGAACGCGGCATTCACTGCCGACTGGATGTGCGGGACGCTGCGGAAGCTCGTCGTGAGGTGGAGCAGCGTGGCGCCCTGGTCGAGCAGGCGCCGCTTGATCGATTCGTAGAGCGCGATATCGGCGCGGCGGAATCGATAGATCGCCTGCTTCGGGTCGCCGACGATGAACAGCTTGCCCGGTTTGACGTGGACGTGTGCGGGCTCGGCGATCGCCGGGTCATCGGCGCACAGGAGGAGCAGGATCTCGACCTGCAGCGGATCGGTGTCCTGGAATTCGTCGACGAAGAAGTGCGTGAAGCGCGCCTGCATCTCCTCGCGGACCCGGCGGTCGTCGCGGAGGAGGTTGCGCGCGTCGGCGAGGAGATCGATGAAGTCGAGCTTGCCGGTGCGGGCCTTGAGGTCCTCGTAGGCCTGGACGAGCGGGCGTAGCTCCTCGCGCAAGAGCGCGGCGAGGTCGGCATCGGCGAGCTCGAGGAAGCGCTCGAGCGTGGCCTTGACCTCGTCGCGACGCGCGATCACGTCGGCGCGCATCAGGTTCGCGCCGTAGAGCTTGGACTTGCCCGTCGGGCGCCACTCCCACCACCGGCACAGCGCAGACAGCTCCGCCTCGAGGCCGTCGTAGTCGCGCGGCCGCACCAGCTCGCGGCGGCCGAGCTCGGCGAGCCACCGATCGAGCTTTGTGAACAGCTGGCCGAGCGGATCCTTTGGCGAGTCGGCCTGCGCACCGAGGCCGCCGAGCGTCGCGAGCTCGGCGAGCGCGGCATCGATCGCGGGTTCGCGCTCGAACGGATCGCGCCGCCATGCGCCGTCGAAGTCGCGACGCTGGACGAGCGACCACCCGGCAGTGCGAAGGAGCTCGGTCGGATCGTTGCGTCGCAGGATCCGGCGCACGCCCTCGCCGGGATGAGCGACGCTCGTCTGGAACCACCGCTCGAATGCGCGGCTGAACAGGCGCTCGGATTCGTCCTCGGCAGCGACCTCGAACACCGGATCGATCCGTGCCTCGATCGGCCGCTCGCGCAACAGGTCCGCGCAGAACGAGTGGATCGTGCCGATACGAGCGACCTCGAGCTCGGCGAGCGCGGCGACGAATCGATCGTGCTCGGTGTCGTCGGTGGCCTTGCGCCGGGCGTCCTCGA
The DNA here is from genome assembly GCA_013368795.1 of Kofleriaceae bacterium. Classification (GTDB taxonomy): domain Bacteria; phylum Myxococcota_A; class Polyangia; order Haliangiales; family Haliangiaceae; genus JABFXX01. The sequence goes on from JABFXX010000127.1 coordinate 5,772, forward strand.
GCTCGGTGCGAAGGCGCAGCTTCATCTCGCCGGCGGCCTTCTCGGTGAATGTCACCGCGACGATCCGCTCGAGCGTTGTCGCGCCCGCGCGGATGACCGCGATGATCCGGCGGATCATCTCCGTCGTCTTGCCGGTGCCGGCCGCCGCCTCCACGACGAGCGTCGCATCGAGGTCGCCGCGAATCCGGTCGCGCGCCGGCTGATCGACGAGTGCCTGGGTCATCGGAGAACTCCGCTCGCGAATCGCATGCGTTCGGTCAAGTCGTCCGAGAGCGTCCTGGAAGTCATGTCTGACCCCGGTGCAGGTCGCCCGAGCAACTTGTACAAGTTGTGTCTGACCCCAGCTTCGCTCCGCTCGCGAGTCGCACGCGTTCGGTCGAGGCGATCGAGCACGTCATGGAAGTCATGTCTGACCCCGGTCGCGCCACGTGGGACGTGTTGTCCGGCCTGGCTCGGCCATCGCGTCGCGTCGTTGCACGTGGTCGGCGAACCCGACGTGGGTGCAAAC
>JABFXX010000040.1 GCA_013368795.1 Kofleriaceae bacterium
TGGGGACGCGATCACCTGTCGTGGCACTACGACCATCACATGGGCGATCAGGACAAGAACTTCGGCGTCGTGTGGTCGTGGTTCGACTTGCTCGCGAAGACGCGCGAGATCTTCGTCGGTACCGACAAGGAGCGCGCCGCGCACGACAAGCACGCGATCCGTGCCGAGACCGCGCGGTCGGGAGCCGCGCTGCGCGCGCAGCGTCGCAATCCACTCCGCCGGCTCGCACGCCGGCTGTGATGCGCCGTAAGATGTTCGAATGAGGTGGCTGCTGGTCTTGCTCCTGTGCGGGTGCAACCAGATCTACGGCCTGAAGGAGACCGGTCAGCAAGACGCCGCGTTCTTCGACGCGCCCGCCGACGCGCCGTACGCGTGCCCGGCGATCGGCGTGACCCCGCAGTTCTCGCCGCAGCTGACGCAGTTCCTCGTCCAGCGCTGCGAGGCATACTCCGTCGTGAGATCGGGTCGCGCGGTCGCACGGTGCAAGGACGACAACGGTACCGATCGAGTGTTCGTCGGCAACATCGACGAGCGCTTGGAGCCCGCCATCGGTGTCGACATGATCGGACCGGTCCTGCCGCGGCTCACCCAGGATGGCGAGCACCTCATCGTTCGCGAGCCTACGAAGATCGCGGTCGTGCAGGTGCACGTATACGACCGCCAGAGCGACGGCACCTGGCTGCGCGGCGGCGATCCGCCGTTCGGCTCGCACATCCGCGCGATCGGCACGTTGAGCGACGACAATCGGATGCTCGTGACGACCTCCGATGACGTTCTGCTCCACGAGTGGATCTTCGAGGGAACCACGTGGCGGCAGGTCGGAACCCAGATGCCGTCCGTCCCGTCGGTCAGTGACGTCCTGTTCGCCGCCTCGCTCACCGAGGACGGCCTGCGCGTGGTCGCCACCGTCAACAATCGTGCGCTCTACTCCGATCGGGCGACTGTCAGCGATCCGTTCCGCGCCTTCGTCGCCCTCGAAGGTGCGCCGCGCGGCGTCGATATGACCCTCAACGCCGACTGCTCGCGCCTCTACGCGGCGGGCCTCGGCTCCGTCTTCTACGCGAATCCACGATGACGCGCGCGCCATTCCTTTTGTTCGCGCTCGCGGGCTGCAACTCGATCTTCGATCTCCGGCCGACGCAGCAGATCGATGCTGCGTATTTCGATGCGCCCGTCGATGCACCATACGCGTGCCCGATGCTCGGCACTGCGCCGACGTTCGCGGCGTCGCTTCATCAGTACGTGCTCCAGGAATGCGAGGGCTACTCGGTCGCGGCGAACGGGCGCGCGGCCGCGAGCTGCGGGGGCATGGCAGCTGGGAGCTACCGCGCGGTGTACGTCGGCGAGCCCGACCAGATGCTTCAGCCGGCCACCGGAATTCCACTGCCGAGTGCCGGCGAAGCCGACAGTTATGATCTGCCGCGCATCTCTCCCGACGGTGAGAAGCTGCTCGTCCGCCACATCGACTACGACACCGCCGTGGTCGACATGCAGTACTTCGCGCGCACCTCATCGGGCAGCTGGAGCATGCTCGCCGCGCCGCCGTTCGCCGACCGCCCGTTCGTGTCGCCGCTGGCGCAGGGGCCGAGTGGCTTGCACGTGCTCGTCGCGGAATTCGACTCCCTGACCTGGACCGAGTGGGTCGAGGAAGGCGCAGTCTGGCGCGTTGCGAGCACCCACTCGCAGGCAGAGCTCGCGCTTCCTGAGATTCACTCGATCTCGATCACGAGCGATGGCCTGCGGGCGATCATCTACGGCGGGGATCCCGTGGGAATGTACTACTCGGATCGCCCGTCGCTCGAGTCCGCGTTCTCGCCGGCGCAGCCGATGCCGACGCTGCCTGTCAGCTTCGATGCGTTCATGACAGCGGACTGTGCGCGCGTCTACTTGTCAGGCCTCGGCTACGTGTTCTACGTCCAGCAGCAATGACGACCCCGATCGCGATGATGTACGGCACGGCGTGGAAGGAAGACGCGACCGAGCGCTGCGTGGTCGACGCGCTCGCCGCCGGGTTTCGCGCGATCGACACCGCGAACCAGCGCAAGCACTACTACGAGGAGGGCGTCGGCGCCGGCATCGCGGCGAGCGGCATCCCTCGCGAGCAGCTGTTCCTGCAGACGAAGTTCACGTTCGTCGACGGCCAGGACCATCGGCTGCCGTTCGATCCGCACGCGCCGATCGCCACCCAGGTCCAGCAGTCGTTCGCGTCGTCGCTCGAGCACCTGCGCACGACGTACCTCGACAGCCTCGTGCTGCACGGTCCGTCGCAGCGCGAGGGCCTCGGCCGCATGGACCACGAGGCGTGGCGCGCGATGGAAGACGTGCTCGCGAGCGGCAAGGTGCGCATGCTCGGCGCGAGCAACATGACGGCGAAGCAAGTGCACGACCTCGTCGCGTTCGCGAACGTGAAGCCGGTGTTCGTGCAGAACCGCTGCTATGCGCGGACCGGCTGGGATGCGCTCGTGCGCGACGCGTGTACGAGGCACGGGATCCGCTACCAGGGGTTCTCGCTGCTCACCGCGAACCGGCAGGTGATGACGCATCCGCGCATCGGCGACTTCGCGCGTAAGTACGGCAAGACACCGGCGCAGATCGTGTTCCGGTTCGCGCGCCAGCTCGGAATGCTGCCGCTCACAGGCACGACGGATCCCGTGCACATGCGCGAGGATCTCGATATCGAGGACTTCTCGCTGACGCCCGACGAGGTCTCGACTATCGAGAGCGCGGGTTAGCGGTCGGCGTCGCGATCGTCTGCGCGATGGCGCGGTCGTCCGTCGCCGCCAGTGGTCGTTGTTCCACCGTTCTGCCGGGCATGATCACCTGCACTTCTCCGGTCGGAATGCTCGGTAGCGGCACGGGCGGCTTGTAGGCCTGCCACCACGACGTCGCTCGCTCGAACGTCCACGCGTGCTCGACGGGGATCGGAATCGCGCGCAGCATCGCGGCGACCGTGCGCGCATCGCGAGGGCGATCGCTCGGTTCCTTCGCGAGCAGCAAGCGAATGATCTGCACGAGCTCGTCGGGGAGCCAGCCATTCACCTTCGCGCGCAGGTCGGGAATCTCCTCGTTGATGTGGCGATGGAGGACCTTGGCCTCGTTCTCGCGAGGGAACACCTCGTTGCCGGCGAGCAGCCACCACGCGACGCAGCCGAGCGAGTAGAGGTCGGCGCGCTCGTCGATCCGCATGCCGAGGATCTGCTCGGGCGCCATGAAGCCGGGCGTGCCGAGCATCGCGCCGACCTGCGTCAGCTTCGGCGTCTCGAGCAGCGGCTCGCGGCGCAGCGTCACCGGCTTGGCCGGGTTCTCGTTGATCGTCTGGACGATGCCGAAGTCGAGCAGCTTGACGATGTCGACCTCGTCGGCGGCGCGGCACAGGAACAGGTTCGGCGGCTTGATGTCGCGGTGATAGAGGCCGGCGTCGTGTGCCTCGGCGAGCGACTGGCAGGCCTGCGCGAGGATCTGGATCACGCGCGCCGCGGGCTGCGCACCGTAGCGCGAGACGAGCGACTCGAGATCGAGGCCGTCGAGCAGCTCCATCACGTAGTAGAAGACGCCCTCTGCCGTCACGCCGTAGTCGAAGATCGCGATCGTGTGGCGCGACTTCATCGTCGCGAGCGTCTGGGCCTCGCGCTTGAACCGCTCGTGGATCTCGTCGGCACCCTCGGGATGCATGACCTCGGGACGGATCAGCTTGATCGCGGCCTGTCGCGCGAGCAGGCGATGCTCGGCGCGCCACACCTCGCCCATGCCGCCGGTGCCGAGCTTCGCGACGAGCCGGTAGCTGCCGAGCTCGCGGACGCGCGCTTCGGCCGTGCGTGCCGCGGCTCGCGACCTCGCGACCTGCTTGCGCATGCGGACGAGGTTCCACGCGAGGACGAGCGCGAGGCCGACCGCGAGACCGAGTGCGCCGGCGCTCGCGTGGATGCTGCGCTTCTCGAGCTTGCGCACGGGGCCGAGCAGCGTGCGCGCAGGGACGAGCGTCGCGACAAACCAGTCGAGCGGCACCGCGATGCCCGCACGCTTGCCGCCGATCGGCGCGACCGACGCGAGGTATTCGCCGTCGCTGGCATCGAGCTCGAGGAAGCGCAGCGTATCGATGGTCGACTTTGCCTGCGCCGCGAACAGCGCGTCGAGCGCGGGATCCTTCAGGTCGCTCGCCTTCAGCAGCGTGTCGCCCGGCGGCAGGCCGAGCTTCTCGGCGGCGGGGTAGGCGAGGATGACGCCATCCTTCGTGTAGACGACCGTGCGCGCCTGATCGAGTGCGGGCCTCGCGACGAAGCTCGACAGCGCGCCGACGTGGAAGTCGACCGTGAGCACGGCCGCGATGCCGCCGCTGGCGTCGAATACCGGCTCGGCGCAGGTGATGCCGGTCTCGTGGCTCTTGAAGAACGTGTACGGCTCGGTCCACGCGCGCGACTTCTTCGCGACCGCGAGCTGATAGAAGCCGCGCGTGCGAGGGTCGTACTGGTGTGCCTCGGTGCGGAGGAGTCGAAGCGCGCCGTTCTCGACGACAAACCACTTCGCCTCGAACGGATCGACGCGGCTCTCCTGCACCTCGATCGTCTTGTCGGGCATCAGCTGCGCGCCGCGGAACGTGCCGTCGGGGAAGCTGATGCTGAGAAACGCGATGCCCGGCCGCCCCGCGAGCAGATCGTGCAGGCGCACGAGCACCTCGTCGGTCGGGCGCTGCCGATCGGCGAGTGCGCGCACGAGCTTCATCAGCGGATCGGCCTGATCGAGCGCGAACGCGACGTCCGTCTGCACGCTCGTCGCCTGCTCGCCGAGCTGGTGCTTCGCCATCGAGTGCGTCGACGAGCGCGTCGCGTCGCGGCCGACGAGCATGATCCCGATCCCGACGGCGACGACGAGCAGCGGCAGCGTGATCAACACGCCGGTCGGCGATGCGAGTGCACGGCCGATGCGGACCGGCGATGGCTGGTCCGCGGTCGCTTTCGTGAACTTCGTCCGCTCAGTCACGCGACTCGTAGACGCGTTGCGCGGGCAGCTCGAACGCGGTCAGAAAGCCGCCTTTACCGCATGCGGTGTCGAGGCCGACGCAGGCGGGCCCTGCCCAGAGGTCCGTCGGATCGTCGGGCGTGTACGTGGACAGCTCGTTCGGCAACGTGCGTGTCGTCGTGTGGCCGAACACGACCATCTTGCCGCGGTAGTTCTCGAAGAAGTCGCGGTCGCGCAGCCAGAGCAGCGCGCGTTTCGGCTCGACGAGCGACGGATGCGGAAAGCCATCGCCGTCGCGCTTGATGCCGGCGTGCACGTAGATCGCGTGCTCGTCCTCGTAGAAGAACGGCAGCGTCTTCATCCACTCGACGACGTCGGTGGGGAAGAACCCGGCGGCGAACATCTCCTCGTACTCGTCGTACGTCGGGATCTCGGACTCGTCGGGAACCGGCAGTCCCTTGAACGAGCGGTAGCACTCGAGGCAGCCGTTGCCGCGCGGCATGATGAACTCGGGCCAGCCCTCCTCGGCGACCTGCAGCCACGCGTCCTCGTGGTTGCCGCGGAGACAGATCACCTTGGCCGGCGTCGTCGAGATGAAGTTCCGCACCCACGCGACGACTCCCGCCGAGTCGGGACCGCGGTCGATGTAGTCGCCGAGGAACACGACGGTGTCGTCCGAGGTAAACGGCGGCAGCCGTTCGAACAGCTTCGCCAACGCCGCGAGATCACCATGGATGTCGCCAACGGCGAAGGTTCGACCAGGCACAGCTCCATCGTAGTGTAGGAACCGGCGACGATCGCGGCGCGATGTGTCGAATCTGGAGACGATCGATCGCTCCACATTTCAGTGGCTTGGGGTGGCACGTCGCGTGGAGAATAGGCACCCATGAAGCTCGGGTTCGTCGCCGCCTCGTTGCTGCTCGCCTCCACCGCTTACGCTCAAGCGCCGGGTGACTACTACGGCGACGACGTCACGCCGCCGGGCATGACGCCAACAGCACCGGTGCCCGTCGCGGCGCCGCCGGTCGAGCGTCCGCTTCGCTGGTCGGTCGGCCTCGGCATCGGCTCGGTCGGTCTCGCGCCGCACAACGATCCCGAGAACGAGACGGACTTCGCCGTCGGTCAGCTCGCGGTTCGTTATCGCGCGACGCGCCACCTCGAGATCGAGCTCGCGGTCGCGGGCGGTCGCGAGCAGCTCGAGAGCGGCGAGGAAGGCGACAACGAGGTCAGCCAGGCCGTGCTCGCGCTGCGCTATCGCTTCATGCCGGAGCGTCCGTGGAACTGGTGGCTCATGGCCGGCATGGGCGCGCTGAC
>JABFXX010000136.1 GCA_013368795.1 Kofleriaceae bacterium
AGACCACGCTGCTCGATCGGATCGATCAGGCGCTCGTGATCAGGGCCGACGATGACGGTGGACGCCTCCTCGTCGGAGCGCCGCGATGCTGAGCGCAGTCGTGCTCGGCCTGGCGCAGGGAATCCAGCATTCGTTCGAACCCGATCATCTCGCGGCGCTCTCGACGCTCGTCGGCGATAGGCGCGGAGCCTGGCGATGCGCGCAGCTCGGCGCGATCTGGGGCGTCGGTCATACGAGCACGCTGTGCCTCGTCGGCGCGTGTGTCCTTGCCGTCGATGCGGGACTGCCGGATTCCGCCGACCATGTGTTCAAGCTCGCGGTCGGCGTGTTCCTCGTCGCACTCGGGATTCGCTCCATGTTGCCGCCACGTCGTCCGCAAGCTTCCCGTGCGATCCGCACGCCCGTGCAGGCGATGCTCGTCGGGATGCTCCACGGTCTTGCAGGCAGCAGTGGGCTGATCGCGCTTGCCGTCGCGGCGCTGCCGACGTTCGCTGCACGCATCGTGTACATCGCCGTGTTCGGACTCGGCTCGATCGGGGGCATGGCCGGGGTCTCGGCGCTCGCAGGAATCGGCTTCGGCGCCGTGCGCGACGACGTATTTGCGCTCGTCCGTGTTCCACTGGGGATCGTCACGGCCGCCATCGGCGTCCAATCGATCGCGACCGGTTGGGCGGGACTCTGAACGTCCAGCAGATCAGGTGCAAATGCGACCGGATTGCAGATGATATGGGCGTCGGATAGGCTGTCAATATGGCGATTCGGTCGAAGCTGAACGAATTACGCACAGTGCTTCGCGCCCAGGGTTTGCGCGCGACGCCATCTCGAATCGCCGTACTCGATCTCCTGCGAAGCAAGCGGCGCCCGGTCTCGCACTCCGAGGTGTCGGCGGAGCTTGCGAATGCCGGCTGGGATCCTGCGACGCTCTATCGCAACCTCGTGGATCTGGCAGATGTGGGCCTTGTTCGCCGTACGGACGTTGGCGATCACGTCTGGAGGTTCGAGCTCATCGATGCCGAGCACGATGCGACCAGGCATCCGCACTTTGTCTGCACCGGCTGCGGAACGGTCGAGTGCCTCCCTCCGATGGAGCTTGCACTTCCCAAGGCGAAGACGCCGAGGTCGGTCAGGCAGCGCAGAGTTGAAGTCCAGGTCCGAGGTCTGTGTGACACCTGCGGGTGAGCGTGTGCGCGTGGGGCCATCTGCCTCGCCGCAGCAGTCCTGACACTCGGTGTTGGTCGCATCGCGACGAGCGTGACGAGCGCCGATCGGCACCGTGATAAGACCGCGACGTGGCTCGTCGGTCTCGAGGGTCGCTCGCGCTAGGTGGCGCCGTCGTCGCGGCGATCGGCCTCATGCTGTGGGTGCGCCACGAGCGGCCCGCGTCTTCGCCGCCGAGCGCGGACGCGTCGCGAGCTGCCGCGCCGGTCGCGACGCTGGCAGATGCGGCGATCGCCGATGCGACCATGCAAATTGCCGCGACGTACGTCGGCAGCGCGAAGTGCGGCGAGTGCCACGAGAAGGAGCTCGCCGCGTGGCAGAAGAGCTGGCACGCGCGTGCGCTCGCGCCGGCGGATCGCAAGAACGTCGTCGGCAACTTCAACAACGCGCACTTCGCCGGCACGTCGAGCGAGGCGTGGATGAAGCACCGCGGTGGTGCCGATGTGATGCGCACGCGCGGCGCCGATGGTCAGCTCGCCGAGTTCCCCGTCAGCTGGGTGATCGGCGGCAAGCGCATGCAGGACGCGGTGACGGTCATGCCCGACGGTCGCTGGCAGGTGCTGCCCGTCTACTTCCACGTCACGAAGCACGAGTGGGTCGACTACACCGAGGCCAAGCAGGGCGCGCTCGCGCCCGACCATCCGTTCTACTGGACGAACGTGCGACGGATGGCGAACCACGAATGCCTCGACTGCCATACGACCGGGATGCGCGTGCGCTACGAAGCGGCGGGTGGCACATGGAGCACGACGTTCGTCGACGCGAACGTCGCGTGCGAGGACTGCCATGGACCGGGCAGCCGGCACGCCGACACGCAGGAGGCGAGCGACATCGTCCAGCCCGCGCATGCCGGCGCCGTCGGACTCGCGGCGTGCGCCCGGTGTCACGGTCCTCGCCAGCCGTTGTTCCCACTGCTCGACGACGAGCGTGCGTTTCGCGTCGGCGAGTCATACGACGAGGCCTACGATCCGATCGTGATCACGCTCGCGACGGGCACGTCGTCGGATTTTTTCGCCGACGGCAGGCCGAGCACGTCGAGCTTCGAGTACCAGGCGATGCTGCAGTCGGCGTGCTTCCGCAAGGGCGGCGCGAACTGCCTGACGTGCCACACCGCGCCGCACGCCGATCACGGCACGTCCGAGCTCCGCGCCGAGCCCGACGCGCTGTGCAAGAAGTGCCACGCCGAAATCGCGCCGGAACACTCGCATCACACCGCGGCAGCCGCGCAGCACTGCGTCGCGTGTCACATGCCGCCGGTCGTCAGCGGCGTGCTCGATCACTTCGTCGATCACGCGATCGACGTGCCCGCACCAGCGACGACCGAGAAGCACGGCGTGCCGAACGCGTGCGGCGTGTGCCATGCCGACAAGACGCCGGCCGCGCTCGCGACGGCCATCCGCAGCTGGTGGCCCGATGCGAGCACTCGTCAAGCCCGGCGCGAGCGCCTCGCGGATGCATTCGACGAGGCGACCGCACGCGAGAGCGCAAAGCCGCTCGTCGCCGTCGTCGCGGATGCCACCGAGGCGCCGACCCTGCGTGGCGCGGCGTCGATCGTGCTCGGCCGGCGGTTCGGGCCGCGCGCGGCGCCGGCGATCGAGCCGCTGCTCGCGAGCCCCGAGCTGCTCCTGCGCGCGAAGGCGTGCGAGGCCCTCGGCGCGGCGAGGGCGAAGACCTCCGCGGCCGCGATCTCCGAGAGGCTCGCCGATACGTCGCTGCGCGTTCGCCTCGCGTGCGCGCTCGCGCTCCTCGACATGGGCGATCCGCGCGGCGAGCTCGCGCTCGCCGACCTCGCGAGCAAGTCGCCGAGCGATCAGCTGATGATCCCGCACCTCGAGCTCGCGAACGCAGCGCTGCGGCGAGGCGACCTGGAGGCCGCGCGCAAGCAGCTGCACGATGTCGTGGCGCTCGCACCGTACATGGTCGATGCGCTCGTGCAGCTCGCCGGCGTCACCGCCGACCTCGGCGATCTCGACGAGGCGCGGCGGCTCGCCCTACGTGCGCTCGCCCTCGAGCCGCATCATCGCGGTGCGCACGACCTGAAGGCGAAGCTGGACGCGGCCCACTGACGCGTACGCGATCGCGCGTAGGGCACGCGGGCTGCACCGCTCGCTCGCATGCGGTCTCGGAGACGGTATGTCGGGTTGTGGTGGATGGCGATCCTCGCTGCGCTCGTGACGAGCGCGAGCGCAGCCGAAGAGCCAGGGCCACCCGTATCGCGCACGGTCAACGTGGACGGCCTCGCGATGCACTACACGACCGCGGGAAGTGGCAATCCTCTGATCCTGCTGCACGGCTACGCGCAGACGTCGCGGATGTGGGAGCACACCGCGATCCCGGCGCTGTCGAAGCGGTTCACCGTGATCGCGCCCGACTTGCCGGGCTTTGGTGACTCGGCGATTCCCCCGGATGGCCTCGACATGAAGACCGCCGCGGAGCGAGTGCACGCGCTCGTCCGTACGCTCGAGCCATCGCGCAAGGTTCTCGTCGTCGGTCACGACATCGGTCTCATGGTCGCGTACGCGTACGCGGCGATGTACCCCGACGAGGTCGACAAGCTCGTCGTCATGGATGCGTTCTTGCCCGGCATCGCCGGCTGGGAGCGCGCGTATCACGATCCATCGCTGTGGCACCTGACGTTCGTCGGGCCGACGCCCGAGGCGCTCGTCAAAGGCCGCGAGCGCATCTACCTCGACCACTTCTGGAATGACCTCGCCGCCGATCCGAAGCGCTCCGTCTCCGAAGCCGATCGCCAGGCGTATGCGGCGTCGTACGCGCGGCCCGGGCGCATCCGCGCGGGCTGGGAGTACTTCAAGAACATCCAGAAGACCGCGACGGACTTTGCCGAGCTCGGCCAGAAGAAGCTCGAGATGCCGGTGCTCGCGATCGCGGGCGCGAAGGCGACGGGCGACCTGCTCGCGAAGCAGATGGGGCTCGTCGCGACGAACGTCCGCTCGGTGATCCTCCAGGACACCGGGCACTGGTTGATCGACGAGAACCCTCGCGGCACGCTGACCGCGCTCGCGCATTTCCTTTATTAGGAAGCGTCAACGGCGCGCCCCGAAGACGTCACAACGGCGAGCGATCGTGTTTACAGCCGATCGTTACAACGTCCGCATGGCATGCATTCAGTACCAGGGCCGCTACGAGTACATCGACTCGATCGCGCTCGAGCAGGCACTCGCGATCGCGCGCGCCGAGCTCGACGATGAGGAGCTCGCCGAGGCGGGTACCTGGCTGCGGTTCTTCGTGACCCAGGGCAAGCAGCTCACCGTGAACCTGACGGTGCCGGCGAACGCCGAGCATCGCTTTGTCGCCGCCAACATGTTCCTCGCGCTCGCGCGCGGCGCCGTCGATGGCAGCGTCGAGGCGCTGCAGGGCACGACGGGCGTCGACCGCTTCGTCGCCGGCGTCGAAGACGACGCCTGATGCGGCATCCGTTAAAATGTCGACAATTCCGCGTTGACAGATGCGTCCGTTATTGCGGATAGTCTTCCTGTTCAGGTCGCTCTACTCGTCGTCGAGAGGGCCTTCATCCCCGCACTGCCAGTAGCTCACCAACCGGAACACCGGAGGTCGCTGATGAATCCAGCGAAAGGAGTAATCCGGTGATCGATCGCGTCTTTGGTCCTGCGGTCCTTCTGTTCCGCCTCGTCCAGCTCGTCCGCGTCGAGGGGCTGCGCCGATGACGAGCGTCGTCGTCCACGACGAGTTCGTTCGACTCGTCGACAACGGTCGCCACGCCGACTTCCATTTGCGCTGGCTACGCCACAACTGCGACGTCGATCGCCACCCGGCCACGCGCGAGCGCCTGATCGATTCCGCCGAGCTTCCCGATCAGCTCGCCGTGCGCGAGGCCGCGGTCGACGACGGCGTCCTGCGCATCACGTGGTTGCACGACAACCGCACGAGCCGCTATCCACTCGCCTGGCTCGAGCGCCACGCGTACGCGGTGAACCGCGAGGCGGTGCCGCGCCCGCCGAGCGATGTTCGATTGCTCGAGCTCGATGGTGCGCGTGGACCTACCGCGGTCGCGCGCGACGTGCTCGCGAACGTCTCGCAGCACGGCGCCGCACTGGTCCGGCGCGAGCATCCCAATCCCGAGGCGGAGACCGAGGCATGGATCGATGCGCTCGACGCGCGCGGCCTGCGCGTGGTCGGGACGCACTTCGGCCGCATCGAGGACCTGCGCACCGACAACACCACGAACGCGAACACCGACCAGCTCGGCTACACCGATGCGGCGATCGGCTTTCACACCGACCAGCCATTCCTCGACGAGCCTCCGCGCTACCAGCTACTGCAGAGCATTCGCGTCGCCGATCGCGGCGGCGACTCGCTCCTCGCCGATGGCGAGGCAGCGCTTCGCTACCTCGCGAGCCTCGATGTCGAAGCGGCCGACCTCCTGCGCCGCACGCCGGTGCGCTTTCACCGTCAGCAAAAGCAGTTCGAGCGCGAAGTCGTCTCGCCGATCATCTCGTTGCGCGACGACCGCGTGCACGTACGCTCGTCGTACTTCACGGTCGCGCCGTATCAGCTGCCGTTCGATCGGATGACCGCGTGGTATCGCGCCCACGACCAGTTCGTACGTATCCTCCGCGATCCGCGCCATCACTTCGCGTTCCGGCTGCGAGCTGGCGACGTGCTCGTCTATGACAACCACCGCATGCTCCACGGCCGTACCGCATTTGCCGGCGCGCGATGGGTCCGCGGCGTGTACTTCGATCGCGCTGCCTCGGCGGCCGAGCACGACTTCGAGATCTCGGGCTAAGACGCTACGACGGGCAGGGATTCTCGGCCGCGGGACAGCCGCCGCCCGACCGAGGGGTGGCGCCGCCCGCGCCGATGCCGCACCACGACGGCAATGACGGCGGCAGGCCGGTCTGCTGGAACGGCGACGTGCCGGCGGGCAGCCAGAACGGGTGGTTCAGCGCGAACTCCCACATGCCGGCGTACTTCGATAGATCCGGCGGCGCATCGAGCGGCGGCTCGACGTGCCCGCAGTTGTGCTTGCACTCGATGAAGAAGTGACCGTCGGCGGAGAGCGCGTCCTCGAGGCTCCTCGACGCGACCGAGAAGTCCATGCCGATCGAGAAGCAGCCGAGGATGTCCTTGTTGCCGTCCATCTGCGGCGGGCCATCGCCGCCCCACAGCACGACCGCGGGGAGCTTGCGCGCCGCGCCGGTCCACGGCTTGATGATCGTCGCCGCGACGCCACCCGACAGCGAGATGAACGATGCGAGCCGATTGCTGCGCGCCTGCGCGAGCTGATCGTTGAACAGCGCACCGGCGCTGACGCCGACGCTCGACACGCAGCTCTCGTTGACCGTGTACTGCTGCTCGACGCACGCGAGCATGTCGTCGAAGAACGTGAACTCCTCGTCCATGCGCGCCGGCGTCTGCGTGATGTCGAACGGCCACTTCGTGTTGAACGAGGTCAGCGCGACGGTCGCGCCCTTCGAGACCGGGATGACGGCGATGAAGTGCTGCTGATCGGCGGCATCCTGCACCTGGCCGCGCTCGAGGAAGCTGTTCGCGCTGCCGCCGATCCAGTGCCACATGAACAGGACCGGGAGCTTCTCGCCCGGGTCCAAGGCGGCCGGAAGGACGAGGATGAACTGGCGCTGCTCACCCGAGGTCGTGATCGTGTTCATGCCGGAGACGAGCGTCGGGCAGCCGGCGGCGGGCAGCGGCGGAGGCGTCGGCATCGCCGCGTTCGGCGGTGGCTGCGCGTTGCACAAATAGCGCGGCGCGGGCGAGTCGGGCGGGGCGTCGATCATCACGCTGACCTTGCCGTCGATCGCCATGCTCGCGTCGGGCGTGTCTGGGGTCGCGGGAGGGCTGGCTTGGTTGCAGCCGAGGATCACGAAGGCGAGCGAGAGAGCGCGAAGACCGGCGATCACGGCGCGCGCGTTTTGCAAACGTCGTGCACCCGCTAACTCCGCGCGGCGCCTCGCTGGTCAGCGATGTCGTCCAGATTTGGACAGCTCCTTGAGTTTCCTTCAGGTGTTCTCGGAGATCCGTCGGCACCCTCGCTGCACTTCAAGAGATCGGAGGATCACATGATGACGGAGCACGACAAATGGATCGGCAAGGTGGTCGATCATCTGAACAAGCTCATCCAGCTCGATTTCGACGCCTCGCTCACCTACAAGGATGCGCTCGTCCACATCGATGATGGCGCTGCGCGGTTCGACCTCGAGTCGTTCCTCCGAGACCACGAGCGGCACGTCATGGAGCTCACCAGCATCATCCGGGATCTCGGTGGCGAGCCGATCTCGGTCCATCGCGACATCAAGGGAATCGTGCTCGAGGGCGTGACGAAGCTCCGCAGCCGCGGCGGTACCCTGGGCGCGCTGCGCGCGATGCGGATGAACGAGAAGTACACGAATCGCGTCTACGACCGCGCCTCGGAGGTCTACATGCCGCCGATCGGCCAGGTCATCGTTCTCGAAAACCTCGCCGACGAGCGTCGTCACCTCGCCGCGATCGAGGCGCACATCGATCGCCTGACCGGCAAGTCGGCATACGACGTCGACCGTATCGATCGGGAAGCCTCCGAGCGGCCGCGTCCCTGGACGAGCGTTTGATCCGGTGCCCCGCGTAACTCAGCAAATTCGTGTAGAGTGCGCGGGGGGCCGACGCACGTGACCGAGTCACGCCGCAAGATTTTGGTAGTAGACGACCAGCCGACGCTCGCGCGCGCGATCAAGCGCATGCTCGTCGAGCACGACGTCACGACACTCGGTAGCGCACGCGAGGCGCTCGAAACGATAGAGGCCGGGATCCGCTACGACGTGATCCTCAGCGATCTGATGATGCCCGAGCTCTCCGGCATGGACCTCCACGAAGCGGTCGCGAAGATCGATCCGCAGCAGGTCACGCGGATGGTGTTCATGACGGGCGGCGCCTTCACCGGGCGCGCCCGCGAGTTCGTCGAGCGGTCGGGGACGCCGACGATCGAGAAGCCGTTCGACAAGGCCGCGCTGCTGTCGTTGCTCGACTCGTACCTCCGATGACCGCAGTTATCTTCAGCGGTTAGAACATTCTCGCGACCGCGGGAGGGGCTCCTCCCACTAGAGACGCTGGATGCACCAGCTCGCTAGGTTCATCGGCGACCAGAGCGGCGCGATCATCGAAACAGCTGGCCAGCTCGCGTCGACGCGCGGGGCCGCTCCCGATGCAACGCGTCTCTCCGCTCGGCTCGGCGAGCTCGCGGCTGCGATCGATGCTGGCGAGACCGCGCACGCGGTGTTCGAAACCGCGATCACCGGCCAGGCACACGCGCGCCGGCTCGATGGCGCGGACGTGCGCAGCGTGGTCGGCGATTACCAGGTGCTGCGCCGCGCGATCCTCGATGTCTACACGCGACCCGGCGCGCAGCCGCGGATGCCCGATCTGCTCGCGATCAACGATGTGGTCGATCGCGGCATCGCGGCGTGGATCGACTACTTCGCCTCGCAGCGCGATCAGGTGCGCGACACGCTCGCGGTCATGGGCGACGGCCTGCGCGCGCCGCTCGAGGCGATCTCTGCATCGACGCGGATGCTCATGCGCACGCAGGGCGCCGATTCCGAGATGGTCGGCCAGATCTCCTCCGACGTCCTGTCGAGCACGCAGCGGATGACCGAGGTGATCGACGGGATGTTCGACTACGCGCGCGCGCACCTCGGTCACGGCATCGCGCTCGAGACGCGGCACGTCGATCTCGCGGCGGTCGTGAAGGTCACGGTCGACGAGCTCGTGGCGTCACAACGCCACCGCTGGATCGAGCTCAAGGATCCGCCGCCCGATGCCGACTTCGGTGTCGTCGCCGATCGCGTGCGCGTACAGCAGGCGGTGAAGAACCTCGTCCACAACGCCGTCGAGAACTACGACGACCCGATCGTGCTCGCGTGCGTCGACGAGGGGCCATCGCTGCGTGTCGACGTGACGAGCGCGGGAACGCTGCCCGCCGACGTCGCCGATCAGGTGTTCAAGCCGTACGCGCCGAGCGGCATCCGTACCGGTCCCGGGCTCGGCCTGTTCCTCGTCGCAGAAATCGCGCGCGCTCACGGCGGGTCCGCCTGGCTGACCGCTCACGAGCGCCGCGTTCAGGTGTCGTTCCGGATCGCGAAGCAGTTGGAGGCGGCATGAACGGGAGACGAATTCTCGTGTGCGACGACGTGAAGGATGCGCGCGAGCTGTATGCCGACGCACTCGAGCAGGCCGGGCACGACGTGTTCGTCGTCTCGAACGGGACCGACGCGCTCACGACGATCCAGACCGGGCACATCGAGGTCGCGATCATCGACATCGCGCTGCCCGATATGAGCGGCTACGACATCGCGCGAGCGGTTCGCGCCGACCCCACCACGAAGGATCTGCGCCTGATCGCCGTCACCGGTCTGGCGCGAGAGGAGGACCGTGCAGAGGCAACAGATGCCGGCTTCGACGCTCACCTTGCCAAGCCCGTCCATCTCCAAGAGCTCTTCGGAGCGCTCGACCAAGGATGACTTGGTGATCGTTCACTCGGGACAAACCGGCGTCGAGCGCGGGGCCTGTCATGCGGCACGCGCCGTCGGGCTGCCAACTCTCGGCGTGATGCCGTCGGATGGCCGCGACGAGCTCGGTCGCATCCCCCCGGAGATCAGCGCGGACCTGGTCGCAGGACTCGAGCGCGGCTATCGCGCGGCGGTCCGGTCGTGCGTCGAGCTCGCGACGGCGGTGCTCGTCGTCGTGCCGGTCGCCGCTGCGCCGAGTCGCTTCACCGCGATGTCCGTCGTCATCAGCGCCGCGGCGAAGTCGGGGCGCGCCCACTACGTCGCCGACACGGTCACGAACGTCCACGACGTCGCGGAATGGATCGACTCGCTGGGCCCGGACGGAGCGACGCGGCTATTTGTCACGGGGCCTCGCGGCACGCGATGGACGAGCGGCGAAGCGGTCGCGCGGCGGCTGGTCTCGGGCCTCGCCCAGGTGTCCGCGTGGCGGTGAGCACGAGTTGAAGGCTGCTCGCCCGGCGCCCGCCAGGTGAAGTCCGATGCATTTCCCGGTTCACGCCGGCGGGTGAGTGCGGAAGGATGGAAGCGTGACTGTCGGTACCGACCACGCTCTGTGGTTCGCACGCATGGCGGAGCGTCTCCCCGACGGCGTCCTCGTGTTGCGCCGGGCAGAGGATCGAGAGCTGCGCGTGGCCTATGCCAACCGCGCGATCACGTGGCTCGGCACGTCGACGCTGTACGAGCTGCTCGATGGCAGTGCGCTGGCGCGCTGGCGATCAGCGTGCGAGGACGCGCTGTCGCTCGATCGCGAGCTTCAGGTGAGCCTGCCGCTCCCCGACTGCACGGAGCGGCACGCGACGGTCGTCCCGCTCGATCCGATGACGGTTGCGGTGCAGCTGCGCGCTGACCTGGTCAGCGAGGTGAGCTCGCGCTTCGATCTGTTGTTCTCGCAGAACGTGCACGGCGTGTTCGTCGCGCGCCTCGACGAGCCGTTTCACTGGCCGGCCGACGAGGCGACACAGGACGCGCGTCTCGACTACGCGTTCGATCACCTGCGCGTCACCGCGGTCAACGACGCGATGTGCCGGCAGTTCGAGAAGACGCGCGAGGAGCTCGTCGGCACGCCGGCGCGGGCGCGGTGGTGGCTCGAGCCGCAGCGCTGGCGCGACCAGATGCGGCTGCTCTACAGCCAGGGCCATACGCACCTCAGCGTCGCGGCGCCGAAGGGAGATGGCCGGACGTTCGACGTCGAAGGCGAGTACGTCTGCACCTACGACGCCGAGGGGCGCATCACGGGCTACTACGGCATCCAGCGCGATATCTCGATCCGGCGCACCGCGGTCAAGGAGCTCGAGACGAGCCGCGAGCGACTCGAGCTCGCGATCGTCGGCGCCGACCTCGGCGTGTGGGAAGTCGACCTCCCGAACCAGCGCGTCTGGTTCGACGGTCGGTTCCTCGCGCGGTTCGGCTACGACGCGGCGGATCAGTGGCGGTCGTTCGAGTGGTGGCGGTCGCTGTTCCATCCCGACGATCTCCCGGAGGCGCAGCGCACGCTCGACGCGCACCTGCGCGGGCTCGAGCCGCTGTTCCGCCTCGAGTTCCGCATGAGGACCGCGAGCGGCGACTGGCTCTGGGTGCAGAGCACCGGGCGCATACCGAAGGAACAGCCGCAGCGGATCCTCGGCGTCTCCGTCGACATCACCGAGCGCCGGGCGCTGCAGGAGCGCGTCGCGCGATCCGAGCGGCTCGCCGCACTCGGCACGATGGCGGCGGGCGTCGGTCACGAGATCAACAACCCGCTGACGTTCGTCGTGCTGACGCTGTCGCTGATGGAGCGCGCGCTCGCGACGCTGCCCGCGGACTCGACGACGAGCGAGGCGTTCGGCGCGTTGATCCAGCGCGCGCGTTACGGCGCCGATCGGATCAGCGCGGTCGTGCGCGATCTGCAGACGGTCGCGCGACCGGCCACGTCCGGCTCGGCGGTGACGAACCCGGTGCCCGTCGTCGAGCGCTGCCTGCAGATCGCCGACCACCAGGTCCGCCATCGCGCCCACGTGATCTGCGACTTCGGTCCGACGCCGAGCGTCCAGTGCAGCGAGGACCGCCTCGTCCAGGTGTTCCTGATCCTCATCATCAACGCGGCGCAGGCGATTCCCGACGGTCAAGCCGACAAGCACTGGATCCGGATCTCGACCTCGACGTCGAGCGACGGCCGCGTCGCGATCGAGATCAGCGACAATGGCGCGGGGATTCCGCCCGAGGACATCGGCCACGTGTTCGAGCCGTTCTTCACGACGAAGCGAGGCGCCGACGGCACCGGGCTTGGCCTGTCGATCTGTCGCGGCATCATCGCGAGCCTCGGCGGCGAGATCGAGCTCGACAGCGCGCCAGGGCGGGGGAGCCGGTTCCGCGTGCTGCTCCCGGCGGCCGCGACGCTCGAGCCTCGGCCGACTCCGCCCGCGCCCGCGCTGTCATCGGTGCGCCGCGTCCTCGTGATCGACGACGAGCCGATGCTCGGGGTGCTCGTCAAGAGCGTTCTGGACGGCATCGAGGTCACGACCGAGACTTGCGCCAAGGCGGCACTCGCCCGGCTGGCCGCAGGGGAGTCGTACGACCGAATACTTTGCGACATGATGATGCCGGAGCTTTCCGGAATCGACTTCTACGAGAGAGTCGACGAGGCGCTCCGCCCCCATATCGTGTTCATCACCGGAGCATCGTTTACCGAGCGAGTGCGCGAATTTCTCGCGCGAGTGCCCAATCGATTGCTCCTCAAACCATTTGATTCGACGTCGTTGGCCACGGCGCTTGCCGATTAACTCCCAGATGACGATTCTTGCGACCGGACCCAGGCGCGATGCCACCTGACCCAGACATGCCTCAGCCGGCCCTCAAGCAGGCGTCTCCGGAGCGATTCGGCGACTACCTGGTGTACGAGCAGCTGGGCCGAGGTGGCATGGCGACCGTCCATCGCGCGGAGAAGCCGCAGCGGAACGGTCCTCCCAAGCAGGTCGCCCTGAAGCGGCTGATCCCGACGACCGACCGCGCCCGGGTCGCGCTGTTCGTCGACGAGGGCCGGCTGCTCAAGTACCTGGATCACCCGAACATCGCGACGACCTACGAGTCCGGAAAGCTGTTCGGCACGCACTTCATCGCGATGGAGTACGTCCCGGGGCCGACGCTCAAGGAGCTCGTCGCGCGCTGCGGCACGACCGTCGGCGCGGTGCCCGAGCCGATCACCGTCGACATCGCCGCGCAGCTGCTCGCCGCGCTCGACCACGCGCACAACCGCACCGATCCGACCGGCCAGCCGCTCGGCATCATCCACCGCGACGTCACGCCGGCGAACATCATTCTGTCCGACGCGGGCGTCGTGAAGCTCATCGACTTCGGCCTCGCGAAGGCGTCGGTGACGAAGGAAGAGTCGAACACGATCAAGGGCAAGTTCGGCTACGTCGCGCCCGAGTACCTCGACGGCTCGCTCGATCACCGCGCCGACCTGTGGGCGGTCGGTATCATCATGTACGAGCTGCTCACGAGCCGGCGCCTGTTCGACGGCATGGACGCGTACGACACGGTCATGCGCATCAAGTCGCTGCCGATTCCGCGGCCGTCGCGCGCTAACCCACGCGTCACGCCGGCGCTCGACCTCGTCGTCATGCGCGCGCTCGATCGCGATCGGTCGCAGCGCTGGAAGTCGGCGGCCGAGATGCGTGCCGCGCTCGAGGACGTGACGGCGGCATCCGAGTTCAAGATCGAGCGCTCGCACGTGGCCGAGTGGGCGAGCTGGGTGCAATCGCTCCCACCTGGCACCGAGGCGAGCGGGATGTCTCACCTCGCGCGGCTGGTCCGGCACAAGGTCGTCGCGTCGCCGCCGCCCGCGCCGAAGCCGGTGGAGGTCGAGGCGACGGTGCTCGAGCCCGATCCGCCGGTGGCGATGTCTCCGTCGCGAGGCGCGCTCGTCTGGTACATCGGCGCGGGCTTGCTCGCGCTGTTCATCGCGGTCGCGCTCGTGTGGTCTCTCGCCGCATAGCCCGTTCGGGCACCGACGAGAAATCGGTCGAGGCAGCTCACATTTTTCTGCAACCGAATGCCGGGTGAGCCCCACTGGGATCTCACGCATGAAGGCACCCCGACGGGGATCGATCGCGACGTTCAATTCCGTGAAGGTCTTCTCGGGTAGCGATCGGGCAGCGGTCGATCGAGCCGTCGAGGTCTGGCTCGCCCGCCACCCGAGGATTCACCTCATCGAGGCGATCGTCACCGAGTCGACGACCGACGCGAGCACGTGCGTGTGCATCACACTCTTCTTCCACGAGCCGCCGCTCGCCGTGATCGTTCCGGTCGCGACAATGAACTAGCACCGCGCGAGCGTGAGTCGCGTATCTGGATCGGCAGCGCACAGGACACGCGTGTCCGACCTCGCGCAAGCTTCGAACACCGTGCGGCGTGACTGCATCCGCGTGCATCGCGCGTAGCGCTCGAAATCACGCGCAGGCTCGCGTGGCACGAACGATGGATATCTCCGCCGTCGGAGGTTCGCATGACTATGTCTATCCATCGCCTCACGTTCATCTCGCTGCTCGCTGCGTGCACCGGCGGCGATACCAGCACGACCGAGAGTGCCGCCACCGTCGACGGCACCGCCGCGTTCCGCGATGCCACGACCAACACCGACGGCTCTGCGCACGACGCCGCAACGCCGCCATCGCAAGGCGCGCACGTCAGCGTGATCGTGAAGGGCACCGGCGAAGTGCCTCACCTCGATCCGCAATGCGCACAGGATCCGCTTGGCTCGTTCGAAGCGCACTACACCGGCACCGCGACGGTCTCCGATGACGGCGCGTATGCCGCGGCGTTCGGCAGCGCGGCCGCCGAGATCCTCTCTCCGTCGGGCTGCGCGATCCCCGATCTCACCGTCGGCCTCATCACCGACGTCGTCGTTCGCGCCGAGCTCGCGGTGAACACGCAGAACTGCTCTGCCTACTGCGCGGCGAGCGCTCGCGCCGATGCCGAGGCAGAGTGCGGCGCGACGCCGTCGTCGGCGCAGTGCCGGACGAGCGCGCAGGCGCAGGCCGAGGCGAGCTGCCAGACCTCGTGCACGACCGAGGCGCACCTGATCGTGGGCGAGGTCTCGATCGGCGCGAGCGCGATCGGCCACGCGGATATCGAGATGCTGCGCGCGGCCGCGTTCGGTCAGCTCGAGGCGAATCTCGAGCTCGATCATCTCGAGGACGCGCAGGGCCGCGTGATCGCGCAGTAGCCTACGCCGCGGTCGGCAGCAGGATCGTGACGGTCGTGCCGACGCCGGGCTCGCTCTCGATGCGAAGGCGGCCGCCGGCGCTGCCGATCAGGCGCTGGCAGTTCGCGATGCCGAGGCCGGTGCCTTCCTTGCGCGTCGTGAACCACGGAGTACCGACGCGCTTCAGCACGTCGGGCGGAATGCCGACGCCGTCGTCGCGCACCTGCAGCTCGAGCATGTCTCCCTGCAGGCGCGCCTCGACGGCGACCGAGCGGTTCGGCTCGCCGCGCGCGACGACCGCCTGGGTCGCGTTGCCGATCAGGTTGATCAGCACCTGGGTCAGCTCGACGGGGCTCATGCGGATGTGAGGCAGCTGCTTGGGTCCGCGATAGCCGATCGACGCGCGCTCCGGCACGGTCAGGCGCTGGAACATCGACACCGCGTGATGGACGACCGGCAGCGGATCGATCACCGGCGTGTCGCCGCGCTTGCTGCCCGGCTTGATGAACTCGTTGAGCAGCGCGACCATGCCGGTCAGCGTCTCCGACGCCTTCTTCGCGTCGGTGATGAGCTCGGGCGCGGTGTCGATCATGTCGAGCAACGAGCTCTTGATGCTCGGCTCGATCGCCGCCGCCTCGATGGCCGCGTGTAGCGCGGGCACCGACTCGGCGACCGCGCGCAGCTCGTCGAGCGTGACGTTGACCATCATCAGCGGCGTCTTGAGATCGTGAACGAACAGCGCCGTCAGGCCGCCGAGCGATGCGAGGCGCTCGGTCTCGAGCAAGCGACGCTGGAGCTCGGCCGAGTCCTTGCCGAACGACCACAGCTCGGTCGCCCAGCGCAGCACCTGGCGCAGCTCCTCGCGCACCCAGGGCTTGACGATGTAGCGAGCGACGAGGCCTTCGTTGATCGCGCGGAGGATCGGATCGATGTCGGAGAACGCGGTGATCACCATCCGCAGCGTCTGCGGATGTCGTTCCTTGGCGATGCGGAGCAGCTCGAGGCCGTCCATGCCATCCATGCGGATGTCGGTGACCAGCACTGCGACTTCTTCCGCATCGAGGATCTGCAGCGCCGACTTCGCGTCGCCGACAGACTTGATGTTGAAGTCCGCGCGTAGATTCGCCTCGAAGACGACGCGGTTGGGCCGCTCGTCATCGACATAGACGATCAACGGACGCGCGGGCGCTGGCACCTCGGGCATCTTCCCCTTGGGGTCGGCATCATAGCGCGTTTGTTGAGCCCACCAAGCTGCAAAGCCGCACCGTGTCAGCCTCCGTACTATCTTCCGACCGATGTCTGACTGGAAACCTCCAACTGGCGGGGCGCTCGACGACACGAAGTGGCCGGAAACGCTCGTGGCGAAGGCGATCGAGCCCGTCGCCGACGACGATCGACTGCACGGGTACTCAGTGCTCGGCGACCTGGCTCGCCATTACGCGTATTCGGATGTCATCTATCTCTCTTTGGTCGGTGAGCTACCCGACGAATCGCAATCGACCCTGTTTCGGGTAGCGATGGGGAGTCTGGCGACCCCGACGGTCAACGAGGCCCCCTCGCACGTCGGTCTGCTCGGCCGGATCTGCGGTGGCGCGCTGGCTTCCTCGATCGCGGCCGCGACGATCGCGCTCGCCGATCAAGCGCGGACGATCGTCCAGCGTCACGCCGAGCTCCGCGCGTGGCTCGCTGCGCCGACGGATGCGCCGCCTGCGTCCGCGTGCGATCCCGCCGATGCGGCGTGGGTGAGGACGCTCTGCGAGACGCTGGCGATCTCGGGCACGCCGACGAGGACCGTGCGTCACGAGATGTCGCGCGATGCGGCACGGCTCTGCGTCCTGTTCGAGGCCGGCCTGGTGACCGCAGACCAGATGGAAGCTGCGCTCGTCGCGGCGCGCATCAGCGGCGTGACCGCCGAGCTGCTGCTCGCCACCCCGCGCGATCTCGGGCTCTATCCCGTCAAGCTGCCGCCGTTTCATTACGTGGAGGACGGGCGATGACGGCGATCGTGACGCGCGTCGCACACACCGGCGCCGACGAGCTGCGCTTTCACGGGCGCCGCGTGTTCGCCGAGCTGCTCGGTCGCGCGACGACGGCGCAGATGGTCGTGCTCGGCATCAGCGGCACGCTGCTCGATGACGAACAGATCGCAGTCATCGACGACATCGTCACCGCAATGTCATCTGCCGATCCGCGCCTGTGGCCATTCAAGGTCACGCGGCTCGCGGCGTCGCATGGCACCGCGCCGTTCGGCGTCGCGGCAACGCTCGTCGCAGGCGAAGGCGGCATGTACGGCTCGAACCGTCTCCTCGACGCGGCGCGCTGGCTGGCCGCGCTCGGCGCGAAGGCGAATGGCGGGACATTGACCGACGACGAGGTGGCTGCCGAGCTCGCGGGCGCCGCCGGGTTCGGCGTCGTGTATCGCGCTCGCGACGAACGCTTCGAAGCGCTGGTGCGACAGCTAGAGCGCCGCAGGCGAGAACACCTGCCATTTACAGCGCTTTGCCTTCAGGCCGCGCGCGTCGCGAGGGAGCGCATTCAGGTCGAAGCCCACGTCTACTTGCTGGTCGCTGCCATCTGCCTGGATCTGGGCCTCCAGCCCGACGCGATCGCCGCGTTCGGCGTTGTGTTCCTGTTTCACGATTCCCTGGCAAATGCCGTTGAGGGTGCACGCCAGGCCCCGACCGTCCTTCAAGCGCTGCCGCGCGAGTGTGTCGAGTATCGCGGTCGCGCGGCTCGTCGCAGCCCCCGTGCTGCTGGCCAACTTGTGTGAGGGTAGAGCGGCGTATAACCTTGAGCTGGTATGCCCGTACAAGGTCTTCGAATCATCGAGGTCACAGCGGGCTGGGCAATGGGGAAGTTTGACCGGTGCTTGGCCGTGGTGTGGCGTCAGCAACCGACGCCGGATGCGTTCCGGACGCGGAATGCTGCGCTCCTCGAGCTGTCCAAGGAGCATGCGAATCATTCGGCGCTCATCGAGATCGTGGAGGAGACGTCAAAGCCGCCCTCGGACGAGACTCGACGAGTCGCGATGGAGGTCTTCAAGACGCTCGGCAGCTCGCTGAGCGGGATCGCGATGACGCTCGAAGGCAACCAGGTTCGCTCGGCGCTCAACCGCGCGATCCTGACCTCGATGATGTTCTTCGTGAAGCAGTTGCAGCCGACGAAGATCTTCAAGCATCCTGCGGACGCAGCACGCTGGATCAGGCCGTACGTACAGGTG
The DNA here is from genome assembly GCA_013368795.1 of Kofleriaceae bacterium. Taxonomy (GTDB): domain Bacteria; phylum Myxococcota_A; class Polyangia; order Haliangiales; family Haliangiaceae; genus JABFXX01. The sequence continues at coordinate 18,161 of JABFXX010000136.1, forward strand.
AGCGAATCAGGCTTCGAGAACAATCTCGTCGCTGCGCTCGAAGAGCTGCGGAGCTCGATCAAAGCTGCATGATGTAGTTTCCCGTGCATGACGAACCGGACGACAGACTGTCGGCCGAGCTGCAGTCGCTCGAACGACAGGCTCGCCGTCTAGAGACCGCACACAGCATCATCCAGGCGGTTCACGACGAGCTCAGCCTGAACAAGGTGCTCGAGGGAATCGTCGAGAGCTTCGTCGAGGTCGGTGGCTTCGCGGGCGCCGAGATCGCGATCGACGCGAAGATCGATTCGCTGCACGTCAAGCACACGTCGCAGACCGGCGTGATCAGCAGCGACGAGGCAGTCACGCGTCGCACGCCGGTCTTCATTCGCGGTCAGGAGATCGGCACGGTGACCGCGTACTGCGTCGCGCCCGAACAGCTCGAAGAGCAATCCGAGCTGCTCGAGTTCGTGTTGCCGACGCTGTTCATGGGCATCGATCACGCGGTTTCGTTCGCCGAGGTGATCGATTATCGCAACACGCTCGAGCAGCGCGTCGAGGAGCGCACGGCGCAGCTCGTCGAAGCGCACGCGCAGCTCGAGCGAACGATCGATGACCTGCGCGAGGCGCGCGCTGCACGCGATCGCTTCTTCGCGAACATCAACCACGAGATCCGGACGCCGCTCACGCTGATCCAGCTCGCGGTCGAGCAGATCGAGCGCGCCGGCGGCAATCCGAGCGTCACGAGCGACAAGCTCGACGAGATCAAGGCGAGCACACGACGCCTGATGCAGCTCGTCAACACGCTGCTGCTGCTGTCCGCCGGCGGCGAGGGCAAGGTCCAGATCAGGCCGAGCGCGATCGACATCGCTGCGGTCCTCCAGCGCCTGGTTCGCACGTGGACGACAGCCGCCGAGCGCGGCGGGGTCGACATCTCGTACTCGGGGCCCGAGGAGTGCGGTGGTGTCGTCGACGAGGCGGCGCTCGAGACGATCATCGGCAATCTGCTCTCGAATGCGGTGAAGTTCACGCCGTCGGGCGGCCTCATCACCGTGCTGCTGCTCGCCGAACGCGATCGCGTGACGATCATCGTTCGCGATACCGGATCGGGCATCGACGAGGAGTTCATGCAGCGGATGTTCGGCCGGTTCGAGCGCTCGGCCGATGCGACCGCGCGCGGCATCCGAGGCTCGGGCATCGGCCTGTCGCTGTCGAAGGAGCTCGTCGAGCTCCAGCGCGGCACGATCGAGGCCACGCGTCACGAGCATCCGTCGGGCACGAGCTTCAAGGTGGTCATTCCGCGCCACCAGCCAATCGTCGCGGTGGCGGCGAACAGCGATGGAACGAGCGTCGCGACGCCGATCCAGCTGCCGCAGGAGCTCAGCCCGCAAGCGGCAAGACCGCACCCGCCGACGCGAAAGAAGGAGATCGCCGAGGCGACGATCTTGCTCGCTGAGGACGATCCGGCGCTCGCGCGCCACATGGTCGAGATCCTCGCGGAGAAATACGATGTCGTTCACGCAATGAACGGCCGCGACGCGCTCGAGGTCGCGGCGAAGCACATGCCCGACGTGCTCATCACCGACCTCGACATGCCCGAGATGAACGGCCTCGAGCTGACGAAGCGCTTCCTCGAGATGCAGGGTAACGCGCTGACGCCCGTCTTGATCGTCAGCGCCTATTCGGGACTCGGCGAGCGCCTCGCAGGTTTCGAGGCGGGCGCGGTCGACTACGTGCTGAAGCCGTTCTCCGCCGACGAGCTTCACGCACGCATCCGCTCGCAGCTCGCGCTGCGCAAGCTCGCGCTCAAGTTGCACGAGAGCGAGGCGCTCGCGTCGATGGGCGTCATGTCGGCGGGCCTCGCGCACGAACTGCGGAACCCGGCGAACGCGATCATCAACGCGCTCGAGCCGTTGTGGTCGCTGCTGCCCGCGTCGGAGCAGGAACCAGACGCGGTCGGCGCGCAGCTCTACGAGATCCTGACGACCGCGGCGTCGAACATGCGCGAGCTGTGCAGCAACATCCTCAACATCTCGCGCTCGGGGCCGGTGACGCGCCGGCTCGAGGACTTCACCGCGCTGCTCGGGCGCGTCCGCCTCGTGCTGCGGTCGGTGCTCGCGAAGGTGCGCGTCATCGAGGATCTCCAGCTCGATCGCGCGCTCTACTGCGCGGGGCCGATGATCGAGCAGATCCTGATCAACCTGATCGATAACGCCGCGTATGCCGCGGGGCCGGGCGGCGAGGTCCGGATCGCGGCCTGGGCCGAGGAGGACTACGCGATCATCGAGGTCAGCGACAGCGGGCCCGGCGTGCCGGCGAACCTCCACAAGAAGATCTTCGACCCGTTCTTCACGACGAAGCCGATCGGCGAGGGAACCGGGCTAGGCCTCGCGGTCTCGCGCCGCATCGCGCTCAACCATGGTGGAGATCTTCGTGTCGTACGTCGGGGCGTGGGGACTGCGTTCCGGCTCGAGCTGCCGTGGCAGGCCAAGGCCTGACGCGTACCTGCAGGCCCCTGCTCGGCGTCAGGAACATGCCGCGCCAGCTCGGCTTGATGTCGCGCTGGACGATCTCGAGCCGGACCTGATCGAGGAGCGTCGCGAGCACGATCTTCATCTCGAACAGCGCGAACGGCATGCCGAGGCAGCGCCGCGTGCCGCCACCGAACGCGATCGACTCGTACGGCGTGTACTTCGCGTCGATGAAGCGCTCCGGCCAGAACTCGTCGGCGCGCTCGAACACGTCGGCGCGGCGATGGATCTGGTGAAACGCGACCGTGAGCATCGCGCCCGCCGGCGCGACGTAGCCGCCGAGCGGTAGCGGCTTCTTCAGCAGCCGGCCGCTGCCGTTCGGGATCAGCGAGTTGAACCGGAGCGACTCGCGGCACACGGCATCGAGATAAGGGAGCCGGTCGACATCGAGTGGTCCGCCGAGGACCTGCTGCGCAGCGAGCTCGCCGCGCAGCCTGGCGAGGATGTCGTGGCGGGTGAACACCGTCGAGCACAGCCAGGTGAGCGCCATCGCGGTCGTCTCGTGGCCGGCGGCGACCATCGTGAGGATCTCGTCGCGGATCTCTTCGTCGGTGAGCGGCCTGCCGCTATCGTCGTGGGCGTCGAGGAGCAGGCCGACGATGTCGGCGGTCGTGGAGGTCGCCTGGCGGCGGCGCCGGCGGATCTCCGCGAGCACGGCCGGGCGCGTGCGATCGACGATGCGGCGGACCTTGCCCCACGGGCTCCACGGGCCGAGGTCCTTCTGCAGCGCCGGGAACAGGAACAGGCGCGACGTGATCGCGTCGTTCGCGAACTCGCGCAGCGTCTCGCGCAGCGGCGCGAGCACGTCCGGCGGCGTCGTCGCGAACAGCGCGCGCATGATCACCTCGAACGCGGTGCGGTGCATGAACGGATGCAGCGCGAACGCGCGATCCTTCGGCATCGCATCGAGCGTGCGCCGGCAGGCCTCGAGCATCACCGGCCCGAACGTCTGCATGATCTCGCCGCGGAATCGCGGCAGGAGCAGGCGACGGCGTTCGAGGTGCGGCGCGCCGTCGAGCAGCAGCGTCGAGGACGTGCCGAGCACCTTGCCGAAGACCTTGATCTTCGCCTCGCCCGCGACCAGGTACTCGTCGCCCGCGGTGTAGACCGCCTTCGCGAGCTCCGGCGAGCAGACGATCACCATGCCGTGCTTCGACAGCGCGAGCATGAAGATGTCGCCGAGCTCGCGCTGGCACTTCGCGAGGTAGCCCAGCGGATCTCGCATGTAGCGGACGCGCTGGACGAGCGGATGATCGGCGGGGCCCGGAGGGCGACGGCTCATGCCCCCATGTGTAACTCAGTTGACGGCGCGGAGACGGCGGCGGACCGGCGCAGGCGCGGGCTCGACCGGCGCAGGCAGCGCAGGAAGTGCAGGCACGAGCGCCGGCGACGACGGACGCGTGGCCGGAGCCGGGTTCGAGAGCGGAGGGGGGATCGTACCTCCGGCGGCGACGCCCGGCGCGAGCGGCGGCGGAACCTGCTTCGGCGCCTGGACGATCGGTTTCGTCGACATGACGGCGACGCGGTCGACCTTCGGGATCTTGATGTCAGCGTCGATCCGCATCTCGATGACGACCGGACCCGGCGCATTGAAGATCGCGCGGTCGAGCTGGCCGACGCCATCGACGCGCGCGACGGTCGCGCCGAGGCCGCGCGCGATCGAGCAGATGTCGAGCGGGCCCGTCGAGTAGACCGGGCGGCGGCCGTAGACGGTCTCGTGACCGTTCTCGACCATGCCGAGCCGCTCGTCGTTGAACACGAACACGCGGATCGGGATCTGTTCCTGGACCGCGGTCGCGATCTCGAATGCGTTCATCGCGAAGCAGCCATCGCCACAGATCGCGGCGACCGTGCGGCCGGGGTGCGCGAGCTGCGCGCCGATCGCGGCGCCGATCGACTGGCCCATCGAACCGAGGCCCGTCATGACCACGAACGCGTCGGGCTCGGTGACCTCGAGGTACTGCGTCGCGTAGAGGAAGTGCTCGCCCGAGTCGACCGTGTAGATCGTGTCCTTGGGGAGGAGCGCCTGCAGCTCGTTGATCGCGTCGTGCGAGGCGATGCGATCCGGCTTCGTCGACGACGGCAGGGCGTGGCGGGTGACGCCTTCGGGCAGCACGCGCGGCGCCGGGACGAACTCCCCGCGGCGAGCGGCAAGGCCACCGAGGAGCTCGACGGCGGACGCGACAACCGCGTGTGTCGGTGAGTAGCTCTTGCCGACCTGGCGCGCGTCGATATCGACGTGGATGAGCGCGCGCGACGCCTGCAGGGCAGGGGCAAAGCCATCGGTCGCCATGTCGCCGAGGCTCGTGCCGACGGCGAGGACGACGTCGACCCCGGAGTCGAGATAGCGGCGCGCCGAGCGGTGGCCGCCGAGACCGAGGACGCCGACCGAGAGCGGGTGATCCTCGGGGAACACGCCCTTGGCCTTCGGCGTGGTCGCGACCGGGCAGCTGAAGCGCTCGGCGACGGCCAGCAGCCGCTCGGGCGCGCCGTGGCCGCGAACGCCGCTGCCGGCGAGGATCAGCGGACGGTCGGCACCGAGCAGCAGCTCGGCGATCTCGTCGAGCGTCTCGCCCGCGACCATGCCGCCCATCGTGACCGAGCCACCGACGCGAGGCTCGGTGACCTGTGCGGTCATGATGTCGATCGGCAGCGTCAGCACGACCGGACCCTTGCGGCCCGACAGCGCGGTCGCGATCGCACGACGGAGC
>JABFXX010000711.1 GCA_013368795.1 Kofleriaceae bacterium
TCGGCGCGGCCACCTGCACCACCGCGACAGCCACCGCGCAGCGGCGAGAACGACGCGGTCGGCACCTTCGCGCCGGCGCCGCCGTGCATCCCCGCCTGACCACCGGCGCCGTTCGTGCCGGCTCCGCCGACCTCGGCCGCGCCGCCGCCACCACCGCCGCCGGCGCCGCTGTCGTCATCTTGCGAGTCGGTGCCCGGAGCGCCGAACGACTGCGCGCACTGGGTCGCGTCGTTCGATCCAGCCGACGCGACGATCGCGCCGTCGATCTGGACGTTGCCGTCGACGGCGAACACGACCGCGCTGCCGGTGACGGTGAGCGTGCGGCCGTTCTGCACCGACATCGTCGAGAGATGGATCACCGTGAGCGACGTGCCGTCGGCCTGCGTCAGCGAGAGCTTCGGCAGCGTCGTCGAGCCGGTGTCGATCGTCGTGTTGCTCGTGACGGCGAGCGGTGCGGGCGCCGGCAACGTGCACGGATCGAAGTTCGTCGGCGTGTAGCTCCACGCGCACGTCGGACCGGTATCCGTCGTGCCCATCGATGCATCACTCCCGGCCGAACCCGAGTCGCTGCCCGCATCGGTAACAGCGTTGCCATCGTCACCCGACAGAGAACCATGCTCGAATCCGCAGGCGGCGAGACCGACAGCGAGAACAGCTACGCGCACGGCGCACATCATATATGCGGATCTCCTCGGGAGTCTCCCGATCTTAGATACAAACAGTCTTGACTGACTGTTTTTGCGGCGGTACACCCCGATGGCATGCCCGAGGCTGCTCGCGCTCCGAGGACCCAGCAGCAGCGCCGCGACGAAACCCGGCGCGCTCTCCTCGATGCAGCGGTCGAGAGCCTGATCGAGGTCGGGTTCGCACGTACGACGACGCTCGAGGTGCAGCGCCGGGCCGACGCCTCGCGAGGCGCGCTGCTGCACCACTTTCCGTCGAAGACCGAGCTGCTCGTCGCGGCGGTCGATCACCTCGCCGAGATGCGCGCTCGCGAGCTGAAGATGCTCGCCCAGGGACTGCCCGACGGCCGCGCGCGCACCGACGCGGTGCTCGACCTGCTCTGGCAGTGTTTCTCGGGCACGTTCTTCCAGGTCGCGATGGAGCTGCGCACGGCGGCGCGCACCGATCACGAGCTACGCCCCGTTCTCATCACCGCCGAGCGCGCGCTGCGCGATCGCATTCTCCATCAGGCGAAGGCGCTGTTCGGCAAGGATGTCGCCGAGCATCCGGGCCTCGAGCGCGCGCTCGACTTCACGCTGCAGTTCATGATCGGCGCCGCGATGACCGCGGTGCTTCACAAGGACGACGCGCGCCTGCGCGATCTGATCGACGACTTCAAGGCACTGTTTCCGACGGTGTTGACCACTGCAACAACCAAACGAACGAGAAGGCCGAGGGAACCCCGATGAGCAAAGAGCTTCGATACGACGGAAAAGTGGCAATCGTGACCGGCGCCGGCGGCGGCCTCGGCCGTAGCCACGCGCTGCTGCTCGCCTCGCGCGGCGCGAAGGTCGTGGTCAACGACCTCGGCGGCAGCTTCACAGGCGAAGGCAAGAGCGGCACCGCAGCCGACAAGGTCGTCGCCGAGATCAAGGAGAAGGGCGGCGAGGCGGTAGCGAACTACAACTCCGTCGAGGACGGCGATCAGATCGTCAAGACCGCGATCGACACGTGGGGCAAGGTCGACATCGTCATCAACAACGCCGGCATCCTCCGCGATGTCTCGTTCCAGAAGATGACGCAAGCCGACTGGGACCTCGTCTACAAGGTCCACGTCTTCGGCACGTACAAGGTCACCGCCGCCGCGTGGAATTACATGCGCGACGCCGGCTACGGCCGCATCATCAACACGTCGTCGGCCGCCGGCATCTACGGCAACTTCGGCCAGGCCAACTACTCGATGGCCAAGCTCGGCATCCACGGCTTCACGCAGACGCTCGCGGCCGAGGGTCGCAAGCGCAACATCATCGTCAACACGATCGCGCCGATCGCCGGCTCGCGCATGACCGAGACGGTCCTGCCGAAGGAGCTGCTCGACGCGCTCAAGCCCGAGTATGTCTCGGCGCTCGTCGCCAAGCTCGCGCACGAGTCGTTCGAGGAGACCGGCGGCCTCTACGAGGTCGGCGGCGGCTTCTACGCGAAGCTGCGCTGGGAGCGCACCGTCGGCAAGACGTTCAAGCTCGGCCGCCACATCACGCCCGAGGACGTCGACTCCGCGTGGAAGGCGATCTCGAGCTTCGACAAGGCCGAGCACCCGGGCTCGGTTGCCGAGTCGATGCAGCCGATCATGGCGAACGTCGAGGCCGGCCCGAGCAAGGGCGGCAACGAGCTCATCGACGTCGACGCCGCGCTCGGCTTCACGTATCCCGAGCAGTCGTGGAGCTACGACACGCGCGACGTGTCGCTCTACGCGCTCGGCGTCGGCGCCGCGAAGGATCCGACGAACGAGCAGGATCTCTCGCTCGTCTACGAGATGAGCGGCAAGGGCATGAAGGTGCTGCCGAGCTTCGGCGTGCTGCCCGCGATCAACATGGTGTTCGATCAGGCGAAGAAGGGCGTGACCGCGCCCGGCCTCAACTTCGGCCTCGATCGCGTGCTCCACGGCGAGCAGTACACCGAGGTCATCCGTCCGCTGCCGACGACCGGCAAGCTGACGACGAAGGCCAAGGTCAAGGACATCTTCGACAAGGGCAAGAACGCGCTCGTCGTCACCGAGTTCACGACGTACGACGACGCCGGCGACATCCTCATCAAGAACGAGCTGACGACGTTCGTGCGCGGCGCCGGCGGCTGGGGCGGCGATCGCGGCCCGTCGGCCGACATCAACGTCCCGCCCGATCGCGCGCCCGACAAGGTCGTCGAGGACAAGACCTCCGACAACCAGGCCCTGCTCTATCGCCTCTCCGGCGACTGGAACCCGCTGCACGCGGATCCCGGCTTCGCGAAGGCTTTCGGCTTCCAGAAGCCGATCCTCCACGGCCTGTGCTCGTTCGGCTTCGCGACCCGCGCGGTCGCGCAGCTCGCGCCCGACGGTGATCCTCGTTTCATCAAGAGCCTGAAGGCGCGGTTCGCGTCGACGGTTCTCCCCGGCGAGACGCTCGTCACCGAGATGTGGAAGGAAGGCAACAAGGTCATCTTCCGCACCAAGATCAAGGAGCGCGGCGAGGTGTGCATCTCGAACGCGGCCGCCGAGCTGTGGACCGAGCTGCCGAAGCCCAAGCCGAAGGCCGCGCCCGCGGCGGCCGGTGCGACCCAGGCCGCCGTCCCGAACAGCGCGGACATCTTCCGCGCGATCGGCAACTTCGTGCAGGGCAACCCCGCGACGCAGGAGAAGGTGAAGACGACGTTCCTGTTCAAGCTGTCGAACCCCGACGCGCAGTGGACGATCGATCTGTCCTCGCCGCCCGGCGCGGTGCACGAGGGCGCGAAGGGCACGGCGCAGTGCACGCTCGACATCAGCGACGCGGACTTCATGGCGATGGCGACCGGCCAGGCCGACGCGATGAAGCTGTTCTCGACGGGCAAGCTGAAGATCTCCGGCGACGTGATGGCGTCGCAGAAGCTCGGCTTCCTCAAGAAGATCACGCCCGAGATGGTGCTCGCCGAGACGAAGAAGCGGACCGGCGGCGCATCGCAGGCGGCAGCCGCGAGCGTGCCGGCTGCGGCGTACACGCCGACGGTCGATGACGCGTTCGAGGTGTTCGGCGAGGTCATCAAGCAGAACCCCGACGTCACCAAGGTCGGCGTCGTCTACCTGTTCAAGGTCGGCAGCAAGGCGTTCATCGTCGACCTCAAGAACGGCGCCGTCACGACCGGTGAAGGCGCGGCCGAGTGCACGCTCGAGCTCTCCGAGTCGGACTTCCTCGACCTGACGCAGGGCAAGGCCGATCCGATGAAGCTGTTCACGACCGGCAAGCTGAAGATCAGCGGCAACGTGATGGCGTCGCAGAAGCTCAACGCGCTGTTCAAGATCGACCCGAGCAAGGCGATCGACGCCGTGATGAAGCGCAAGGGCGTCGGCGGTGCGGCTCCGGCCGCGTCGGCTGCCGCGCCCGCGGCGGCTCCGGCGAAGGCGTTCGATCCATTCGCGCCGAAGTTCTTCGCCGCGCTCGACAAGCGCCTCGCCGAGAACAAGGCGCTCGGCCAGGAAGTCCACGCCTCGGTGACGTTCAAGATCACCGGCCCGGATGCCTCGAAGACCTACGACCTCGGTGCAGGCTCGTCGGCGGTCCTCACGATCGCCGATGCCGACCTGCCCTCGCTCGCGAGCGGTAACCTCCGCTCGCTCTATCAACACGGCCAGCTTCGCGTCGACGGAGATGTCTCCGTCGCGCACCGCCTTGGCTTCCTCAAGGGCCTGCTCTAAGGCCAAAGAACGGAGAAGAGACCATGCCCCGTAAAGTAAATGTGATCGGCGTCGGAATGGTTCCGTTCCAGAAGCCGGGTAAGAGCGAAGAGTATTTCGTGATGGCGGAGAAGGCCGGCAAGGCCGCTCTCGCCGACGCGAAGGTCCCCTACACCGAGATCCAGCAGGCGTTCGCCGGCTACGTCTACGGTGACTCGACCTGCGGCCAGCGCGCGGTCTACCAGCTCGGCCTGACCGGCATCCCGGTCTTCAACGTCAACAACAACTGCTCGACCGGCAGCACCGCGCTCATGCTCGGCACGCAGGCCGTCGCCGGCGGCATGGCCGAGTGCGTGCTCGTCGTCGGCTTCGAGCAGATGGAAGCCGGCGCGCTGCAGGCAAAGTGGACCGATCGCGCCAACCCGCTCGACAAGTTCGTCAACGTGATGAACGAGGAGCAGGGCTTCAACCAGGCACCGCCCGCCGCGCAGATGTTCGGCGGTGCCGGCCGCGAGTACCGCTGGAAGTACGGCACGAAGAAGGAGACGTTCGGCAAGATCGCCGAGAAGGCTCGCCTCCACGCGTCGAAGAACCCGTACGCGCTGTTCAAGGAGACCTACTCGCTCGAGCAGATCATGCAGTCGCCGGAGGTCTTCGATCCGCTCACGCGCTACCAGTGCTGCCCGCCGACCTGCGGCGCCGCGGCCGCGGTCCTCTGCTCCGACGAGTTCGCGAGGAAGCACAACATCTCCAATCCCGTCTACATCGCGGGCCAGGTGATGACGACCGACTATCCGTCGTCGTTCGAGGAGCACTCGATGATCAAGATGGTCGGCTTCGACATGGCGAAGAACGCCGCGAAGAAGCTCTACGAGCAGACCGGCATCGGTCCCGATGACGTCGACGTCGTCGAGCTGCACGATTGCTTCACCGCGAACGAGCTGCTCACGTACGAAGCGATCGGCCTGTGCAAGGAAGGCGAGGCCGAGAAGTTCATCTGGGATGGTGACAACACGTACGGCGGCAAGTTCGTGACGAACCCGTCGGGCGGCCTGCTCTCGAAGGGCCACCCGCTCGGCGCGACCGGCCTCGCGCAGTGCACCGAGCTCGTCTGGCACCTCCGCGGCCAGGGCGAAGCGCGTCAGGTCGAAGGCGCCAAGGTCGCGCTCCAGCACAACCTGGGGCTCGGCGGCGCCTGCGTCATGACGATGTACAAGCGCGACTGATTGCCCCGATACGGACGCTCGTGCGGTCGACATTCCGAACCAGCCCCTCTCCTCGCATCTGAAGGGCTGCTAGCGGATCGTCAGCCGGCACTCGGTAGCTCGGGCCGCGGCCGCGCCTCGATGTGCGGCCGGATCGTGATGCGCGAGTCGGGGCTACGCGTCCAGTGCACCGCGGTCATGACGAGGTCTCCTCGGTCGTGGCCCCAGATGCCGTACAGCCCGTCGGTGCGGTTGCGGCCGAGCTTCGCGCTCTCCGACTCGGGGATGGGCTTGGTCTGCGCCGTCGCCTCCTCGATGTCGTAGATGTTCTCGTACTCCTCGCAGATCGTCCGCACGAGCTCGGCGCGCGTGAAGCCGTGCTGGATCGGCGCGGTGATCGCGAGCGTCGCCGGCGACGTCAGCGGGAACACGAGGACAAGCGTCGCGTACTGGTGAGGGATCACGATCTCGTCGGGTCGCTCGAGCTGGCTGACCGCGAGCGACGGATCTGTGATCCGCAGGCTCGTCGGAAACTGGATCCGCGCCGAGACCTCCGGAACGCGATCGACGGTCACGGCGACCGCGGACGTCCACCACCACACGATGGCGACGGCGAGCAGGAACAGGATCGCGTACGTCACGGGGAGAAATTATCTCAACATGAAGCGGAGCGCGCGAGTCTGCGTATCGCTACGGAGTGGCGGCCGGCATGCGGTGTGCTGAAACGGCCCGGGAACCAACTCGGAGGAGTGGCCAATGAAGTTCATCGACGTTCACAACGGCATGAAGGGCATCGATCAGAAGACACTCGCGGAGGCGCACAAGGCGGATCTCGACATCCAGAACAGCGAAGGCGTGAAGTTCCTCCACGCGTGGGCCGATCCGACGACGGGCAAGGTGTTCTGCCTCTCGGAGGCGCCGAGCAAAGAAGCGGTGATGCGCGTCCACGCGAAGGCGGGACACAGCACGAACGAGATCTACGAGGTCCCCCTCGAGGTTTGATCGCGCAGGGACCTGCGCGCGCTGTGGCACTCGTGCGCTACGGTCTGGGACGTAGCGGGCCCGGCGCCTCGCAGAGTGGGCAGCGCTCGGCGACCACCGCGTTGTCGCACTCGTGGCAAGCAAACGCGACGACGTGGTAGCCGTCCTCGCCCCACTCGGCGAGCGGCTTTGGCTTCGGTGTCTCGCCGCCGCCGTAGCGCGCAGTCGCCGGCACGAGCGCGACCGCGAGCAGCTCGAGCTCGCTGCACTTCGGGCAGCGCTTGGGCACCGCGAGACGGCTCGGCGTGCCGAGTGCCTTGCCGAGCCCGCCCTCGGCGTTGCAGCGAGGGCACACCTCGCTCGCGAACACGACGTGCGCGCAGCTCGTGCAGGTGATGCGGTAGGTGCCGTCGACGAACTTCTCGCCGTCGTGCACCCAGCGGCCCTCGTTGTTCGGGTCCGCGAGCATCAGGACGAGGCTGCGATCGATGAAGCTCTTGATCTCGAGCGTGCGGCCACCGCACGCGGTGCATCCCGCGCCGACGATCTGCTCGAACTGAGGCTGGTCGAGGGCGCCCATCAGCGCCTCTGGACCTGGACCTTCATCATCTTGCGCGCGGCCGGATGCTTCTCGAGCACCTGGCGCGCGAGCTTCTGCAGCTCGGGGTGAACCTTGAACCGCGGATCGAGGAAGCGGCCGAGGTGGTTGACGTCCTCGTCGGCGAGCGCGTTCAGCTCGTTGCGCGCGTGACCGCGCTGGTTCGCGGCAAACCGCGCGAACACCTTGGCGACGCGCGCCTGGATCGCGATCTGCTCGGCGTCCTTCGCCGGCAGCTCCATCGTCTCGAGCAGCGCGAGCGCCTGCTTCGGCTTGCCGGTGCGCGCCCACGCCTCCGCCACGATCGACGCGGCGAGCGGCCGCGCCTGCTTGCGCTCGGGGTTGTCGAGGTTGATCGTGTCGGCGGCCTTGCGCGCATCCGCCGTGCGGCCGAGGCCCAGATACAGCTGCGTCTTCAGGAGCGACACGTCGTCCTGCATGCCCGGCGGGAACTTCGTCAGCGGCACGCTCTCGATCAGCTTCAGCGCCGCATTCGGATCGTCGGCCGCCATCAGCTGCGCGCGTGCGAACACGTTCGTCGGATCGTTCGCATCCTTGCCGGTCTCGAGCTTGTCGAGTGCCTGACGGCGCGCCTCGGGAGATCCCGTCGCCGCCCCCTGGAGGATGTTGACGACGTTGCGCTGCTTGCGAATGAACATGAACGCGCGCAGCAGCAAAAATCCGATGACCAGCGTCAGGCCACCGACGATGCTGATGACGACGATGCTGCCGGTGTAGATGGCAAACGCCCAGAGGGCGATCGCGATGCCGGCGATCCAGAACAGGACCTTCTTCGGAAAACCGACCGGCGGGGCGGCCGGCGGAGCTGCTTCGCTCGTGGTCTCGGGGGCTTCGGTCGACACTGCGGCGCACCTTAGCGCAAAGCCGCCCCTTTACATCGGGGGCATGTGGCCGATTCCCTGGGTATGGCAAGTCACCCTCGCCTCCGGCCCCGCGGTACCCCCGGATACCAGGATCCCGGCGAGATCATGAGGGCGATCGCCTATGCGCCAGATCCCGAGCACCAGGCCTGGGTCGAGGAAGAGCTGGCCCGCCTGCGGATCACGCTCCAGGTCAGCCGGAGCGTCAAGGATCTGGTCGCCGCGCTCGTCGAGGACCCTCCGCCCCGCCCGCAGCTCCTGTTCGCCGACTTCTCGGCGATGACCCCCGCCGAGATCCTCCACCTCCACTCGATCCGCGAGCAGGGCTGGTTCGGCAGCGTGTTCGCGCTCGGCGAGGCGCCGCTCGCGCTCTGCCAGTCGATGCGCATCGAGCGGATTCTCACCACGCCGCTCTCCCGTGCCTCGCTGCTCGACGGCCTCGCCGGCGCCAGTCACGCGACGCAGACGATCCGCATCAAGGCGATCACCGCCGGCTAGGGTGTGAGCGCGTCGAATGTGAGCGCGTTCTAAAAGTCGAAGCCCGCCGACATCGACAGCGTGCGCTGCGCGGCCGCGGTGTCCTTCGCGTCGCAGTTCGCGGTCGTCGAATTCGCCATGCACATGTCGTTCGTGCCGGTGCGATCGTCGACCGAGCTGCCGGCGAGCGCGAACTGCGCCTCGATCGTCAGCTGGAACACGTAGTACTGGAGCTTCGCGCCGAGGAAGAAGCGATTGCGGACGATGTTGTCCTGATCGCGGAACACGAAGTTGAGGAGCAGGTCGCTATCGTTGCCCGGCGCCAGCGGGTCGACGTTCGGCGTCGGATCGATCACCTCGGAGCGCGGCACGATCAAGAGCGCGTTCCACCCGGCGAACGGATCGAAGCGCCACGTCCCGCCGACGCCGATGTGCTTGGATACGGTGACGTCGACGGACGCGACGGTCAGGTCGAGCTCGCGCTGGTTCATCATGCGCGACACCGCGCCGCGCACCGCGAGGCTCGGAATCGGCAGCTGGTGGTAGCCCTCGTGGAGCGCCACCTTCGTGTAGAGCTGGCCGGTCCACGTGCGCGAGTCGACGAGGTGAGTCGCGCCCGCGCCGATCTCCATCGACGGCACCGGGAGGAACCACACGCCCTTGCGGACGAAGAACCCGACGGTGCTCAGCATGTCGGCGCCGTGCGAGCCGGTGCCGGTGCCGTTCGGGTCGGTGCTCGACTGGAGCACGCGCCAGTAGGATGCCGACGAGTCGATCGTCGTCGTCGAATAGTCGACGGTGAGCTGGAAGCCGGCGAAGCCGAGCGTGTCGGCGGGAGTCAGGAGGTGCGGCGCGAGCGCGACGCCGAGCTGCGACGCGAGTGCGCGAAGCTCGCGGTTCTGGCCGACGACGCTCGTCACGTTGCCGCTCGCGTCGGTCATCCGCGTCGCGAGACGGCCGAGCACGAGGTCGTTGTTATCGGCAACGGCCGGCGTGCTCGCGCCGACGAGGAACAGGACGGCGAGCCCGCGTCGCATCGCCGCGAGCGTAACACCGGACGCGCCGCTAGTGCGAGAACAGGAACGGGTAGTGAACGGAGACGGTGTCGCCTTCCGCGAGCGGAGGCAGCGCGAGCGACTGGAACGTGGTCCGGAGGCAGTCGTCGAACCTGGCGGGGAGCTTGTTGCCCTGCTTGTCGGCGAGCTCCTTGGCGTCGATGATCGTCCCGATGTCGGGGTCGCCGGTCAGCGTCAGCTCGGCGACGAGCTGGAGCTCGTTGCCGGGCAGGTCCGGGATCGCGGCGTCGTAGCACTCGGTGAGGTGAGGGATCACTTCCCGCATCGCATCGCGGATGGCGGTCTTGCTGATCGGCGCAGCTTCGGATTCGAGTGCCTCCGCGGGCAGCGCTGGGGGAGCCGGAGCACGGGTCGCCGCGCGGCCGGCGTCAGCGCGTGCGGTCTGCGCGGCGGCGATTCGCTCGGCGAGGCGCTTGCGCTCCTCGGGGGTCGCGAGCTTCGTGACGTGATCGACGGTGCGGGTCGGACCAGCGGCGGGAGTCGACGGCGACTCGCCGCCCGGCTCCGGTGCAGCGACGACCTTCGCCGGAGGAGGAGGTGCGTCGGCGGCCACCTTCTTCGAGGGCGGCCGGCGGAAGTACCAGTAAGCAGCGGCGAACGCGAGGAGCGCGACGACGTAGATCGAAGCGCGCTTCATGCCGGGCGAGACACGGCCTTCGGCCATGAGTTGCATGTTACACAACCAGCCATGCCCGAGACGATCCTCGTCGACGATCGCGGTCCCGTCGGCCGCATCACGCTGAACCGTCCCGACAAGCGCAATCCGATCGGCCCCGCGACCTGCGGCGAGCTGGTCGCCGCGCTCGCCGCGCTCAAGGCGAAGCCCGACGTGCGCGTCGTGGTCCTCACCGGCGCCGGCTCCGTGTTCTCGGCGGGCGGCGACCTGTCGGCGATGCAGGGCACGCAGCAAGGACCGACCGCGACGCTCGTCGAGCTGTTCACGACGATGCACGAGCTCGGCAAGCCGATCATCGCGATGGTCAACGGCCCCGCGCTCGCCGGCGGCCTCGGCCTGATGGTCGCGTGCGACCTCGTCATCGCCACCGATAGCGCGACGTTCGGCACGACCGAGATCGCGGTCGGCCTGTGGCCGATGATGATCACCGCCGAGATCACCCGCTCGGTCGGCCGCAAGAAGACGCTCGAGATGATGCTCTCCGGCGCGAAGCTCTCCGCGCAGGAGGCCGTCGCGTGCGGGCTCGTCAATCGCGCGGTGCCAGCCGCCGAGCTCGAGGCCGAGACGATGAAGCTCGCGAACGAGATCGCCGAGCGCAGCCCCGCCGCGATTCGCCTCGGTCTTCACGCGTTCTATCGCTCGCAGGACATGGAGCTCGAGCCGCAGCTTCGCTATCTGCAGGCAGAGCTCGGTCGCGTGCTCGCGCTCGAAGATGCAGCCGAGGGCATCGCCGCGTTCCTCGGCAAGCGCAAACCCGTCTGGAAGGGTAAGTAAGCACACGCCAAAAATTCGTTGGGGCTCATAGGGCCTCACGCCTGCTACGCTCGCGGTATGTGGATGGCGCGCGCGCTGGTCGTCGGGACGATCGCGTCCTGTGCCCTCGTCGCCGATGCGTCGGCCGCTGCGACGAAGACCACGACCTCGTCGAAGAAGAAGACCGCGTCGAAGAAGTCGGCGAAGAAGACGGCGACGCGGACGACGTCGAAGAAGACGAAATCCAAGAAGCGGCGGACGAGAGCGCGGCGCAAGGTCGCGACCGCGAAGAGCCACAAGGTCCTCGTGCCGAGCACGCCGAGCGTCACGACGTCGTCGCACCACGGCGACGGCCGCGTCCGCTACGGCCGGGACAACATGCCGCCCGGGTTCGCGTGGCCGCCGACGAAGCAGATGCTCGCCGGCATCAAGGCATGTGAAGCGACGCTCTCCGCCGCCGAGCTGCCGTTCGAGCCGGCGCCGCCGCTCGGGCTGCTCGCCGATCCGATCTACGTGCCCAGCATGGAGATCGCCGGCATCGCGTACACGCCGGCGTACGGCAAGACGAAGCCCGCGCTCGACTGCCAGCTCGCGCGCGTGCTCGTCGCGATCGGCCCGCAGCTCTACGCGCTCGGCGTCCGCGGCGTCCACTACGGCAGCATCTACCGCAACACGAACGTGCGCGTGCACGGTCAGACGAAGAACATCCTGTCGCGCCACGCGCTCGGCCTCGCGATGGACATCAAGGCGTTCGTCGATCAGAACGGGCGCATCCTCGACGTCGAGCTCGAGTACCTGAAGGGCGACCCGCTGCTCCACGCGATCGAGGACACGATCAACAAGAGCACGGACTTCCGCATCGTCCTGACACCCGGCAACGACCCCCTCTCCCACTACAACCATTTTCATATCGAAGCCTCGGTCGACTACACGGGTTTTTAGATAGTCTCCGGCCCCTATGGCCGACCCCGTTGTCGAAGTCTCGACCAACTTTGGAACGTTCGAAATCACGCTCGACCCGGGCAAGGCGCCCAAGTCGGTCGAGAACTTCCTCGCGTACGTCGACGGGAAGCACTACGACGGGACGATCTTCCACCGCGTGATCCCGACGTTCATGGTCCAGGGCGGCGGCTACGACCAGAACCTCGAGAAGAAGCCGGTCCGCGCGCCGATCCAGAACGAGGCCGACAACGGGCTCAAGAACACGCGCGGTACCGTCGCGATGGCGCGCACCGGCGATCCTCACTCGGCGACCGCGCAGTTCTTCGTCAACGTCGTCGACAACAGCTTCCTCGATCACCAGAGCAAGGATCCGCAGGGCTGGGGCTACGCCGTGTTCGGCACCGTGACGAGCGGCATGGATGTCGTCGACAAGATCAAGGCCGTGAAGACCGGCCCGGCGGGACCGTTCTCGAAGGACGCGCCCGAGGATCCGGTCGTGATCCGTCACATCAAGCGCCGCTAGTCGTTCGATGACACCCGAGCCATGGCACGCGGCCGTGCTCGAGTCGCTCGCCGAACTGCGCGATGCCGATCGCCAGCGCGGCGCGTGGGTCGAGCGCACCGGCGAGCCGTTCCCGAAGTCCCCTGGCGCGCTCGTCGACGAGCTGTTCGACGACACCGGGCTGATCGAGCTGCTCTCCGCAGGCACCGTGTTCGGTGACAAGGCGGACGCGCTGCTGCGCGAGCTGTCGGCGCTGCTCGACGACATCGACCTCGACCAGGCCCCCACCAAGCTGCTCGCGGATCGAACGTGGCAGATGGCCCAGCGGTTCGCCGCCGTCGCGTACGCCGAGGTCGAGCACGCGCTCGCGCCCGACGACGAGTGACGACACGGCCTGATACGATGGCCCGGTGAGCGTCGTCGCCGTCGTCCGTGCCGCGTGTCTGTCCCTCGTGCTCGCCGCGCTCGTGGCGTGCGACGACCCACCGCCGCCGGTCGACGTCGAGAACGGGCGCCTCGCCGCCGAGATCTACCCCGATCCGCCGCGTATCGCGATCCTGCTCGACGGTGCCGAGGTCTGGTCGACGCAAGGTGGCGGCAGCGCGCCGTACGGTTTCGCGGCGGTCGGCAACCGCTCGTCGACGATCGAGATGCAGTTCGGCTCGTTCAAGTTCACCGAGGGCAAGCCGTCGTGGCAGGGCGTCAGCGAGCTGCGATCGATCACGCCGACGGCGACCGGCGCGACGTTCGAGCTGCGCGCGAGCGACCGCGCGCTGGGCACCGGCACGCTGACGCTCGATCCCGACACGCTGCACGTCCGGATCGAGCTCGCCGCCGACGTCGCGGAACGGTTCACGATCGGCGCGGCGATGCAGGGCGCGGACGAACACCTCGTCGGCCTCGGCGGCCAGTCGTTCGATGTCGACCACAAGGGCGAGACCGTGCCGCTGTGGGTGCAGGAGGACGGCATCGGCAAGTACCCCAACGCCGACAACAACTACGCCGGCGTGTGGTTCCTCGAGGGCCGCAAGCACACGACACACACGCCGATGCCGATGGTGCTGTCGAGCAAGGGCTACGCGGTCGTGCTCGATACCGACGCTCGCGCGGTGTTCGACCTCGGCGGCGGCAAGGACGGCGTCGCGCGCTTCGAGGCGTGGGACAAGAAGCTCGACCTGAACGTGTTCCTCGGCGAGGCGAAGTCGCCCCGCGACGCGCTCGCGAGGATGATCGCGTGGGTCGGCAAGCCGGCGCGTCCCCCGGCGCACATCTTCGCGCCATGGGTCGACGCGCTGTTCGGCTCGGCGAACGTCCGGCGCGTCGCGACGAAGCTGCGCGACAGCGGCATCAGCTCGTCGGTGATCTGGAGTGAGGACTGGCGTGGCGGCGGCAACGGCACGTTTGGCTACGAGCTCGAAGAGGACTGGCGCGTCGACCGCACGCTGTATCCCGACTTCGAGCAGGTCGGTAACGACCTCCGCGGGATGGGCTTCGCGTTCTTCACGTACCACAACACGTTCATCGACTCGACGGCGGACGTGTTCACCGAGGCGACCGACAAGGGCTACGCGATCAAGAAGCCCGACGGCACGCCGTTCACGTTCACCGGCGTGAAGTTCAACTCGTCGACGCTGCTCGACACGACAAACACCGCCGGCATCGCGTGGGCGAAGAGCGTGATGAGCGAGGCGATCGCGCTCGGCTCCGACGGCTGGATGGCCGACTTTGCCGAGTGGCTGCCGACCGACGCCACGCTCGCATCGGGCGAGGACCCTCTGCTCGTCCACAATCGCTACCCGCGCGACTGGGCGAAGATGAACGAGGAGATGTTCGCGCAGACGCCGTCGGGACGGCCGAAGGGCATCTACTTCATGCGCTCGGCATGGCTGCACAGCCAGCCGCACGTGCAGGTGATGTGGGCCGGCGATCAGCAGACCGACTGGAGCGATGGCGACGGCCTGCCGTCGGTGATCCCGATCGGCCTTGGCCTCGGCCTCGCCGGGTTCCCGTACTTCGGCCACGACATCGGCGGCTACATGGATCAGGGCACGACGACGACCAGCGAGGAGCTGTTCTATCGCTGGACGACATTCGGCGCGCTCTCGCCGGTCATGCGCACGCATCACGGCCGTCAGGTGATGGAGAACGTGCAGTGGGAGTACGACGCGGGCACGGTCGCGCACTTCCGCCGATGGACGCGCTTCCACATGCAGCTCGCCGCGTACCTCGCCGGCTCGGTCGCGAGCTTCGAGCAGAGCGGCTTGCCGCTGTTCCGCCTGATCGCGCTCGATTATCCCGACGAGGACTGGGCGTGGACGTCGATCGACGAGTACCTGCTCGGCGATCGCATCCTCGTCGCGCCGGTGCAGACCATGGGCGCCACCTCGCGCAGCGTGCAGCTGCCGCCGGGCACGTGGTACCCGCTGCTCGGCACCGAGCCCGTCAGCGGCGGCGAGATCACGGCGACCGCGCCGCGCACCGAGATCCCCGCGTACGTCCCCGCGGGATCGATCCTCGTGCTCTATCCCGACGGCGTCGACACGATGCTCGCATCTCCCGCGCGTGCGTCCGCGACGACGCTCGCCGAGGTCGCCGCCGATCGCGAGGTCTGGATCTTCTCCGGGACGGCGACCAATCCCGCGCACGCGCAGTGGAACGACGACACCGGCCCGCTCGGCACCGCGCAGTGGATGTGGAGCGGCCGACCGCCGGGTGCGCTGCCGACGACGGCGACGTTCAACGGTGCGCCCGTCACCGTGACGACCGCCGACGGTTGGGCCGCGGTGACCGTCACCGGCAACGGCACGCTCGAGATCGGCGGCGGCACGCTGACGATCGCACGTCCGATTTCCGGCACCGTCACCGTGCGCCTGCGGTGAACGAACGCACGTTCGAGATCGGCGGCGGCACGCTGACGATCGATCGCCTGACCTCGGGCAAGGTGACGGTGCGGCTGCGCTGATCCCGATCGGAGTTCTTCATCCGTGATCGTGATCGTGTTCGTGATCGTGGGCGCCCCCCTGATCGTGGCCGTGCACGTGAACGGGACCGCGAACGTGGGCGTGATCGCCCCCGTGAATCGCGCAGCACGAGTGTCACCGCGCGACCGACGGCTCGACGGCGCGGACGTCGTCGCACCGCACGGGTGTCACCCACCGCACGGGTGTCACCCGACCGATGCCCGGACCGCACGGGTGTCACCCGACCGATGCCCGGACCGGACGGGTGTCACCCGACCGATGGCCGGACGGCACGGCTGTCTCGAGCAATTCCCCCGCTACGTCTACGGTGTCGGCCACGCCCACGTTTGCGGTCCCGTTCACGTGCACGGCCACGATCACGGGGACGATCACGATCACGGTCCCTTGGCCCGCTGATCACTTCGTGACGAGCTGGTGCGTCTCGAGGATGTCGAACAGCTTGTCGCGCACGGGCGGATTGCGATCGCCCTCGAGCACGAGGAACGTCACGCGCCGATCACCGATCCACCAGCTCGGCATCACCGGCTGCGTGTTGATCTGGGCCGATGCCTCGGCGCTCTGCGGATCCCAGAGCGAGATGTAGAACCAGATCCCGTCGGCATCGGGATTCGGAACTCCCGCGCTCCACCCGCCGGCGTGGCTCGCGCGGTGCGTGCGGAACGCGTAGTCGATCCGGCAGCTCTGTGCCTCGATGTGCGCATCGACCGCGCGGTAGTCGACCAGCTGCGGATAGCCGCGACCGATCCGCTCGATGTCGCCGGCGATCCCGCGGCAGACCTCTGCATAGTCGGGGGCTTGTGCCGCCGGCGCGCCGCGCGACGCGCTCCCGCAGGCTGCCGTGACGAGGACGAGGAGCGGATACCGCATGTCGGATCGAGACTTCGTCTGGCCGGCGGTCGCACGCGAAATGGGGTGCGACCCGTTTCGCGACTCGCGCATCGCTCGGCGTCGCACCCAATTTTTCACGCACACTCTCGGAGACTCGTGCGTCTGATAGGCGATGCGCTGCCTCCTCGTCGCCGCGGCCGTCACCGCCGCTGGATGTGCGCGCGGGCTCGCCGAACCCGCACCGACCGCGCCGCCGGTCGAGGCCGAGCGAATGGCGAAGGCACCGGTCGGCGTCCCCGGCGAAGGCATCGTTTACAAGGTCTCGCTGCGCGGCATCGGCGTCGGCCGGGTGCAGGTCGCGGTCGGCGAGCCGGGCTTCGTCGAGGGCCGGCCCGCGATCATCGTGCGCACGCGCGCGACGAGCACCGGCCTCGCCGCGGTGATCGGCGACATCTCGTACGACCTGACGACGACGCTCGACACCGACACCGGCGAGGCACTCGAGGAGACCGAGAGCTGGGACATGAAGTTCGCCGGCGAGCACGAGCACGACGCGAATCACCGCACGCTCGCGTCCGACGGCAGCCTCGATCGCAACGTTCACGCCGTCATCGGCCAGCTGCGCGCATGGCGGAGCAAGCCCGGCGACAGCCGCACCGAGGACCTGCGGCTCGGCGACATGCACCTGTCGCTCGCGCTCTCCGATACGGGGCGCGAATTTCTGGCGTCGGCGAACCTACCGGCCGCGCGCTACGTGGGCTCGGCGCAGGACGGCCGCTACCCCGTCACGATATGGCTATCCGACGACGAGGCGCGCGTGCCGCTGAGGCTCGTCGCGAACAGCAAGCTCGGCGAGATCGCCGTCGAGCTGGCGAGCTACGACATCACGCACGACGCCGCGCCCGCACTCGGCGAATGACTACGCGCACATGATGGTGACGCCGTGCGTGTGGCCGCCACCGCTCGTCGACGTCAGCTGAACGGACTGGTTCATCGCGAGCTTGCCGAAGTTCGCGGCGGTCACGGTCACGCTGTGCGGGTGATCCGACGTGCCCGTGATGTCGTACGTCTTGTCGACGCCGGCTGCGACGTCCTCCTTCGACACCATCAGCACGTGGCCGTGGTTGCTCGCGATGTTGACGCTCGTGCCGTTCATCTCGCAGCGATTCGCCGTCGAGGCATCCGGGGTGTCACTGCCGCCGTCGTCGCCGCCGCACGCCGCCAGAACGAGGCCGCCCGCTGCTGCACCGAGCAGGCTGCCGAGGAATTGCTTGCGCGTGATGTTCATCGTTCTTCTCCTTCGAGTTGCGTCGGCCGTGTGACCGGGCCATCGGACTCCGAGGTGCGCGGCGGCCGCGTCTTGGCGGTCTTGTCGCGCCGCGCCTTCGGCGTCTTCTTCCACTGCTCCTCCGCGCGCTCGCTGCGCGACGGATCGGCGACCTGATAGACGATGATCTTCTGCCCCTTCGCCAGCACCGTGTTGTACGAGATGCGGTTGATGCGGGCGAGGTCGTGCGAGCCCATGCCGAACCGCTTCGCGACCGCGTCGAGCTTCTCGTCTCCCTTGGAGATGTACTCGGTGCGAACGCGGCCGGTGCGCTCCTCGGCGAGATCGAGATGCGCGTCCGAGCCGCGCGTCACGACCTCGAGCTGCGTCTCGTCGAGCAGCGCGATGTCGTGCTTCTCGGCGTCGAAGTCCGCATCGACGTATGCGACGAGCACCATGCGAGGATGAATCTTCGCATCGTCGTCGAGGCCGTTCCACGCGATCATCTCGCGCACCTTGACGTCGAACGCCTTTGCGACACTCGTCACGGAATCGCCGCTGACGACGCGATAGAACACGCGCCGCTTGCCCGCGATCTCGAAGTCCTTGTCGGGAACGGGAACGATCAGGGTGTCGCCTTCCTTGTGATCGACACCCGACGCCATCAGCTTGGCTTTCGCCTTCGCTTTGTTCTTCTCGCGCGCCTCGGCGGTGATCCGCGGCACGACGAGCACGCAGCCGCCCTCGAGCTCGCTCTCCCTGCCGATGCCGTTCAGCTTGCGCAGCGCATTGAGCGAGATGCCGTACGTCGTCGCGACATCCTCGAGACGCTCGCCGTGCGCCATCACGTAGGCGTCGTAGCCGTCCCAGTCGGTCTGCAGATCGACGAGCCGGCGCTGGAAGTCGGCCTTCGCGCCGCGCGGCACGCGCACGACATAGCCCGCCTCGCCCGGCGGCGTGCGATCGCGCCGCAGCTGCGGGTTCATCCGCTTGATGTCCGCCTCCGTCGCGCCCGACGCGCGCGCGATCACCGACACCGGGATCGACGTCGGCACCGCGACCTCGTCCCACACCTCGGGCTTGTCTTCCTTGATCTTGTCGAAGCCGAACACCGCGCGGTTGTGGCCGACGATCGCCGTCGCGAGCACCTTGGGCGAGTAAAGGCATGCCTCCCACGGCAGGCCGTTCTCGTACTCGCAGAGCTGGTAGTAGTCGTTCGTGTTGTAGCGAGCGATCGAGCGCAGCATCGCGCCGTAGCCGGCGTTGTATGCGGCCATCGCGGTCGCCCAGTCGCCGAAGCGCTGATAGAGGTCGGCCCAGTAATCGACGA
Organism: Kofleriaceae bacterium; assembly: GCA_013368795.1. Classification (GTDB taxonomy): domain Bacteria; phylum Myxococcota_A; class Polyangia; order Haliangiales; family Haliangiaceae; genus JABFXX01. The sequence continues at coordinate 18,846 of JABFXX010000711.1, forward strand.
CCGCCATCGTCGAGCGCAGCGGATCCTTGCGCTCGTCGACCCAGCGGTCCTGGCGCAGGCCGTAGATCCGGCCGCCGTCGCGCATGAACTGCCAGAGGCCGAGCGCGCCGGCCGACGACAGCGTGTCGGTGTCGTAGCTCGACTCGATCATCGAGACGTAGAGCAGATCGGTCGGCAGCTTCGCCTTGCGGAGCGTCGCGACGATCATCTCGCGGTAGCGCCCCTGGGCCTCGAGCCACGCTGCCATGATCGAGCGGCCGCGCGGATCGTCCTTATAGAAGAGCAAGTACTCGATCAGCCGCGGAGTCCACGTCACCGGCAGGTCGGGCATCTCGAGCTTGTCGAGCCACTTCTGGTCGGGCCGAAGCTCGCTCGGTCTCGTAACCTTTTTGAAGCGCGGCGCCTCGAGCTTGCTCGTCGCGACTCGCTCGTCGATCCACGGATTTCCGCCCGGAGGAGGAAATGCCTCTACTTCGAACTCGCGGAGCAGATCGGACGGACGACCGCAAACTTCACCGACCGCGCACCCGCGAATGATCCGGCGGGCGTCCGCGTCCTGCGCGAGCGTGGGACCATTTGTCGCAGCAGTCGGTGGAGCACTCTGCGGGCCTGCAGTCACCGACGGTTGGGCGTATACCGCCGTCGCTGACAGGGCCACGATGGCCAGTGCGCGCATGAAGCCGAACATAGGTGTAAAGGCGCGCGCCCTCCAAGTTTTCAGTGCTACATTGAGCCCCAGCCAAAGGAGCCTGCCATGCCCGGAATGGGCGAGCTGATCGTGATCCTCCTCATCGTTCTCGTCGTGTTCGGCGCCAACAAGCTGCCGGGCATCGGCGACGCGCTGGGGCGGAGCATCAAGAATTTCAAGAAAGCCAGTTCGACCGACGACAAGGAGATCGAGTCGACGTCGTCGTCGTCGAAGAAGGAGCTCGAGGCCGGCAGCAAGGCGAAAGAGCTCAAGGCCGGCGACAAGGACGACGAGGAGTGGGAAGAAGTCGTCGTCCGCCGCAAGAAGAACAAAGTCGAAGGCTAAGCCCGCGCTCTCGATTGGAGATCCGCGAGCACGTCGTGCGCGTGCTTGCGTAAGAGCTCCGGTAGCGACGCATCATTCACCAGCTCGGTGAGATCCTGCGCGCGCAGCGTCGTCGCGATCCGGATCGCGTCGGCGAGCGGCGTCGACGGGTTCAGCACGAGTGCGCGCTTCACCGGGTGCCGCACGCTCCATCGCGCGTTCGCCGCGATCAATGCGAGCGACTCCGGCACCGCCGGTCTCGCCGCCGCCATCTTCACGACGTCGCCCTCGACCACGTGCGGGTTGTCGAGCAGGATCGCGACGACCATCGGGTGCGGATCGCGGATCATGAGCAGCAGCTGATCGCGCCGGTGCGTGCGCGCCAGCGCCTTGCGCTCGCCCAGGGTCAGCGGCCGATCGGTCGGTCGGAGCGGCCGCTCGGGACCGAGCTGCTTCTTCAGCTGCTGGGGGATCTCTCCCTGTGGGGACGCGACCAGGAACAGCCGGGCGATCGCGGGCAGGTTCCGGGCCATCGCGGCCTCGTACAGGCTCTGACGGGTCGCATAGGGCAACGCTGAATCCCGGGCCGCATGGGTGAGACATTCGAGCGCTTCGAGCGCGTCGGCATCATCGACCAGCTTGGCCCGTGCGACGATCGCTGCGAGCGCCTCGACCCAGGCCGAGGCCTCACCTTCACCCAGCGCACTGACGAGCGTGAGGACCCGCATCCGCACATCGCGGATCGCCTTCAGACGCGCAATGATGAGGTCAGGCCCCACCCTTTCATTGTGACACGTTGACCCGCATGGCGCGGTGCGTGATAACTTTGGAATCATTGAGGAGCGCCCAATGCCCGAAACACGGATCATCAAGCGCTACGCCAACCGGAAGCTCTACGACACGGAGCACAGCCGGTACGTAACGCTCGACCAGATCAGTGAGATGATCCGCAATGGCGACGACGTAAAAATCGTCGACAACAAGACCAAAGAGGACCTGACCACGGTCACCCTCGCGCAGATCATCTTCGAAGAAGAGAAGAAGCAACGATCCTTCCTGCCGCTCGGCGCGATGCGCAACATCATCCAGAGCGGTGGCGAATGGTTCGCCGAAGCCCAGCGTCGCGTGCAGAGCATCTTGCCCGGCAAGCGCAAGGACGAAGAGACGGAGGGCAACGGCGATCCCAACGCCGCGCCGCCGGCCGTCGAGCCCGAGTCTGCGGAGCAAGGCGAGGCTGCCGAGAAGAAGAGAAGCCTCGCCGCGCTACGCGAATGGGTCGAACACTCCAAGCATCGGCTCGAGGAGTGGCAGAAGCAGGTCGACACGCGCGTGCGCGGCGTCGTCGAGGGCATCCAGCACTCGATCAACCCGTGGTCTGCGGTGAACAAGGACGTGAAGGCTCTCGCCGATCGCATCGCCGAGCTCGAGTCCAAGCTGCACGAGCTCGAGGACCACGAGACCAAGCAGCGCCAAGAGTAGGCGCGGCGTCTACGCCGCGTCGAGCTCAGCGGCGCCCTGCCCTGACACCCGTGTCAGGGCTTTCGATCGTCTAACTCGGCGATCACCCGATCGCCGGACGTCCACAACGTCCGGTGTTCGGACGTCGTTGCACAACATGCGCAAGAATTCGTCGGACCTATTTCGCCATCTCGCCGCCCCGAACGGCAACGGCGAACGCGGGACCTCGTGGCCGCGAACGGCCGCGAGACCTACTGGAGGTCCTTGCTCATGTTCTCGGTCGAGCCCGCCTTGATCACCACGGGATAGGTGAAGCGGTCGTCGCCGATGACGAACGTGATCTTGTGCTTGCCCGGCGTGAGCGCCAGCGCGTGACCCGAGATCGGGGTCTTCATGTTGGTGTCGACGCCGTCGACGAGGATCTTCGCGGCCGGCTTGCTGAACACCTGCAGGTAGCCCTTCGTCGGATCTCCCGCGCCGGATTTGTCGGTCGCCTTCGAGTCGGGCGCCTTCGCCTCGCTGAGCTTGGTGTCGCTCGTCGAGACCTTCGTGCTCGACTTCGACTCCGAGCTCTTGGTCGAAGACTTGGACTCGCTGACCTTGGTCGTCTTCGATTCGGTCGCCTTGGCCTTGGTCTCGGTGGCCTTGGTCTCGGCGGTCTTGGTCTCGGCGGCCTTGGTCTCGGCGGCCTTCGTGTCGGCTGCCTTGGTCTCGGTGGCCTTGGTCGTGGTCTTCGAATCGGTCGTCGCGACCTGCGGCGTCGCCGCGCTGCCGGTGCCGGTCGGCGGCGTGATGCCGGCGGCGGGCGTCGTGCCCGTCGTCGCAGGTGCCGCGCTGCCGGTCTCGGTCGCCGGCGCAGTGGGTGGCGTCGTGCCGGTGTTGGTGGTCGCCGCTGCCGAGCCTGCGCTCGCCGAGCCCGGCGTGGTTCCCGGCGTCACGCCGAAGCCGCACTCGAGCGTCGTCGTCTTGCCGGCCTCGAGCTTCACCTTCGGGTCGTCGCACGACAGGCCGTTGGTGCCGACGAGCTTGATGTGGCGCAGGCCCGGTGCAATGCCGAGGGACTTGTCGTTCTCGACGGTCGCGACGCGCTTGTCGTCGACGATCATCTCGGCCGTCATGCCCGGCGGCATGCTGAGCTTCACGGTCGCGTACTTCGACGTCGCGGCCGAGCCGTTGCCCGAACCGGAGCCCGAGTCCTTGTCGAGCACGACCATCTTCACGACGAGGAAGCCGACGAGCACGAGCGCGGCGATACCGACGCCGATCGCGATGTCGCGCACGAGCGTCGACTTCTTGCCCTCGGCGGGGAGCCCCATGCCGCCCATCTGGTCGACGGGGGTGGCGGCGCCCATCGGCCCCGTCGGGTACGGGCTCATGTAGCCCGGGTACTGCGGCTGGCCGTACGGCTGCTGCGGGTAGCCCTGCTGCTGCGGGTAGCCCTGCTGCTGCGGATAGCCCTGCTGCGACGACTGCGGATAGCCGTAGCCGCCCATCTGCATCTGCGGGTTCTGCATCGCAGCCGGGTTTGCGACCGGGTGCTGTTGCGACGGGCGATAGGCGGCCTGTCCGCCGCTGCCGTAGTTGCCGAGCCCGACCGGCGCCTGCACGCCGAGCACGGTGCGCTGGACCTCGGGGTTGGCGGCGGGCTGGGCGAGACCGTTGACGGCGGGGTCGCTGCCCATCGGTGCCGCGACGTGGCCCGACTGCGCGGGCTGGTGCGGCGGTGTGCCGTAGGACTGGCCGTAGGCCGGCGTCGCGGCCGGCGGCTGGTATCCGCCCATGCCCTGATCGAGACCGGGCGGCACGCTCGCCGGCTGCGGGCGACCGACGGCGAGGCCGGCGCCCATGCCACCGGCGGCCGCGAGCGGCTGCGGGGTGGAGTCGGCGGGACGCTGCGTCGCCGGACGCATC
>JABFXX010000650.1 GCA_013368795.1 Kofleriaceae bacterium
TCGAGTCGTCGGCATCGACCTCGCGTTCCAGATCGTCGACGGCGTGCCGCTGACCGCGACGAAGCCGGGCTCGGACGGCAAGCTCGTCGGCCTCTACGCGCACGACTGCGACGTCGACTTCGATGACGTGCGCATGCGAACGCTGATCACGCCGGAGCCAAGCGCACAGCTCGGCCCCGACGAGACGCGCTGTCCGTAGCCACGTGCACGTCTGCCGATCGAGGCGCACGGGCGGCGACTTTCGAATGTCCGTCGCCGTCGGCGGCAACTCCGGGCGGGCCAGACGCGACATGCGCCAGCGTCGCCGCACGTCGAGGAGCTACTTCGCCGGCAGCGTGATCAGCTGGTTGATCGTCCGCCCGCTCGGATCGGCCTTGCGGCGATCGGCGACGACGATCAGCATCTCGCCCTGCGCCTTCGAGGCGCCGGTGTTGTCACCGACCCACTCGAGGCCCTTGTCCTCGGCGTCCTTCGCGTCCTTCGCGTTCGGGAACGTGCACACGAGGACGTCGATCTTGTTGACCGTGCCGCTCGCGCAGTCCTTGCCGATGTTTGTCTTCGCCGCGGTCATCGGTGACGGCTCGAGGCCGCCCTTCTTCCACGCGGCAACGACGCCGTCGCGCGACGACGCGCCCTTCTTTTCTTTGCTGCACGCGCCGAGAACCGCGAGCGCGAGCGAGATGGCGATGACAGGTCTCATCAGTGACGCTTCCACTTCTTGCCCTTGAACTTGCCGCGACCGCGGCCGCGATCGTGGACGATGACGCCGCCACCGACGCCAACGCCGACACCGACCGAGATGGTCGGAACCGGGATGTGGACGTCGACGTTCACGCCGCCGGTGACCACGGCAGGACGTGGACGCGGAGCGACCACGACGGGCGCCGACGCCTCGATTGCGACCGGGAACAGGTCGACGCGCGCGCCGATCCAGCCCGACGGCGGCTCGACCTCGATCACCGGGCGGGTGTAGACGAGCGGCCTGTACGTAGCGTTGATCGCGACGTACGCGGGACGTGCCTCGATGTACGCAGGCGCCGGCTCGCCCACGTAGAAGTACGCGTCGCCGACGACCTTGAAGTCGGGCTGACCTTCCGGCTCGAAGTAGTGGAAGTGCGGCCCGTCGATGTAGCAGTAGTGGACGAACGGCTCGGCGCCGACGTCGACGATCGCGTTGACCTGGATCGGGTGATTGCCCTTGTACGCGTACTTCGGGCCGTCCCAGCCGTAGGCGACCGGGTCACCGACGAAGACGTTGTTGTCGGCGTAGACCCGGTACTCGAGCTTGTTGGCCGGGTAGATGTGAACGTGAGGGCCTTCGATATGGCAGATGCCACCGCCCTCACCCTTCGAGATCGGGTGGATACCGGCGTAGCGGACCTGCTTGCCGTACTTCTTGCTCGCGAGCGCGGGCGAAGCCGTAGCGGCTGTGAAGCAGGCGAATGCGACGAGTAACCAGCGGAGTTTCATGGTGCCTCCTGACGGCACCCACTAGTCAGCCGCGCTCCCGCCGGAGGGTCAAGGTTCAGTGTGGTTGGATCTGGGCGGACACCTTGAAGCTGCGCACGAGGTCGTCCAGCTCGGCGGTGAGCTTACCTTGCAGCGTCAGCGTTTCGGTGGCCTCCGCTTCGAGCGGAATGTCGACAATGACAGCGGCGCCCGCAGGGACCTCGCGAGCCAGCGCGAGCTCGCCTTCGGCGACCGTCGTGCCACTCGCGGCGCTGGCGAACGTGTATTCGAGCCGCGTGAGCCGCATCGGCTTTGCAGCGGGGTTTGTGACCTGGACGAAGACGTGGCTGTCGGCGGTGTTGTTGACGCCGAGCACGCGAAGCTCGGGGGTCTTCGCCGAATGACAGCCGGCCGCGCTGGCGGCGACGAGCAGGAGAGCAACTACAAAGCGGACCATGGCAACGGTGAGGACTTTCTGCGACCGGCGTGCCAGCCGTCAATAAATCGCAAGTGCCCGACAGATCGGTACGTTGATCGCCTCGGTGTGAACGGACGTTTAGAAGACGTGGCGGCGCTGTCGCGGTCGACCACACGTTCGCGTTAACGTCGCAGCGTGAAGATCGAGAAAGGCCGTCGCGTTACGCTGAAAGTCGATCTCTCCGTCGCCGGAGGTCAGCAGCTAGAGAAGAGCACCGTCGAGTTCATCCAGGGCAGCGGCAAGCTCCTGCCGGCGCTGGAGAAGGTGATCGAGGGCCTCGACAAGGGCGCGAAGCGTGACGGCGTACTCAAGGCCAAGGATGCGTTCGGTAACCCCGCGCTCCACCCCAGGAAGGTGATGAAGCGCGAGGATTTTCCCAAAGATGCCAAGATGACGCCCGGCGAGAAGCTCGTCGCCGCGAGCGACGACAAGGCGAAGATGAACGTCATCATCCAGATCGAGAAGGTCACGGGTGACGACGTCGAGGTGCGGCTCGTTCACCCGCTCGCCGAGAAGGACATCAAGTACTCCGTCGAGGTCGTGCAGGTCTCCGACCCTCGCCCGCCGCCGGTCCCGGCGCAGGCGCTGAAGCTCGAAGAAGAGACCTGAGTGTTTCCGCGCCGCCTCTACGCACATCGCGGCGCGTCCGCCGAGCGACCCGAGAACACGATGGTCGCGTTCGAGCGTGCGATGGAGATCGGCGTCGATGCGCTCGAGATGGACGTCCATCTCACGAGCGACGGCCATTTCATCGTCGCGCACGACGACACCGCGCTGCGCACGGCCGGCTCGCCGCTCGTGTGGAGCACGCTGACGCTCGCCGAGGCGCAGCGCCTCGACACGGGCTGGGGCTTCATCGACGCGAGCGGCGCGCGGCCGTTTGCCGGCAAGGGCATCTCGGCGCCGCTGTTCGAGCACGTGCTGCGCACGTTCCCCGACGTCGCGATCAACGTCGATCTCAAGGGCGGCAGCTCGGTCGCGCCGATGCTCGAGCTCTTGCGCAAGCTCGGCGCCGAGGAGCGCGTGACGCTCGCGAGCTTCCAGACGTCGACGGCGGTCGCCGTCCGTCGCGCGGGTTACGCCGGCGACACCGCGCTATCGCAAGGCGAGGTCGGCTCGCTGTTCGCGCTGCCCGCGGTGCTGTGGCGCCAGCTGCCGTTCACCGGCAACGCCGCGCAGATCCCGACGCACCAGGGCCCGCTGCGGTTCGATCGCAAGCCGTTCATCGCGAAGTGCCACAGCCTCGGCCTGCGCGTCGACTTCTGGACGATCGACGACGTCGACGAGGCCAAGCGCCTGCTCGAGCTCGGCGCCGACGGGATCATGACGAACGATCCGGCCGCGCTGAAGCCGCTCTTCTAGTTAGCGTGGAGCAGCAGCTCGACGCGATTCTGCAGCGTGTCGGCATCGCGCAGGCGGCCGCCCGCGCGCAGTGACTCGATGATCGGGCCGAAGCTGCGCGCGACGCGATCCTCGAACGTCGCGCCGGGACCGGCGATGTTCGTCATGTGCGCGGCACGTTCGAGTGCGGCGCTCGCACCGCTGACGTCGCCGCGCGCGAGGCGTTCGTTCGCGAGCCGGTGGTGGAGGTTGAAGTCGAAGTACGCCTCCGACGCGCGCTGATCGAGGATCGCGAGCGCGTCGTCGACGCGGCCGGCCGCGTGCAGCGCGTCTTCGAGCACGCCGCGCAGCTCCTCTGTCGTCGAGTACCAGATGTGGCCGAGGTGGAGGCCCTTGTTCGCGAGATCGATCGCGCGCAGGTGATTGCCGCGCACGTACTCGACCCTCGCGCGATCGCGGTGCAGGCGCGCCGTGCGCTCGGCCTCGGAGAGATCCGACGTGCTCGTCCCCGTCGACGCGGCGACGAACGCGGCGTCGGCATCGCCGTAGCGGCGCTCGCGCAGGTGCAGGTAGCCGAGCGTCGTCAGGTCGTCGGCCGTCGGTCGCGTGCGGCGCGCGAGGATGTCGAACACGATCGACAGCGCCTCGAGCTCCTCGGGCGCGTCGGGACCTTCGAGTGCGATCCGCGGCGCGGCGCGCTCCGCCCACTCGACGAGCGCGCGCTCGATCCAGCTCTCGTACCAGGCGAGAAAGCTCGGCGACTCGGCGACCAGGTGACCGCGTCCCGACGTGTCGGCCCAGACCTCGCCGCGATGCGGGCCCTGGACGTAGAGCAGCGACGTCATGCCGCACCCCTGATCGGCAAGCGCGAGCGTGCCGTCGAGCGACACGCGTCCAACGTCGTCCTCGGTGCGCTCGAACGTGTCGTCGTCCTCGTCCTCGTCCTCCTCGTCGTCGTCCTCGTCGTCGTCGTCACCGACCGCGTCCCACACGTGGTGCGGCGCGTCGTCCTCGTCCGCGAAATCCTCGTCGAGATCCTCGTCGATCGATTCGTCCTCGTCGGCGTGCACCGGCCGCTCGCCGAGGCGCAAGAGGCCGTAGTACGGACCGGCGCCGCTCGAGCCGACGTGCTGGAGGAACGCGCGGACGTCATCGGGAAGCGCGACACCGAGCGCATGCTCGAGTCTCGCGAGCTCGTCGCGGGTCAGTGGCTGTGCGAGCTGGTAGCGATGCGCGTCTGCACCAAACACCCCAAGCGAGCGATCGACCGCAGCGAGCAAGGCGATCCGACTGCGCAGCTCCGCGAGCCTGTCTTCCATCGCCACCAGGATAACCCGACTGTAAGCAGCTCCCCCGCGCAACGTTGCATGACCGTGCGCGTCGTCGTCATCGGGCTCGTCGCGGCCGGGCTCGCCGGCTGCGTCGTGGTTCGGCCTCCATATCCTGCGGAGCGGCCGAGGTGGCAGCTCGTCGACAGCGTCAAGCAGAGCGAGGTCGGTTGCGTGATCGCGCGGCCGATCGTGCGTCGCTCGGGCAAGGAAGGCATCGGCGTGCAGCTCATGCTGAAGAGCCGCGGCGACTGCGCGGTGCGGTTCACCGGCGCAAAGCTCGCGTTCGCGGGCGGCACGACGATCGCGGTCGACGTTCCGCCACCGCAGGATCTGCCCGGTCACTCGCTCGTCTACGCGTGGTGGCCGATCCGGTTCGACAACAACGCGGTGTGGAATGCCGGCAAGAACGTCGCCGAGCTCCATCTCGCGTACGACATCGCGGGCGCGCAAGGCGAGTGGACGTTCCCGATGGTGCAGCGATGACGCGCGCGCTCGTCTGCTTGCTCGCGCTCGCGGCGTGCAACGACTACGCGCACCGCTCGACGCTCAACGCGCCGGGCACCATCGATCTCTCGACGCCACCGGCGATCGAGAACGGCGATCCGTCGAAGATCGAGCTGCCCGGCGAGCCCGGCGCGACGACGATCGCGGTGATCCCGGCGCCCTACGTCGGCGGCGGCATCGGCCGCTTCAACCCGGGCAATGACGGCTCCGGCGAGGTCGGCATGGACATCCGCGTCGAGCGCACGTCGAACCGCGGCGGCCGCAACTTGCTCGCCGCGGAGAACTGGGGCGTGACGTTCGGCTTCGCGTTCGCGCAATGGGGTGATGGCGTACGCACCGTCGCGCCCGGCGCATTTTCTGCCGAGCTCAACTATCGATTCCTCGCCAGCGCGTGGCCGATCGATGTCGGAATGGGTCCGGCTGTATACGTTGACGACACCGCGGTCGGCGGTCAGCTGTCGGTTCGCTGTGCAGTTGCGCTCCTGCGCGCACGCTATGTGGCAAACACCGGCGGCGAGCTGATCTTCGGTCTACAGATTCCCATTCCGTTCTTCTTCAGCTGGTCCCGGTAAGGCTTGCGCCTCGTCGAGCGGTGGGGCAATTTCCGTCCCATGGCTCTCAAGAAAGGCGTCGGCGTCAAGCCGGCCGAAGGCAAGCTCGGCATCCTGCTTCCCGGCATGGGCGCGGTCGCCACGACGTTCATCGCGGGCGTGCAGGCGATTCGCCGCGGGCTCGGAAAGCCCATCGGCTCGCTCACGCAGCTCGGTCACATTCGCATCGGCAAGCGCACGGACAACAACTCGCCTGCCATCAAGGACTACGTCTCGCTCACGAACCTCGATGACATCGTGTTCGGCGGCTGGGACATCTTCCCCGAGAACGCGTACCAGGCGGCCGTCAAGGCCGGCGTGCTCGACACGCGCCTCCTCGATCAGCTCAAGCCCGAGCTCGAGGCGATCAAGCCGATGCCCGCCGTCTTCGAGCAGGCCTTCGTGAAGAAGCTCAACGGCCCGAACCTCAAGAAGGGCACGTCGAAGATGGACCTGGCGAACCAGGTCATGGCCGACATCGAGAACTTCAAGAAGACGAACAACTGCGATCGCCTCGTCGCC
>JABFXX010000592.1 GCA_013368795.1 Kofleriaceae bacterium
GGCACGCCGGGCGCGACGCTGATGGGTCTGGGCTCGATCATCGGCACCGGCATCTTCGTCAGCGTCGGTGCAGCGGCCGGTATCGCCGGGCCGTGGGTCCTCGTCGCCGTCGCGCTCGCCGCCGGCGTCGCCGCGTGCAATGGCCTGTCGAGCGCGCCGCTCGCGGCCGCACATCCGGTCAGCGGCGGCACGTACGAGTACGGCTACCACTACGCGACGCCGACGGTCGGCTTCGTTGCGGGCGTCACGTTCGTCGCCGCGAAGACCGCATCGGCTGCGACGGCGGCTCTCGGCTGTGCCGCGTATGCGCTCGCACTCGCCGGCGTGAGCTCGCGGTCGGCACAGATCGGGCTCGCCGTCGCGATCGTCGTGACGCTGACGCTGCTCGTCGCCGGCGGGATCTCGCGCTCGTCGCGAGTCAATGCCGCGATCATCGCGATCACCATCGTCGGACTTGTCGCGTTCGTCGTCGTCGGCCTGCCGCACGTCGACGCTACCAACCTCGCCCTCGGCGACGCGGCGTTCGATGGAAGGTCGCTCCTCCGCGCCACCGCGCTGATGTTCGTCGCGTACACCGGCTACGGCCGCATCGCGACGCTCGGCGAGGAAGTCCGCGAGCCGCGCAAGACGATCCCGCGCGCGATCGTGCTCGCGCTCGCGATCGCACTCGTCCTCTACGTGTCGGTCACGGCCGTCGCCGTCGGTGTCGCCGGTGCGGCGGGCCTCGCAGGTCCGGCGCCGCTCGAGGTGATCGGTGCGTCGCTGTCGTCGCCGCTGCGCTACGTCGTCGCGATCGCCGCGATCACCGCGATGCTCGGTGTGATCCTGAACCTCGTCCTCGGCATCTCGCGGGTCGTGCTCGCGATGGCGCGCCGCGGCGATCTGCCGGCGACCCTCGCCCACGTCGATCGCGGCTCGCCGCGCCGAGCGGTTCTGGCCACCGGCGCCGTGATCGCGGCGCTCGCGCTGATCGGCAGCGTGAAGACGACGTGGTCGTTCAGCGCGTTCGCGGTGCTCGTCTACTACGCGATCGCGAATGCGTGTGCACTCCGCCAGCCCGCCGACGAGCGGCGGTTCCCGCGCATCGTGCCGATCGCCGGCCTCGTCGCGTGTGCCGGCCTCGCATGGTGGGTCGAGCCACGGATCTGGCTCGTCGGTGTCGGCGTCATCGTCGTCGCGCTCGCACTTCGCGCACTCGTCCGCCGCACGACCTGAGCCCAGCCGTGAATCTCTAACCGATTTGCGCGTGGCTAACCACGAACGCGCCATCGATCGCGCGGACCTCGAACAGCTCGTCGAAGCCCTCCGCCGCGCACGGCACGACCAGCCGCTTCGCGACCGCGTAGATGCCGACGTTCTCGATCTTCGCCCTGCCCTCACGCGTCGCATTGCGCCGCACCGCCTCGTCGACGCTGACGATGAACGAGTAGCTCGCGACCCTCGCACCCGCGGCCTTCGCGATCGCGACGAGCGGCACGCGCTCGTCCGCCGTCGGGTTCGTGTTGTCGACGACGACCGACCGCCCCGCGCGCAGATGCTCGTCGACAAGGCGCCGCTGCCGCGCCTCCCGCTTGCGCGCGTTTGGCCACGCATCCTTGGACACGTGCTCGTGCGTCGCTGCGAAGCGCTCGCGGAAGAACGACGACTTCCCCGATGCCTGCAGGCCGCTGAAGATCACGAGCTCGATCATCGCGGGACCGGGTCGGCGCGCTCGAACAAGACCGCGGCGGCGTTCGCGATCCTGCGGATCGGCGGCAGCTCGAGCTCGACGACCTTGTTGCGCTTGAACTTGGCCCCCGGCGGCGGACGGTGCGCCTCCGGGATGCGCGCGCGATCCTCGTCGGAGAGCTCCACCTCGAACGCGCGACGCTGCACGTAGGTGCCGCGCTTGAAGAAGGCAGGGAAGTCGTTCCAGTTGACGCCCTTCTGCCACAGCAGCTCCTGCTTGTCGGCGGAGCGTTTGCCGTCGAGCTCGGCGTCGGAGTAGTACGCGCCGGCAGCCATCGTGATGCTGTTCTTCGTCGCGTCGTCCTCGCGCCACACGAACACGTCGAGCGCGTCCTGCAGCGTCGGCACCTGCCACACGCGGCAGTCGAAGTGCGGCGTCTCGTTCGCCTTGCTCGGCAGGTGCTCGAGCACGAGCTTCATGAACTTCGCCGACGCCATGCCTGCGAGCACCGATGCGAGCTTCTGGTAGCGCCCGTCGAACGCGTAGTCGTTCGGCGACTGCGACGGCTCGTACCAGGCGAGCGTGATCTCGTCGCTCTGCGTGTAGCCGACGAGCGCCGTCATCTCCTGGACGAGATAGCGGGTGGTCTCGATCATCGCGGTCGACATGCCGGGCTCGTAGGGCCGGCGCATGTCGCGCGTGAAGGTATGGAACGCGCGACCGTCGAGGCGTGCGAGCAGCGGCAGCCCGCGCATCGCGCGGCGTCCTGCTTCGGCGACCTCGAAGCTCTTGCACCGATCGTCGAGACCTTCCTGGGCCATGGGGCGAGAAAGGTGAAGCACGCCGCCACGGTTGTCGAGCCAGGTCCATTGGACGCGCGACCCAGCGCCTACGGGAACATTCATTTCGGCCGTGCGACTGACGCCCGGGTGTGAAGTCCAATTGACGCCGCCGCCGATGCTAACGTCGCGCGATGACTGGCGGCACGGCAATTGCTCGACGGGGCCGCGTGCGCCTTGCTGTCGTCTGTCTCGCCCTCGCTGCCGCCGGTCCCGCGGCGGCCCAGACCTGGTCCCCCGCCGACAGCTGGTCCCCCGTCGACGACGACGGCTGGCCTCGCGGCGTCTCGCTCGACGACCTGCGCGGCCTGCACGAGTGCGGGCCTGGCGAGCTCGATGTCCGCGAGGGTGGCCCGATCGGATGCCGCCCCTCGGTCATCCACGACGGCCCGCAGCTGCAGTTCGGCATCGACTGGACGTCGGGCCCGGTGTTCGGCAGCGACCGCGTCTCGGGCGGCGCACACGCGCTCGGCGTCGAGGCGAGCTACGCGCTGACGCGAAGCCTCTCGCTCGCCGGGCGCTACGAGCTGATGGGCATCGCGCCCTCGATGCTGGCGATGGCCGAGGGCGCGCTCAACCAGCACTTCCTCGGCCTCCTCAAGTACCGCCTGTTCGGCGACGAGGTCGGACGCAAGGCGTGGACGCTCGGCGCCGGCGCGGGCTGGGCACTGCGCCCGAGCTCGCTCGGCTCCGACGCCCCGCTCGCGCGCGTCTCGCTCGCACGCGAGGTCGGCGCGTTCGTCGACGACAACAACGCGATCGGCACCGCCCTCGAAGTCGCCTACGAGCGAACCCTCGACGACGACGCACTCTCCGCCCTCCTCGTCAGCTATCGATTCGGCTTCGAGCTGAACATCCGCGAGCCGCGCAATGTCGACCAGCCGGCACCGTCCTCGAGCACGTGGCGTTCGTTCACCGCCGACGCCTACCTCGGCAACGCGCTCGGGTTCGGCTCGACGCTCGGCCTGCGCGCGAACCGCGTCCTCTCGCTCGAGACGAGCGCCGGGTTCCAGTTCGGCCGCAGCGACTTCTCGAAGCAGCACGGCTACAGCGGATCGAGCTGGTCGGTCATGACCGGTCCGCGCCTGTCGCTGCCGTTCGATCCAGCCGCGCCGTACGTGCAGGTCCAGGCGGGCCCCGCGTGGTTTTCGCGCCCCGAGGGTTCCGAGATCCGCGGGCTCGCCCACGCCGAGCTCGGCATGCGCCTCCACGTCGGCTGCGGCACGGTGATCGACGCCGGGTTCTGGCTGCGCGGTGACATCGAGGACCGCGACGTCACCTCGGGTGGCCTCCTGATGCGCGTCGGCGCCGGGCCGAGCCGCGGCTGGCGATGCGGCCCGGCGGCGCCGATGTTCGCGACGCGTCCCGCGCCGCCGTCGACGTGGACCGCCGAGACGACGCCGACCGAGCCCCCGATGTACTCGACGGCGACGCTGCCACCGCGCCCGCCGACGGTGAGCACCGAGACCACGGTGACGGTCACGCCGCCCGTCGTCGAGGTGCGGCCGATCGTCGTCCAGCCGATCGTGATCGAGGTCGAGCTCGGCATCGCCATCCCCGGCCTCCAGATGCGCTTCGATCCGCGCCTCGTGCCGATCGGCCGGCTGCGCGGCGCGGGACACATCGCGATCGAGATCTCGGGCCCGAGCGACGCGCTCGCCACGTTCCAGAGTCAGCTCGCGGCGACGCTCGATCGCAGCGGCGTCCGCGTCGAGGGCTGGTCGCTCGTGGCAACGGGGTCGACGCGCATCCGCGCCCGGATCACGATCACTCCGTGAGCTCGAAGCCCTCGGGTTCTCCTCACACCGAGCCGCCGAGAGCGCATGTGATCGCCGCCGATGAAGACGTCACGGCGGCGGGAAGATCGTCGTGTCGCCCTCGAGGATCATGAAGCCGCGGTCGCTATCGGCGACGTAGATCCGCCGGCGGTCCGGGTCGAGATCGATCCCGAACGCACCGTCGTACAAGCTCGCCTCACCGGAACCGGGGATCCACGTGTTGTAGTAACCGACCTGCACCGGCGCCGACGGCGTGCTCAGGTCGAGTACGCGCACCCCGTCGCGGTAGTGCGCGAGATATGCCCGATTGCCGATCGCCATCACGTTGTGGATCGAGGTCTCCGGACGGTCTGGGTGCACGTGCCACGAGCCGAGCGTGTTCAGAAAGGTCGGCGCGGTCGGGTCCACGTCGAGGATCCGGACGCCGGACGCCGGGCCTTCATCACCGTGCACCGCGATCGTGCGGCCGCCCACCGTGGTCACCGACGACGAGTGCCAGTACACGAAGTCCATATCGTCCTCGCCTCCCAGCCAGATCGGCGCGGTCGGCACGCGGAAGTCGACGACGTGCAGTCCCGTGCCGAACGAATCGCTGAGGTAGGCGATCCCACCGGCGACGTAGAGGTCGTGCCAGCCGGCGAATGCCGGCCCGTCCCAGGTCGTGAGCCGGACCGGCGCGCGCGGTAGCGACAGGTCCCAGATGTCGACCTTCGCGTCGGCGGCGCTGACCAGATACGCGGTCTGCCCCTCGACGAACAGGGTATGCGCTGGAAACGGCAGCTGCGCGACCAGGGACGGCTGGGTCGGATCCGTGACGTCGATGACGTTGCATGGCGAGGATGCCGTGACCACGTAGCGCCGGCCGTCATCGCCCTCGACGATCTTCAAGTCGTTCGCGTTGTCGCCCGGCACGCGGAGGTGACCGACCTCGACGGGCGCGGTCGGGTTCGCGAACGAGACGATGCGCAGCCCGTCGTCGAGCCGCGACAGGTAAGCCACGTCACCGGCCACCCGGACGTTGGTCGTCATGCCGGACCAGGTGGCGCCGGTCTCCCCGATCAGGGTCAGGTGCTCGCCCTCCGTCTCGCCGGGGAGCCGACGAAGCGGCCTGTCCGCGAACGGGAAGGCTTGGCAGTCGGGCACGTTCTCGCGGCAAAACGCCTGGTATCCGCGCAGCGTGCCATCCGCATCGACGTTGCAGATGTTCACGGCGTTCAGGTACCACCGGGTCCCCTGGAACTGCTGGCTCCTGAAATAGAGATAGTCGGCGGTCAGGATGTGCGGGACCTTCCGCTCGGTGCCATTGGCCTGCGTGATGTAGGTCTCGAGCCCCGGCTCGAACACGGTGCGGAGGCCCATCAAGGGCCACTGCTCGGCGAACGAGAACCCGTTCAGCGCACCCGGTGTGCAGTCTGTGTTCGGGAAATCCGACGGATCGTCAAAGACGCCGGCGAATGGATCGAACGGCGCATCCGCCGCGTCCTCCGCCGGAGCCGCGTCGAGCCCCGGAGTCGCAGAGAGGTTATCGCCACAGCCCGCAAGGCAGCAGATCGCTCCGACCGCTCGTCTCCACATACGTGCGAGCGTAGCGATCAGCCCGCGGCCGTTGCAACAAGCCTATCGGGATGCCCCGACCAGATGCAGCTGTCGCGTTCGAGCAAGTGCTGAGCTCCTGGCGCTCGGCACGACCGACGCGCAAAGCGACGAGCCGGCCGGCCCGCCGACCCGCAGGCGGAGTTGCTTCGCGTCGAGTGCGCGAGATCGATATCCGCGGAAATCAAGATCGCGGCGAGCACGCTCGCAAGATTCCGGTCACCGAACCGAATCCGGTTGCAACGACGGATGCGGATGCGACGACCGGATGCGGCTGCGACGACCGGTGCGCATGCGACGACCGGATGCGGCTGCGACGACCGGTGCGCATG
>JABFXX010000046.1 GCA_013368795.1 Kofleriaceae bacterium
GGCCGGGCCGCGTACCGAGCTCGATCTCGAAGCGCAAGCGAAAGCCGCGGTCGAGGCTGCGCGCACGGACAAGCCGACCGAGCTCGATCTCAATGCCGCGGCGGCCGCCGCGGTCGAAGCGGCACGCGAACAGCTCGCGCAAGGCACGCCAGTCGACCAGCACGAGACGCTGATCGGTCGCCCCGCGGAGACCGGGACACCACCGCCGAAGAAGGCGCGCGTCAGCGTGTTCGCGCCGACCGCGGCGGCGTCGAACGAGAGCCATGTCGAGAGCGTCGCGCCCCAGGCGGGTCCAGAGGGTACCGGGCAGATCGTCGCGGCCGACGGCAGCGTCGCCGCGCTCGAGCCGTTCGAGGAGCTGCCCGAAGGCACGCTGCTCGCCGGTCGCTATCACATCAAGGAGCTCGTCGGTCAGGGCGGCATGGGCGCGGTGTACGCCGCGCACGACGACGACCTCGACGAGGATATCGCGCTGAAGGTGCTCCGCCCCGACCTCGCGCGCGACGCCGAGTTCCAGCGGCGGCTCAAGGGCGAGGTCAGGCTCGCGCGCCGCGTCTCGCATCCGAACGTGTGCCGCGTCCACGACCTCGGCATCGACGACGAGATCGTGTTCGTGACCATGGAGCTGGTCCGCGGCCACACGCTGCGCGAGCGGCTCGCCGCGATCCATGCGGGACGCGAGGAGCCGTTCGAGCTCGCCCAGATCGTCGACATCGTCATGCAGATCGGCTCGGCGCTGTCGGCGGCGCACCGAGCGGGCGTGATCCATCGCGACGTCAAGCCCGACAACGTCATCCTGTCGGCGGGGCGCGCGGTGCTGACGGACTTCGGCGTCGCGTCGATCGCGAACGATCGCAGCCGGCAAGTCGTCGGCACGCCGGCCTATCTCGCGCCCGAGGTGCTGCGCGGCGAGACGTTCGATCATCGCGTCGACGTCTATGCGGTCGCGTGCGTCGCGTACGAGCTGATCGCCGGAGCGCCGCCGTTCGTCGCGCGGACGATCGAGCTCGCGCTGAAGCTCGCGCAGCGCGCCCCCGCGTATCCCGCGCTGCCGGGCGCGTTCGCGACGCCGGCGGTGCGTGCGGCACTCGATCGCGTGCTCGCGCGCGGCCTCGCGGCAGATCCGGCGCAGCGCGCGGCGACGATCGAGCGGTTCACCGATGGGTTCGCCCATGCCGCCCGTGGCGCGCCGTTGTCACTCGGCCTGCGCGGGTCGAGTCGTGCCGATCGAATCTCGACGCAGGACAGCTCGACACCGATCCCGGTCGTGCGCCGCACCGAGCTGCGCGTGACGACCGCACTTGTGTGGAACGCGAACCGCGGCCATCGCGACACCGAAGCGGCGGAGCGGATCGTCGTCGACGCGGGCGGCACACCGATTCGCGTCGCGCCCGGCGAGATCGTCGCGCTGTTCGGCGCGTCGCGCTCGACCGGCGATGATGCGGACCGCGCCGCGCACGCCGCGCTCGCGCTCGTCGGCAAGTTCGGCGGCAAGGTCGGCCTCGACACGACGCGCATCCTGCTGCGGCCGACCGATACCGAGCTCGCCGGGCCGGACTCGGCATCGACTGCGGCGAGCCTCGCGCACGACGCGCGCGACAACGAGGTCTGGACGAGCCAGGTCACCGCGCGCCAGCTCGCAGCGAGGTTCGAGATCGCGACGACGGAGAGCGGCGAGCGTCGCGTGACCGGCGTGCGCCCGGTGCGCGGCGGTGAGCTCGCGTACGAGTCGCTGCGCGGAAGCGAGGTGCAGACGATCTGTCGCCACGTCGAGCGCGCGTTCCACGATCGCAAGCCGGTGTTCGTCGAGGTGCGCGGCACGGCCGGCTCGGGCAAGACCCGGCTGCGCAAGGCGATCGTCGCCGCGATCGCCGCACGCCGCGAGGTCGACTGGCTGATCGCGGTGACCTCGCCCGCCGGCGAACCGGCGCCGCTGTCGGTCATCCAGAGCTGCAGCCGCGACTGGTACGACATGACGACGGCCGACGGCATCGGTGACGTCGCTCGCCGTGACATCGCCGCGCGCCGCTGGCTCGAGATGCGCGCGATGCACAGGCCGGTCGTCGTGATCGCCGAGGATCTCCAGTGGGCGGATCCGACCTCGCGCGCGCTGCTCGATCACCTGCGGACGGCGCTGGCCAACGTGCCGGTCGCGATCGTGACGTTCGTCCGCGCCGCCGACAACGATGCGCCGCCACCCGCAGGCGCCGTTGCCGTGTGGCTCGGCCCGCTCGACAACACGCGCGCGATCCTGCTGGCGCGCTCGATCGCGCCGGACGCCTCCGACGACGACATCGCCGACCTCGTGCTCCGCGCGGCGGGCAATCCGTTCTTCATCGAGGAGCTCGCGCGCGATCTCGCGGCCGGGTCGCCACGCGCGTCGAGCTCGACGCTACCGACGACGGTCGAGGCGGTCGTCCAGGCCCACCTCGATCAGCTTCCCGACGGCGCCGCGCAGGTCGCGATCGCCGCCGCGGTGATCGGACACGGGTTCTGGCGGCGCGCGCTCGCCCGCCTCGTGCCCGCGCTCGGCGAGGCCCAGCTCGACGCGGCGCTCGGCGAGCTCGAGGCCGCCGGCATCATCGCACCTGCCGCGCCGACGATCGTCGACGACGACTACTATCAGTTCGCCTCGAACCTCGTACGCGACGTCGCGTACGCGCGCATCCCGGCCCGCGAGCGGCGCCAGGCGCACGCGGCGATCGCCGGCTGGCTCGACGATCAGAGGCGCGTCGAGCACGATGCATCGCGCCAGCTCGCGATCGCGCACCACCGCGAGCACGCCGGCGATGCGCTGCGCGCGGCGAGCGCGTATCGCCAGGCCGGCCTCGACTGCCTGGAGCTGTTCGCGTACGGCGAGGCGACTGCGGCCCTGCGCAAGGCGGTCGCGCTGGTCACGGTCCCCGATCCCGTGCTCGAGGAGGCGCTCGCCGACGCGCTCGCGCAGACCGAGGGCTACGCCGCCGCCGAGCTGGTCTATCAGCGCGCGCTCGACGAGACCGACGACGAAGACGGCCCGGCTCGCGCGCGCCTGTACGAGAAGCTCGGCTCCGCCGCGGCGAAGCGAGGCATGACTGCGAACGCGATCGCGCGCTACAAGGCGGGCCTCGCGATCGCCGCACCCGGTGGCCGCCTTGCACCGTGGAGCGACGCGGACCCGCGAACTGCCGCGCAGCTGTGGGCCGGCCTCGGCTGGACGATGGGCTACCTGCTCGGCCACGTCGAGGAAGGCCACCCGTACTGCGAGCGCGCGGTCGCCGTCCTCGAGCGCACGCAGTACCGCCGCGAGCTCGCTCACGCGCTGTCGCGGCTCGGCGGCACGTACATGCGCGCGTGCCGGTTCTCCGACCAGCTGCGCTGCAACCAGCGCAACCTCGAGCTCGGGATCGAGCTGCGCGACCTGCAGATGCAGCTGACCGCGAACATCAACCTCGGCGTCGTCCACGGCCTGCTCGGCGAGCTCGACCGCGCGATCGCGGCCACCGAGGCAGCGCGCGACCTCGCGGCGCGCATGGACGCGCAATCGAGTGCGGGCCTCGCGGCGTCGAACCTCGCCGGCCTCTACCTCGAGCAGCGCCGGCTCGACGAGGCAGACCGCATGCTCGACGAGGCGATCGCGCTGATCGAACGGACCGGCAATCGCTACGTGCTGTGCGAGAGCCTCGTGTTCCGCGCACGGATCGCGGCGGCCAGAGGCGACCTGCGCGCCGCGTTCGATCATGCGAACAAGTCGCTCGCCCTCGCCCGCTCGCTCGGCAACCAGCTCGATGCCGCGATCGCGCAGCGGATCCTCGCTCAGCTCGAGGCGCGCGCCGGCAAGCTCGATCAGGCGCGCGCGAGGATCGAGGAGGCGCTCGTTCAGGCGGTCGTCCACGACGAGTTCGAGGCGATTCGCACCCGCGCCGCGCGCGCTCGCATTCTTGCCCTCGCTGCCGATCCGACGGCGGCCGGCGAGATCGACGACCTTCGCTACGAATTCGGCCGGCTCGGCACGAAGCGCGATCTCGCGGTCCTCGCAGACCTCGAAGAAGTCCGCTGACCCGCCCGAGCGATTTCGCACACCGTGCGCGTTCTGCGCCTCCCGCGCGCCAACCGTGCGGCACCTCTTCGATCGCAGGTGAGCGCCCACGGCACAGCGTTCGCAATGGGCACGGCTGCCAGTGCCGTCGCAGCAACGCATCGTCCGGTCCCGCGCGCTCCTGCCGACCAAGTCGGCGATCGCCATCCTCGCCGCGTTCGTCGCGATCGTCGCGATCACGGTGCTGAGCTATCGATCCCTGGCGGCACGGTCGGAGGCGGCCGAAGCGGTCAACCACGCCAACGCGGTGCAGCGCGTCCTGAGCGACTTGCTGCTTCAGCTGAAGGAGGCCGAGGCAGGCCAGCGCAGCTTTCTGATCTCCGGCGACGAGCGTTACCTCAACAGCTACGAGGTCGCAGAGACGTCGATTGCAACGGACCTCAGCGAGCTTCGCAAGCTGACCGCGGGCACGGCCGAGCACCTCCACTATCTCGAACGGATCGAGCCGCTCGCCCACAAGCGGCTCGAGCTCCTGACCGAAGGCGTGACGCTTCGCCGCAACGGCAACACGCAAGCCGCGTTCGATCTCGTCAACACCGCGCGCGGCCGCGACGTCATGACCGAGATCCGGGACAGCATCCAGGCGATGCTCGCGACCGAACAGCGACTCCTCGACGCGCGCAGCACCGAGTGGGAGTCGGCCGTGCGCTGGTCGAGCTATGTCGCGTTCGGCGGCGCCGGCGTCCTCGTGCTCGTGCTGCTCCTTGTCGGCTTCTTCGCGTCTCGCGACTTCCGCGCCGTCGCGAACGAGGGCTGGATCCGCCGCACCCAGGTCGATCTTGCGGGCCGCCTGCAAGGCGACCTCGCGCTCGCGTCGCTCGGCGAGACCGTCCTGAAGAGCGTCGTCCCGAACATGAACGCGCAGGTCGGTGCGGTCTACGTCACCGAGACCGGTGGGCTGCACCGCGTCGCGGGCCACGCGCTCGATCCGAAGGCGGCCTCGACGCAGAGACTGAAGCTCGGCGACGGCCTCGCGGGTCAGGCTGCGCTCGACAATCGCCTCGTCCACGTGACCAAGGTGCCCACCGACTACCTGCCGGTCAGCTCGGCGCTCGGGCAGACCGCGCCGCGCGAGCTCGTGATCCTCCCCGCGAGCGTCGACGACAAGGTGCAAGCGGTGGTCGAGCTCGGCTTCCTCCACGAGGTCGATGCAGTCGAGCTCGATGCGCTCGGCCGGATGTCGGAGACGATCGCGCTCGCGATTCGCTCCGCGCGCGACCGCAGCCGCCTCGAGGAGCTGCTCGAGGAAACGCAGCGCCAGGCCGAGGAGCTCCAGGCGCAGCAAGAGGAGCTGCGTGTCACGAACGAGGAGCTCGAGCAGCAGAGCAAGGCGCTGCAGTTATCGCAGACGCAGCTCGAGAACCAGCAGAGCGAGCTCGAGCAGATCAACGTGCAGCTCGAGGAGCAGTCCCAGTCACTCGAGCGCCAGCGCGACGAGCTCGCGCGTGCAGGCGGCGAGCTCCAGCGTTCGAACGAGTACAAATCGCAGTTCCTCGCGAACATGTCCCACGAGCTGCGCACGCCGCTGAACAGCTCGCTGATCCTGGCCAAGCTCCTCGCCGACAACCGCGAGGGGAACCTCAACGAGGAGCAGGTGAAGTTCGCGAGCACGATCTACTCGGCGGGCAACGATCTCCTGACGCTGATCAACGACATCCTCGACCTGTCGAAGATCGAGGCCGGCATGCTGGAGGTGCGGCCCGAACCGATCGTGCTCGGCCGCCTGCTCGATGATCTGACGGCGACGTTCCAGCCGATCGCCCAGCAGAAGCACCTCGAGCTCGTGCTGTCGCTCGCGCCGGGCACGCCGGAATCGGTCGAGTCGGACTCGACGCGCCTGCAGCAGATCCTGAAGAACTTGCTATCGAACGCTCTCAAGTTCACCGAGCGCGGCGGCGTGACGCTCGACGTCTCCGCGCACGGCGACTCCGTCGCGTTCGCGGTGCGCGACACCGGCATCGGCATCGCGCCGGATCAGCACGAGCTGATCTTCGAGGCGTTCCGCCAGGCCGACGGCGCGAGCACGCGCAAGTTCGGCGGCACCGGGCTCGGTCTGTCGATCTCGCGCGACCTCGCGCGACGGCTCGGCGGCGACCTGAGGCTCGACAGCGCGCCCGGCCGCGGCAGCACGTTCACGCTGACGCTGCCACTGCGGATGGCCGCGCAGGTCGCGACCGCTCGCTCGACGCCTCCACCCGCCGCGAGGCCCGCGACGATCGCGCGCCCGGCGGCCCCGCCGGTCCAGATGGCTCGCCCGGCCCCGTTCACCGACGATCGCGACAGCCTCACGCCCGAGTCGCGCGCGCTGCTGATCGTCGAGGACGACGTCGCGTTCGCACGCGTGCTCTACGACCTCGCGCACGAGCTCGAGTTCCAGGCCGTCGTCGCGGCGACGGCCGAGGATGCCCTCGCGCTCGCGAGGCAGATGGCACCGAGCGCGATCGTGCTCGACGTCTCGCTGCCCGATCGCTCTGGCCTCGCTGTCCTCGACGTGCTGAAGCGCGACGCACGCACGCGCCACGTGCCCGTCCACATCGTCTCGGCGCACGACTACACGCGCACCGCGCTCGAGATGGGCGCGGCCGGCTACGCGCTCAAGCCGATCCAGCGCGAGCAGCTCGTCGAGGCGATCAAGAAACTCGAGCAGAAGTTCACGCACAAGCTGCGTCGCGTGCTCGTCGTCGAGGACGACCCGCTGCTGCGCGAGAGCACCGCGCGCCTGCTCTCGACCGATGACGTGCAGACGATCCCAGCCGGCACGTCGGCGGAGGCGCTGCAGCTGCTCGAGAGCCAGACGTTCGACTGCATGGTGCTCGACCTCGCGCTCCCCGACCGCAGCGGCCTCGAGCTACTCGAGGAGATCTCCCACGGCGAGAAGTACAGCTTCCCGCCGGTGATCGTCTACACCGGCCGTTCGCTCAACTCCGACCAGGTCCACGAGCTCGAGAAGTTCAGCCGGTCGATCATCATCAAGGGCGCACGCTCGCCCGAACGCCTGCTCGACGAGGTGACGCTGTTCCTCCACCAGGTCGAGGCCGACCTGCCGCCCGAGCGCCAGCGCATGCTCCGCGACGCGCGCGACCGCGAGGCGGTGTTCGAGGGCAAGCGCATCATGATCGTCGAGGACGACGTCCGGAACGTGTTCGCGCTGTCGGCCGTGCTCGAGCCCAAGGGCGCGAAGGTCGTGATCGCGCGCAACGGCCGCGAGGCGATCGACCAGCTGCGCGCGAATCCGAACGTCGACCTCGTGCTGATGGACATCATGATGCCGGAGATGGACGGCATCGAGGCGACGAAGGCGCTGCGCGCGGACCCGCAGTTCGCGCGGCTGCCGATCATCGCGCTGACCGCGAAGGCCATGATCGACGACCGCGAGAAGTGCCTCGACGCGGGCGCCAACGACTACATCGCAAAGCCGCTCGACGTCGACAAGCTGCTGTCGCTCGCGCGGGTCTGGATCCGCAAATGATGGCGCCCGATGACGTCGAGCTCGAGCTGCTGCTCGATGGCATCTACCGGGTCTATCACTACGACTTCCGGTCGTACGCGGAGGCCTCGCTCAAGCGCCGGCTCCAGAACGCGCTCGTCCACTTCAAGGTCGAGACGCTGTCGCGCCTGCAGGAGCGCGTGCTCCGCGAGCCGGCGATGTTCGCGGAGCTGCTCAGGTTCCTCACCGTCCAGGTGAGCGACATGTTCCGCGACCCGCCGTACTTCCGCGCGCTGCGCGAGGTCGTCGTGCCGTACCTGCAGACGTACGCATCGCTCAAGATCTGGGTCGCCGGCTGTGCGACCGGCGAGGAGGCGTACTCGCTCGCGATCCTGCTCCACGAGGAGGACCTGCTCGAGCGCGCGATGATCTACGCGACCGACATCAACCCCGACAGCCTGCGCGTCGCGGCCGAGGGCGTGTACGACACCGAGCGGTTCGCGCAGTTCTCGCGCAACTACCTCGCCGCCGGCGGCCGAGCGTCACTGTCGGACTACTACGCCGCGGCATACGACGGTGTCGTGATGGATCGCCGGCTCAAGAAGGCGATCGTGTTCTCCGATCACAGCCTCGCGACCGACAGCGTGTTCGCCGAGGTCCAGCTCGCGTCCTGCAGAAACGTCCTCATCTACTTCGAGAAGCAGCTCCAGGAACACGCGCTGCGCCTGCTTCACGACTCGCTGTGCCGCAAGGGCTTCCTCGGTCTCGGGATCAAGGAGAGCCTGCGTTTCACCTCGCTGGTCACGGCGTTCACCGAGTGCGTGCCCGATGCGCGCATCTACCAGAGGATCTGACGATGCTCGACGCCATCGCGATCGGCGGTTCGGCCGGTGCTCTCGAGCCTCTGTTCGAGATCCTGAAGAAGTTGCCGCCCTCGGTCGCGGCGCCGGTCGTCGTCGTGATGCACGTGCTGCCGAACCATCCGAGCCTCATCCCGGAGCTGCTCCAGCACGCATGTCCCGATCGCACCGTGCGCGAGCCGGAGGACAAGGAGCCGCTGGCGCCGCGCACGATCTATGTCGCGCCGCCGAACTATCACCTGCTCGTCGAGCACGGCCGCACGTTCGCGCTGTCGGTCGACGATCCGGTGAACTTCTCGCGGCCGTCGATCGATGTCCTGTTCGAGTCGGCCGCCGATGCGTTCGGCGCCCGGTTCGCCGGCGTCCTGCTGTCGGGCTCCAATGCCGATGGCGCTGCCGGCCTCGCTGCGATCGCGCGCCAGGGCGGCGCCACGATCGTCCAGGCGGACGCGGCCTACCCGACGATGCCCGAGGCGGGCCTGCACCGCGTTCCGAATGCCCGCGCGCTGACGCCGGCCGAGATCAGGCCGCTGCTCGCCGCGCTCGAAAGTGCACCATGACCGACGCCAAGCTGCAAATCCTGCTGGTCGATGACGTCGAGGAGAACCTCGTCGCGCTCGAGGCTCTACTCCGGCGCGAAGGCATCGAGATCCTCAAGGCGCGCTCCGGAGCGCAGGCGCTCGAGCTGCTGCTCGCACAGGACGTATCGCTCGCGCTGCTCGATGTCCAGATGCCCGAGATGGACGGCTTCGAGCTCGCCGAGCTGATGCGCGGCGCCGAGCGCACCAAGCGCGTGCCGATCATCTTCGTCACCGCCGGCGGCCGCGACCCGAAGCGCGTGTTCAAGGGCTACGAGTCGGGAGCGGTCGACTTCCTGTTCAAGCCCATCGATCCGCACGTGCTGTCGAGCAAGGTCGACGTGTTCCTCGAGCTCGCCCGCCACCGCCACCAGCTCGCGAATGCACTACAGCTCAACGAGGTCTTCGTCGGGATCCTGGGCCACGATCTGCGCAACCCGCTGAGCTCGCTCGTCGCCGGCATCGATCTCCTCGACGACGAGCTCACCGAGGAGCGCCAGCGCAGGGTGCTCGCTCGCATGCGGAATTCGAGCAACCGGATGGCGGCGATGATCGAGCAACTCCTCGATCTCACGCGCATGCGGCTCACCAACGGCGCTGGCGTCGTGCGCGACCATCGTAACGTCGAGCTGCGCGAGCTGCTCCAGCGCACGATCGACGAGCTGCGCGCGGTCCACGATCGCGAGATCATTCTCGAAGGACCGCCGAAGTGCACGACGATCGGCGACGAGGAGCGGCTCAATCAGCTGTTCTCGAACCTCGTGTCCAATGCAATCACGCACGGCACGGCCGACACACCGGTCACCGCGCGCATCGTGCGGTGCGATGGCGAGGCCGTGATCGAGGTGCGCAACGGCGGGACGATTCCGCGCGACGTGATTGGCAGTCTATTCGAGCCATTTCGCGCGACTGCGCGCTCGTCATCGGGAGGGCTCGGCCTCGGTCTCTACATCGCCGATCAGATCGCGAAAGCGCACGGCGGTGAAATCGAAGTCGAATCGTCGGAAGACGAAGGCACCGTATTCACTGTTCGTCTTCCGCGACACTCGATTGCTGCTTGAGCACTGATTCCTGATCTATAGTCGTCGCGGGTATGGCGACGCACTTGCGAGTTGTTGGTGGTCACACGGAAGGGTTCGGCAAGACGTATCGCACGGATGCCTGGTGGCGTGGCCCAGCACTGACCTTCTTCGTGTTCTCGACATTCGTCGTCTACACGACCTGGGCTGCACTCCAGGGTAAGTATTATTACGCAGACCCCTATCTATCGCCGTTCTACTCACCAGTGCTGTTCCTCGATCCGCACGCCGCGGGAGCAGCACACTCGAGTTGGTTTGGCGAAGTGCCATCAGCACTCCCGCGCTGGATTCCAGGTGTGATGTCGCCTGCAATCTATATCCTGATTTTCCCGGGCTCGTTCCGCTTCACTTGTTACTACTACCGCAAGGCGTATTACCGATCGTTCGCCGGCTCGCCGCCGGGCTGTGCGGTCGGCCCGCTCGCGGGCAAGCGCAGGTATCTCGGCGAGACCCATCTGCTGCTGTTCCAGAACCTGCACCGCTATGCGCTCTACTTCGCGCTCCTGTTCATCATCTTTCTCGCCAAGGACGCCGTCGAAGCGTTCTTCAAGGACGGCAGGCCGGGCATCGGCGTCGGCAGCATCGTCCTGACGATCAACGTCGTCCTGATCGCCGCCTATACGTTCGGCTGTCACTCGTTTCGTCATCTCGTCGGCGGCCGCAAGGACTGCATGAGCTGCGGCCAGGCGAGCCTGTCGTACGGGGCATTCAAGAAAGCCACCTGGTTCAACGCGCGCCACATGCAGTTCGCGTGGGCCAGCCTGATCTGGGTCATGGTGGCTGACCTCTACGTGCGCCTGGTGTCCATGGGCGTGATCAAAGACCTCAACACCTGGTGACACCATGGCCCTCGACGCATCCGAGATCCAAACGATCGAACATGATGTTCTCGTCATCGGCGCCGGCGGAGCAGGACTCCGCGCGGCGATCGAATGCAGCGCGCAACAGCTCTCGACCGGCGTGATCAGCAAGAGCCTCCTCGGCAAGGCGCACACCGTCATGGCCGAGGGCGGCATGGCCGCCGCGATGGGCAACGTCGACTCGCGCGACAACTGGAAGGTGCACTTCCGCGACACGATGCGCGGCGGCAAGTTCCTCAACGTCTGGCGCATGGCCGAGCTGCACGCGAAGCAAGCGCCCGACCGCGTGCGCGAGCTCGAGGAGTGGGGCGCCGTCTTCGATCGCACGAAGGACGGCCTCATCTCGCAGCGCAACTTCGGCGGCCATCGCTACCCTCGCCTCGCGCACGTCGGTGACCGCACCGGCCTCGAGCTGATCCGTTCGCTCCAGGATCACGGGGTCCACCAGGGCATCTCGTTCCACATGGAGTGCACAGCGCTCGAGGTCCTGAAGGACGGCGACCGCGTCTCCGGCGTGCTCGCGTACTGGCGCGAGACCGGCAGGTTCGTCGTGTTCCGCTGCAAGGCCGTCATCATGGCCACCGGCGGCGGCGGCAAGGCGTGGAAGGTGACGTCGAACTCGTGGGAGTACACGGGAGACGGCATCGCGATGGCGTACGACGCCGGCGCCGAGCTGATGGACATGGAGTTCACCCAGTTCCATCCGACCGGCATGGTGTGGCCACCGTCGGTGCGCGGCACGCTCGTCACCGAGGGCGTCCGCGGCGACGGCGGCATCCTCAAGAACTCCAAGGGCGAGCGGTTCATGTTCGGCTACATCCCCGAGAAGTTCGCGGCCGAGACCGCGGACACCGTCGAGGAAGCCGAGCGCTGGCTCGATGGCGACAAGAACGCGCGCCGTCCACCCGAGCTGCTCACCCGCGACGAGGTCGCCCGCTCGATCAACGCCGAGGTGAAGGCCGGCCGCGGCTCGCCGCACGGCGGCGTGTTCCTCGACATCGCGTCGCGCCGCCCCGCCGAGTTCATCCGGCGCAAGCTGCCGTCGATGTATCACCAGTTCAAGGAGCTGGCCGAGGTCGACATCACGACCGACATGATGGAGGTCGGTCCGACGCTGCACTACTTCATGGGCGGCATCCGCGTCGACGCCGACACGCAGATGTCGACGGTGCCGGGCCTGTTCGCGTGCGGTGAGTGCGGCGCGGGTCTCCACGGTGCGAACCGGCTCGGCGGCAACTCGCTGTCGGACCTGCTCGTGTTCGGCAAGCTCGCCGGGACGGGTGCGGCGGACTACGTGCGCGGCCTGTCGTCGACGCCGACGACATCGCACGACCAGATCCTGGCCGGCGTGCGCCGCGCGACCGACATCTTGAAGCGCGACACCGGGACGAATCCCTACGTCCTCCACGACAAGCTGCAGGAGACGATGCAGGCGAACGTCGGCATCATCCGCGACAAGGAGGAGATCGAGAAGGCGCTCGTCGATCTCGCCGCGCTCGGCAAGGAGGCCGAGACGATGAAGGCGCCGGGGACGAGCCAGTACAACCCCGGCTGGCACGAGGCGCTGTCGATGCGCTCGCTGCTCGTGACCTCGGAGGTCGTCGCGCGCGCGGCGCTGATGCGCGAGGAGAGTCGCGGCGCGCACACGCGCAACGACTTCCCCGGCGAGCGCGAGGAGTGGGTCCAGTACAACGTGATCGTGAAGAAGGGCCCGGGCGGCATGGAGGTCGAGAAGCGCAAGCGTCCCGACCCGCCGCCGCTGCTCAAGGAGATCGCGTACGCGAAGATCGAGGACCTCGAGTCCGGGAAGGTGGGAGCGGACGCATGACCAAGCGAGTCTTTCGAGTCTGGCGCGGCGACGTCAGCGGCGGCGGCTTCCGCACGTTCGAGGTCGAGATCGAGCCCGGGATGGTCGTGCTCGACGCGCTCCACAAGATCCAGGCCAACGAGGCGAACGACCTCGCGCTGCGCTGGAACTGCAAGGCCGGCAAGTGCGGCTCGTGCTCGATGGAGATCAACGGCAAGCCGAAGCTGTCGTGCATGACGCGCATGAACAGCTTCCTGCCCGACGAGACCATCACGGTGCAGCCGCTGAAGACGTTCCCGGTGATCAAGGATCTCGTCACCGACGTGTCGTGGAACTACCAGCAGAACAAGCGCATCCGGCCGTTCAAGCCGAAGCCGCCCGGTCCCGACGGCAAGCACCGCATGTACCAGGAGGATGTCGATCGCGTTCAGGAGTTCCGGAAGTGCATCGAGTGCTTCTTGTGCCAGGACGTGTGCCACGTGCTGCGCGATCGCGATCGCGAGGACGCGTTCGTCGGGCCTCGGTTCATGATCCGGCTCGCGAGCCTCGAGATGAACCCGCTCGACGACGACGATCGCATCCCGGAGATCCGCAAGGAGTACGGCTCCGGCATGTGCAACATCACGCGGTGTTGCACCGAGGTGTGCCCCGAGCACATCGGCATCACCGACAACGGAATCATCCCGCTCAAGGAGCGCGTGGTCGATCGCTACTACGATCCGATCGCGATGCTCGGGCGGAAGCTGTTCGGCATCAGGAAGCGCACGAAGACGTTGGCCGAAGAGAAGTCTGGCAAGTAGCCGGGCAGAACGGAGACGGTCGTGGATTTCCAGCTGAAGATGATCACGCCGGATGGGATCCCGGGCGCGCTGGAGAAGGCCGAGCGGTACCGGCTGCTGAACGAGCCAGCGCAAGCGGAGAGCATCTGCCGCGACGTGCTCGCCGTCGATGGACGCAACCAGCACGCGCTGCGCGCGCTGATCCTGACGCTCACCGATCAGTTTGGCCTCGGCGGCTGCGCTGACCACGCGCGCGAGGCCAGGACCTACGTCGGCCAGCTCGATGACGACTACGAGCAGGCGTACTACATGGGCCTGGTCTACGAGCGCGAGACGCGCGCGTACCTCGAGCGCTCCAACGTCGTGCGCTCCGCGGCCTACGATGGGTTCCGCCACGCGATGAACTGTTACGAGAAGGCGGAGAGCCTGCGCCCCCCCGGTAACGTCGACGCGGTGCTCCGCTGGAACAGCTGCGTGCGCGCGATCGAGCGCGAGCGCCTGCACCCGATGTCGGTCGAGCCCGAGTTGCCGCTCGAATAGCCTCAAGCGGTGCTACCCTGCGCGCGATGTCGCAGCGCGGACCCAAAGGCACGTACGAACTGGTCTTACTTCCGGGCGACGGGATCGGGGTCGAGGTCATCGCCGATGCACGAGCACTGCTCGAGGTCGTCGGCCCGGCAATCGGCGTCTCGTTCGGACTCGACGAGATCCCGTGCGGCGGCAAGTTCTTCCTCGAGCACGGCAGTCGAGACTGGCCCGAGGGCGCCGAGGAGCGCTGCCGCGCTGCCGACGCCGTCCTGCTCGGTGCGGTCGGCTGGAACGGTCCCGACGGCGCCCCCGTCTCGATGCCCGACGGCAAGATGGCGGGCTGGTCGCCGGTGATCGGCAACCGGATGAAGCTCGATCTCTACGCGAACGTGCGCCCGGTGAAGTGCCTTCCCGGCATGAAGCACGGCATCTCCGGCCAGTTCTCGCCGGTGTGGAAGCCCGACAAGGTCGACATGGTGATCATCCGCGAGAACACCGAGGGCCTCTACTCGGGCATCGGCGAGCGCGACGCGCAGCGCGCGACGGACGTCCGCGTGATCACGCAGCGCGCCTCGGAGCGCGTCATCCGCAAGGCGTTCGAGCTGTCGCGCGAGCGTGGCAAGGGCGCGCCGCTCGACGGCAAGAAGCGCGTCACCTGCATCGTGAAGCACAACGTCCTCCAGGGCTGCCGCCTGTTCCTCGAGGTGTTTCGCACCGTCGCGAAGGACTACCCGGATATCGAGCAGGACGTCGCGATCGTCGATGCGTTCGCGATGTTCGTCCTCACGCAGCCCGAGCGCTACGACGTGTGCGTCACCACGAACATGTTCGGCGACATCCTCACCGACCTCGCGTCCGTCCTCCAGGGCGGCATGGGCATGGCGGTCGGCTGCAACGTCGGCGATGACCACGCGATGTTCGAGCCGATCCACGGCTCGGCTCCTCCGCTCGCGGGCAAGGATCGCGCGAACCCGATGGCGATGATGCTCGCGACCGGCGAGGCCCTCGCGTGGCTTGGCAAGCGCTACGGCGACGATCGCTTGAACCGCGCCCATCGCGCGATCGAGGCTGCCGTGTCGTCGATCGTCGAGCGCGGCGAGCCCCTCACCGCCGATCTCGGCGGCTCCGCGGGCCGGGCAGCCGTCGCCGCGGCGATCCGCGAGGACGTCGCGCGCCGGCTAGCGCATTAGCGCCGCACCGACGAGCCGTCGATCCTCGACGAGCACCGGCGCGCCGGGCACCCCGCGCATCACCGGGATCCGCCCGCCATCGCGGTGAAACGCCAGCTCGGCGACCGTCTCGTCCTCGACGACGCCGGTCACCGCGACGACGATCCCGCCCTCCTCGACGTTCGCGATCTCGAGGCTTCCCGCGATCGCCAGGTCAGCCGGCACTCCCATCGAGCGCAGCCTCGGATCGTGCCGATCGATTACCTCTCGCACCGGCGCAGACACGAGCCTCGCCGCGCCGGTGACGAGCAGCGGCCCCTCGTCCTCGCGCTCCAGCAAGAACGACGTGCCGACGCTGCGCCGGATCAGCACGCCGCCGCCGCGGTCGCGCACCATCGCGTGCTCGAGCAGGACCGGCGCGCCGTCGATCATCGACGACACCGTCGTGCGGAACTTGTGCGGCGTCCCGATCACGGTGCGCGCGTTCGCCGCCGCGTGCGGCGCCGGCAGCTCGATGCCCGCGATCACGCGACGCATGCGCAGCTCGCGTAGCTTGCCGATACCGAGCGCGACGATGCTGCCGAGCGCGATCGGCGCGAGCACCGGGAACGCGATCGAGCCGCCGGCGATCATCGCGGTGATGAACGCCCAGTCGCGGCCGCTGACCATCTTCATGTCGCGGTAATAGAGGAGCTCGCGAACCAGCTCGACGGGCGCGACCATCGGCGTCCCGCACTCGGCGCACGCCGCGGTCGGCGGCTGCAGCAGGCGGCACTGGACGCAGCAGAACGTCGTCTCGCCCATCACCTCAGTTTAGCGTGCCGGGAGTCGGACTCGAACCGACACTCCTTTAAGGGGAAGGGGCTTTTGAGACCCCCGAGTCTACCATTTCTCCATCCCGGCTCTTGGGACGCTTCTTTTAACCGAAAATGAAAACGCCGGCCACGAGGACCGGCGCATTCAACCCGATGCGACGAGCGCATCGGACGCGAATTACATCGCGCTGCCACCCTCGGCCGGGGCCGCCGAACCCTCGCCACCCTCGGTCGGCGCAGCCGCCGAACCGTCAGCCGAACCCGCGGCGGGCTCGGTCGCCGTGCCGCCGGCCGGAGCCTCGGGGGCCTTCTTCTTGCCGCAGCCCGCAAGCGCCGCAGCCGCAACGAACAGAACAATCGCGATCTTCTTCATACTCTCTAGTCCTCTGTTGGTTTGTTTCCGCCGCTGGCGCCTGCCAGGCAGCAAAATCGAAAAGCGCGCTTACTCGCCCGCGCCGGGCTCCGCTGCACTGCCGGCCGCCGGGGTCCCGGTCGTGCCGCCATAGGTGGTGCCACCCGTACCGTCGCCGGGAACCGTGGTGTTCTCGGTCTGGTCGGCCTTGTCCGGCGTCGTCGACTTCTTGGCCTTGCCACCACATGCCATCAGCGAGGCGGCGAACAGCACAGAGACGATGATCTTCATGAACGGGATCTCCGGTGGGGCTCAGGTAGGAGTCAGCTCGGCGAGGGCGGACGCCAATTCGCCGCGAGCATGCTGATCGCCGCGTCGCTGGGCAACTTCGATGCCCTTGCGATAGATGTCCGCGGCCTCGTCCCTACGATCGAGGGCGACGAGCGTGCCGCCGGCCATCAGGTAGGTCGGCACGTAGTCCGGGAACTTGGCGAGCAGCTCTTCGAAGACCGTCCACGCCTCGGTCAATTCACCGCGTCCCTTGTACTCCATCGCGAGGCCATACCGAGGGAACGGATCCGACGGAGACTTCGCGATGAAGCTACGAAAAGAAGCGATGCGATCCATAAGAGAGCGGGCGACGATCAACGCAGCCCGATGCCGGCCCTTACAGGGCGACCCTCGTATCTCAAGACTTTCTTCCAAATGCCAGTGCTACAAGAACATTTCTGACCTGGCGAACGTGCTACAAAGGATCTGACAAACGGGTGCAGCGCTCCTTTTCACGGTTCATCGGCGTCGATCTCGGCGGTGGTCGGGGAAAAACAACCGCCGTGGCCGAGCTCCGGATGGCGTCCAACGGGACCGCGGAGGTTATAGAAGTAGCCACGCGATCGGGACGCCTGCCGTGGACCGACGACACGCTGATCGGTCGCCTCGCGATCCCCGATCCCGAGCGCGTGATCGCGGTCGATGCACCGCTCACCCAGGCCGCGTGCGGTCGTTGCGATCGTCCGGTGTGCCCGGGCACCGAGGCATGCGAGGAGCCCGCGGTCGTGTGGCTCCGGACGGAAGGCCGCGGCCTCGTCCAGAAGGTCGGCGCCGAGACGATCAATGGAGGCCCGCGCGCGCTCCAGCACGGCTCGCAGGCGAGGCTCGTCCCGTACGCGCATCGCGCGACCGATGTCGTGATGACGTATCAGCGCGGCTTGCTCCCGCTGTCGTCGCTCGGCGCGGCGAACAGCCAGATCACCGCGCGCGCCGGTCAGCTTCGTCGTCGCCTGCGCGGCGCCGGCTATCAGCTTCACGGCAACCTGCTCGAGGTCTCGCCGGCCGCGACGATCGCGGCGCTCTGCGGGCCTCGCGCGGCGCGCGGCTACAAGCGCGACGCCGATCCGTGGGTGACGCGCGCGCAGATCCTCGAGCGCTTCGGCGATCTGTCGTTCGCGCCACAGAGCCGGATGGCGCGCGAGGACGTGCTCCGCAACGATCACTGCTTCGATGCGGTGATCTCCGGCTACACCGCGTATCTGTGGGCCCGCGAAGGCTGGGAGCTTCCGACCGGGTGCTTCGCCGAGGACGGCTGGATTTTCTCGCCGCCCTGATCCCCTGCCCGGCACGCGGCAATCGTCTGCGCGCCCGCGAGCGCAACGAATCATCTGCGATCACTCGCAGGCACGTATTGCTCGACGGCCACCTCCCGGCGATTCGCCATCCCGGGTCCCAGAGCGGGCACGGGCACGGGCCCGGGCACGGGCATGGGCGAGTCAGATCAGGACTTCGTACGCGGCCGTCACTTCCGCAAACCGCCGCTCGAGCGTGCGTCGCTCCTCGAGGGCGACCTCCGGCTGCAGGTCGGGATGCAGCTCGCGCGCGAGCTTGCGATACGCGCGCTTGATCGTCTCGATATCGGCGCCGTCGTCGAGCCCGAGTACGCGGCGCGCGGCCTCGCGGCGCGGATCGATCGACCGCGTCGGCGCGCTGCGCTCGGCGACCACGCCTTCGACATCGAGCGCGTCGACCGAGCGGAGGAAGTGGATGAACGCGAGCAGGCGGAAGCGCGGCGTGCGCGCGAGCGGCCAGATCTGATCGAGGCGGCGCGGCTGGGCGAGCGCCGCGAGCATGCGGCGATCGGCCTCGTCGCACGTCGATGGCTCGGGCGCGAGCTCGGCGCGCAGCGAGAGCCGGATGCCGGCGAGCTCGCGGATCACGATGTCGGCGAGCGTGCCGTCGAGCTGCTGCTCGAGGTGGGTGCGGGCCCAGCCGGCGAGCGAGAGCTGGTTCTGGACGCCCGGGGGATAGGCGGGCACGCCGCCCTCGAACACGACGCGCACGTGATCGAGCGCGACCAGGCGGACGAGCCGAGATACGAGCGCGCGCTTGGCCGCATCGCCGTCGGCAATCATCACGGCGCCGCGCCGGAGCACGAACACCTCGTTCTTCGGCGATCCCGTCGCCGTGATCGTCAGGACACCGCTAGCAGCCTGGCGGCCGAGCCGGTACAGCACAGAAACCAGCTCGCCACGACCGAGCGCGCGAGAAACATGATGCGCCACGCAGCCATGCTTTCCGCGACGTGCGATGCGGGGCCAGTTTTCGGCCCTGCCCGAACGACCAACGACGAGTAACCCTGCGCGACTCAGCCGAAAAGCGGCGAGCCGCGCGGATCACATGCCGATCACATGAAGCCGGCTTTACGGCGCTCGACGATGAACTCGGTAACCGTGTTGCGAACGTCCTCGCGGAACTTCACGAGGCCGGCCGCGATCTCGCGGAGGGCGGTGACCGCCGGCTTGTTATCGCAGTCGACGCCGGGAGTCGCACCGCGCGACAGCTGCCGCGCACGCTCCGCGGCCAGGATGACCAGTGCGAAGCGGTTGGGGACTTGGTCCAAGCAGTCTTCGACGGTAACGCGGGCCATGTGAGCGGCGGAACTTACCTTCTCTGGCGTGCAAGTCAAGGGCACGCTTGCCAGACGTTCGCCTACCAACTACCCTCAGTGCTGCGGTCCGTGCTGCCGGCAAGTGGTCGGAACCGCATTAACTTATGCCAGTCCGTCCGCCTGTGCCTGCCGCGACCCGCGGCCCTGTGAAGCTCGACCTCGATTGGGATGCACTCGAGGTCGCCGTCGAGCGTAATTCGCCCGATACGGACAGCTACCTCGACCTCTCCTCGGGTCGGATCATCACGATCACGACCGGTGATCCCGAGGCGACCCTCAATCGCCAGCAGGTCTCGGAGAACATCCGAAATTACCTGAGGGTAGAGCCGGCCTCGTCGCGCGAGCAGTACCGCTGGATGGAGAAGTTCGTCGGCTCGGTGACCGACGAGGCGCTGCGCGAGCGGCTCATCATCTCGATCGACGGCAAGGGCGCGTTCCGCCGGTTCAAGGACGTGCTCCTCGCCTACCCCGCCGAGCGCGAGCGCTGGTTCTCGTACCGCGCCGAGCTCCTGCACTGGCACATCCAGCAGTGGCTCGAGCAGCACGACATCTCGGCGAGCAACGAGCCGCCGTGGGGCACGGTCCAGCCGCCGACCGAGCTGCCGACCGTCGGCCGTCCGGTCGTCCACGGGACCGAGGCACCCGGAGAGGCGCTTCGCCGCCAGGCGAGGGATCTGATCGAGACGATCCCGGCGATCGAGCTCCCGACCGCGATCGCGTTCATGGAGTTCTTGAAGCAGCGCAGCGTCGACCAGATCGCCAAGGACGCGCACCTCAATCACGATCTGCACCTCAACCACGACAACCACGACAACCACGACGACGACGAGCCGTCGTGAAGGCCGCACCGCGCCCTCGCTGTTGGATCGGCAGGGCCGCGTGAGCGTCGACGACATCGAGCGTCTCTCGACCAAGCTCGTGCAGGACGCGCCGGCGCGCGATCCGGCTGACGTCGCTCAGCTCGTCCTCGAGCTACGTGCGATCGGCTCGCCGCTCGCGCTCGCGATCGCCCGGATCGTCGAGTACGTCGATGACGGCCTCGTCGACCCCGCGATCGCATTGCCCGCGCTCGCCGAGGCGTGCGCGACGCTCGTCGCCGGCGTGAAGGGCCAGGTCGACGACAGCGTGCTCGAAGCGGCGCGCTATCAGATCGACACGCTGACGCCGATGCCCGACAAGCCGCCGCGCGTCGTGTCGATCGACGTGCCGATCATCAAGCTTCGCAAGAAGCCTTAGCCGCGAACGGCGACGATGAACTTGAGGTAGTTGCCCTCGGGGAAGCCCGGCACCGTCGGGAAATCGGGCGGCAGCGGGCGGCGGTCGATGACCTGCAGACGCGTGCGGGCGGCCATCGCACCCTCGGCGAGCGCGCGCTCGAACTCGTCGGGCGTCATCTTGTGCGTCGACGATGCGGCGACGAGCAGACCGCCCGGTGCGAGCACGTCGAGCGCCGCGGTGATGAGCTCCGAGTAGTCGCGCATCGCGCTCCACGGCTTGCCGCCGCGCGCCGCCGCGCTCGCGAACGCCGGCGGATCGACGACGACCATGTCGAACGTACGGCCGCGCTCGACGAATCGCGCGAGCACCTTGAACACGTCGCCGACGATGTGCTCGGGCTTCTCGGGATCGAATCCCGACGCGGCGAAGTTGCGGCGCGCGCGCGCGTGCGCCTTCGCGGCGACATCGATCGCGCACACCTCGGCCGCGCCGCCGGCCTGCGCGTAGACCGAGATCGCACCGGTGTACGAGAACAGGTTCAGCACGCGACGTCCGTTCGCCCAGTGGCGCACGGCGCGGCGTCCCTCGCGCAGGTCCGCGAACAATCCGGTCGACAGCGGCGCGGTGACGTCGACGACAAACTTCAGATCGTCCTCGACGACCTCGAGCTCGACCGGCGCCGCGTTGCCGCGGACCAGGTCGGCCCCCGCCTGCCGCGGCGCCTCGCCACCGAGCGAGCGATAGCGACGCTGCTCGTAGATCGCCTTGGGATGCAGCTCCTCGGTGAGCGCGTCGAACAGGTCGTCGCGCAGGCCGCCGACCGCCGCCGAGTAGAGCTGGACGACGTGATAGTCGCCGTAGCGCTCGACGACCATGCCGGGCAGGCCGTCGCTCTCGCCGTTGAGCAGGCGCACGCAACCGAGCTTGTCGAGATCGACGACGCGCTTGCGCAGCGCGATTGCCGCGCGCACGCGATCGCGCACGAGCTGGCCGTCGATCTGAATGTCCGGATTCCGGACAAACACGCGAACGGCGATCGAGCTGTCGGCGTCGTAGAGGCCGCGCGCGACGAACTCGCCATCGGGATCGACGAGGTCGATCGAGGTGCCCGGCTCGGGGGAGATCGGCCGTGGACCGAGGGCCTCTCGGTATACCCAGGGGTGGCCGAGACGGACGCGTTGAGCGACGTCGCCGGGCAGTCGCACCGTGTTCTTGCGAACGATCGGGGCGCCTCGAACCGGCCTGCGTGGAGATCTGCGGGGTTGCGCCATAATCTTTCGGTAGACAGCCTCCTACCCCACATATAAAGTCCGCCGCAATAAGCGACCGTATGAACAGTGCTCGTCCCAACCTCGCCACACTGGAGCCCGTCAGGTTCGGCGAATTTTTGCTTCTCCGTAACCTGATTTCCGACGAGCAGTGGCTGGCGGCGCTGGCAGAGCATTGGAGCGCCTCGGGGGATGAGCGCAAGCCAATCGGCTCTACGATCGTGGCAAATGGCTTTCTTGCGCGGGACGTGGTCGAGCGGGAGGCCCGGGTCTTCCACGATGACATCGACATTGTCGAGGTGGTTCCTCGGTCCGAACGCAACACCGTTCCGCTTCCTGGCGTTCGCGCTTAACTTTTCTGCATGAAAAGATCGCGGGCGTGGGGCCCGGGATCGCTGCTAAACTCTCGCCGGTCTTATCGGAGTCACATGATGGCAGTCGAATCGAAGCAGGGTGGCAATGGCACGTCCGCAGGGAACGCGGGATCACCGAGCCCGTCGTCCACGCTGGCCGGCATGGCTGTGCACGCGGATGGAACCGGGCCGCGTCGAAAGCGACCGTCGTCGCTGCTAGCGTCAGCTTCGGAGCTGCCGTCGGTCGAGAGCTCGCTCGACGAGTTCATCGCGCGCGCGAATGAAACGCTCGTCGATCCGTCGAAGTTCAACGCCGACAAGGTCCGCGCCGCCGAGGACGAGGCCCGCAAGGAAGCCGACCAGCTTCGCATGAAGGCCGCCGAGCAGCAGATGCGCGAGAGCCAGGCGCGCGAGCAGTCGCTGCGCCGTCAGCTCGACGGTCTGCAGGGCAAGCTCGCCGAGGCCGAGGCACGCGCCGCGGTCGCCGGCAGCGGCGGCTCGCAGGATGGCATCGTCGCCGACCTCAAGGTCCGCCTGACCATCGCCGACGACAAGCTGCGCGAGGCCGAGGAGAAGTCCCACCAGCTCGCCGACGAGCTCGAGGCCGCGAAGGCCGCCGAGAAGGCTGCGAAGGCCGCCGAGAAGGCTGCCGTCGAGGCGCGTGCCGCCGCGGCCGCCGCCGCCGCGAGCGCTCCTGCCGCGAGCGACTCGCTCTCCGGCGCTGACGCCAGCGAGCTCGAGCAGCGCGCCCGCCTCGCCGAGGCGAAGGCCGCGAAGGCGATCGCCGCCGCGAAGGCCGCCGCCGCGGGTCTCACCGTGTCGGCCGCCGACCTCGCCGCGATCGAGAGTGGCCTCGTCATGCCGCCCGTCCAGAAGAAGGCCGGCATGAGCTTGGGCGCCGTCGTCGCCGCGTTCGTCGTCGGTGGCGCGCTCATGTTCGCGCTCGCGTTTGTCGTCCTGAAGAAGGACAACAAGCCCGCCGCCGCGCCGGCCGCTGCGCCCCCGCAGCAGCAGCAGGTGCAGC
>JABFXX010000546.1 GCA_013368795.1 Kofleriaceae bacterium
CTGGACACGGCCACGTGGGCTGCGGACCATCGCGGTGATGCGGAATCTCCTCGGTGTGTTGGTCCTGGCGGCGGCAGTCACGACGGCGTACGCAGGCACGAGGCCCGCGATTCATGTCGAGATGCGCGTTGCCAGGCCGTCCGAGCTCGAGGTGACCGTCGACGGCGCGACGCCACCGACCGTCGACCGCTTGACGCTCCATCGCGCGGCACATCCCCAGCCGGCGATCCATCCCACGCGGATCGTGCCCTACGCCGACGGCACCGAGCCGCTCGCGCTCGCGATCCTCTACCCGAGTAGTGCCCTGTTCATCGGCAACGACGAGCTCACGACCGATGAGAACGAACGCTTGGACGGCTGGCTGTTCGAAATCGTGAAGCAAACGTTCGATCTCGTGCACGTCGCGACCCGGGTACCGCCGGGCAGCCGGTTCGCGCTCATCACGTACGGCACGCGCGCGAAGATTCACGTCCCGTGGTCGCCGATCGCGCAGCTCACCGGCACGTCGTTCGGCTCGCAACGCGACTACCCAGGGACGCTCGATGCGGACTTCAACGCGGGCCTCGTCGCAGCGCTCGACGAGCTCGAGCGCTCGGGGGCGCCGCGGCAGGTGTTGCTCTCGTTCGCAGGGGACGACTTCCTCGAGACGACCGCCGAGGTCGATGCGGCGGTCGCAAAGGCAAAGCAGCGCGGTGTCGTCTCGTACTCGATCGTGCGGGAGAACGTGGCCGGCCCTGGTCCCGGCCACCAGTCGCCAGCCACCCGCGGAATCTACGTGCTCAGCCGGGGAGCCTGGATCACGATCAGCCGCGACGGGGTGCGAGAGATCGTCGAGAAGGACGTTCTCGGGGAGATCGGAGGGCGCTACTACGCGTCGTTCGACGTCGGTGCGTTGCATCTCCACGGTCCGCAGGACCTGGTGCTGGCGATCGACGGCACGGACACCGCTCCGGTCCCGGTGCAGCTCGCTGCGGCACCGCGCCGCTGGTGGAGCTCGCGGCCGCTCCAGATCGGAGTCGGCGTGCTGCTCGTCGGGTTGCTCGCGCTCGCGCTGCGCCTCAGGGCGCGGCGAGCTCGCTGAGACCCTTACCGAGGATCTCCTGATCGTAGTAGCGCTCGGGCGCAACGCCGCGCTTTTCGGCGGCCTTTGCCTTCGCGAGCTCCTCGTCGATCAGCGTCGAGAACTGCTCGATCGGCTGCGCGCCCTGGAGGACGCGACCGTTGATGAAGAACGTCGGCGTCGCGGCGACACCGAGCTTGTTCAGCATCGCCTGGTCGGCCTGGATCTCCTGCTGGCACGTCGCCAGATCGGCCTTGTACTGACGCATGTCGAGGCCGGCTTCGGTCGCGATCGCCTCGATGTTGGCCGGATCGTAGTCGCGCGCGTCGAACGCCTTCGTCCAGAGCAGCTCGGCGAGCGGGCGAAAGCGATGCTGGCGGTTGGCCGCGCACGAGGCATTCGCCATCAGCGTCGCGTTCTGCGGATGGACGACGAGCTGCTTGAAGACGACGCGCAGATCCTTGCCGTACTTCTTCTCGAGGTCGTCGACGGTGTCCCACGCGCGCCGGCAGTACGGGCACGCGAACTCGAACGCCATCACCATCGTGACGCGCGCCTTCGGCGAGCCCTCGACCGGGCTCGTTCCGACGGGAATCGCGTAGACGGACGCCGGGTCCGGCGTGCGGCGCCTGGGCGGCGCGAACGTCGGTGCGGCCTGGGCGGCGCGCACCCGAGCGTCGG
The DNA here is from genome assembly GCA_013368795.1 of Kofleriaceae bacterium. Lineage (GTDB taxonomy): Bacteria > Myxococcota_A > Polyangia > Haliangiales > Haliangiaceae > JABFXX01. Next base: position 1,742 of record JABFXX010000546.1, read on the forward strand.
CGAGCTGCTCCTTGATGTCCTCGATCTGGCGAGCGAGGAGCGACAGCTCGGTCGAGTCCGAGTGCGAGCGCGCGTCGGCGATGGCCTTGTCCTGCGCGTCGAGCCGCGCCTCGATCTTGGCGAGCCGTTGATCGAGCTCGGGATCGTGCGCGGAGCGGTAGCAGGAGGTGAGGACGACGAGCAGGGCGAGCGATGAGCGCATCACTCGGCCGCGTCGTCGTCGCCGCCCTCGTCACCGACGTCCTCTTCGCCCTCGTCGCCCTCGTCCTCGTCTTCCATGACCTCGTTGGGCACGGTGTCGGTGTCGTCGACGGCCTCGATCGGCGCGGCCTCGGCGATTCCGCTCTCGTCGGCGGGCTCGGCCAGGCGCTCGATCGCGGCGACGTGCTCGCCGTCATCGACGCGCATGATGCGAACGCCCTGGGTCGCGCGACCCTGGACCTTCACGTCGCTGACGCGAATGCGGATGAGCTTGCCGCGATCGGAGATCAGGATCAGGTGATCCTCGTCCGTGACGACGCGGACGCCCGAGACGAGGCCGTTGCGGGCGGTCGTCTTGATCGTGATGACGCCCTTGCCGCCGCGGTTCTTGACCGGGTAGTCGCCGACCGCGGTGCGCTTGCCGTAGCCGCGCTCGCACACCGTGATCAGCGTGACGCCCGACTCGCGGTTGAACGTCACCATGCCGACGAGGCGATCGCCCGGGCGCAGCGTGATGCCGCGGACGCCAGCGGCGTTGCGGCCCATCGGACGGACCTTGTCCTCGGTGAAGCGAACGGCGTAGCCCTTCGCGGACGTCAGCATCACGTCGTCGGCCTTCGTGACGAGCGCGGCGCCGACGAGTCGGTCGCCTTCCTCGATCGTGATCGCCTTGATGCCGCTCGAGCGGACGTTCTCGAACGCAGAGAGCTCGGTCTTCTTCACCGTGCCCGACTGCGTCGCGAAGAACACGGATGTGTCCTCGACGAACTCCTTGAACGGGAGCATCGCGACGACCTGCTCGCCCTCCTGGAGGTCGAGCACGTTGACGACAGCGCGGCCCTTCGCGGTGCGCGCGCCCTCGGGCAGCTCGAACACCTTCTTGTAGTAGACGCGGCCCTTGTCGGTGAACAGGAGCAGGTGGTCGTGCGTCGACGCGGCGAACATGTCGGTGACGAAGTCACCGTCCGCCGAGCCAGCACCCTGGATACCGCGGCCGCCGCGACCCTGCGCGGAGTACTCGCGCGCGCGCGTGCGCTTGATGTAGCCGAGGTGCGTGCGGGTGACGACGGTCTCTTCCTCGTCGATCAGCTCCTCGGTGAGGATCTCGCCCTCGGCCTCCACGATCTTCGTGCGACGCTCGTCGGCGAAGTCGGTCTTGATCTGCGTGAGCTCGTCGACGATCGCGCCCATGAGCTTCTTCTCGTCGGCGAGAAGGCCCTCGAGGTAATCGGTGAGCTCCCAGAGCTCCTTGTACTCGGCTTCGAGCTTCTCGCGCTCGAGGCCGGTCAGGCGGCCGAGGCGCATGTCGAGGATGGCCTGGGCCTGGCGGTCGGTGAGGGTGATGAACTCCTTCGCCGCGGCGACCTCCTCCTTGGGACGGCCGGCGCGCTCGAGGAACCCACCGAGGCCGCCCATCTTCTCGGCCATCAAGCGTGCCTTCGCCTGATCGGTGTCCTTCGAGGACCGGATGATCTCGATCACCCGGTCGATGTTCATGACGGCGAGGCCCAAGCCCTCGACGATCTCGCGGCGGGCACGCGCCTCGCGCAGATCGAACAGCGTGCGGCGAGTGACGACCTCGCGGCGGTGCTCGATGAACACCTGCAGCGCGCGCTTGAGCGTCAGCAGCACCGGGCGGCTGTCGACGATCGCCAGCATGTTGACGCCGAACGAGCTCTGCAGCTGCGTGAACTTGAAGAGGTTCGCGAGGACGACCTGGTCGTTCGCGTCCTTCTTGAGCTCGAACACGACGCGGATCCCGTTGCGATCCGATTCGTCGCGGATGTCGGAGATGCCCTCGAGCTTCTTGTCGCGGACCATCTCGGCGGTGGTCTCGATCCACCGTGCCTTGACGACCATGTACGGAAGCTCGGTGACGATGATCGCCTGGCGGTCCTTGCGGATCTCCTCGACGTGGGCGACGCCGCGCACCGAGATGCTGCCGCGGCCGTTCTTGTACGCGCCGAGGATGCCGGTGCGACCCTGGATCACGCCGCCGGTCGGGAAGTCGGGACCGGGGATGAGCTTCAGGAGCTCGTCATCGGAGAGCAGCGGATTGGCGATCAGCGCGAGCACGCCGTCGATCACCTCGCCGAGGTTGTGCGGCGGGATGTTCGTGGCCATGCCGACGGCGATACCGGTGCCGCCGTTGATCAGGAGGTTCGGAACCTTGGTCGGCAGGACCGTCGGCTCTTCCTCCTTGTCATCGTAGTTCGGCTGCCAGTCGACCGTCTCTTTTTCGATGTCCGCGAGCAGCTCGGAGGCGAGCTTGCTCATGCGGCACTCGGTGTAACGCATCGCCGCCGGCGGGTCGTTGTCGATCGAGCCGAAGTTGCCCTGGCCGTCGACGAGCGTGTACCGCAGCGAGAAGTCCTGGGCCATGCGGACCAGGGCGTCGTAGACGGCGCTGTCACCGTGCGGGTGATACTTACCGATGACGTCGCCGACGATGCGAGCGCACTTGAGGTACGGCCGATTCCAGACGTTGTTCAACCCGCGCTGGGCGAACAGGATGCGTCGATGTACCGGCTTGAGTCCGTCTCGGGCATCGGGCAGAGCACGCGCGACGATGACGCTCATGGCGTAGTCCATGAACGAGTTGCGCATCTCCGTCTCGATCGAGATCGGCGTGATGTTGGAGGCGGTCGGTTCGGACATCAGGTGCCTCTGGCGAGACGGACTGTATAGCCCGCCATAGGGGCACGCTCAACGCGATCTCCGTCGGAAATCACTTAGAAATTTCACTGGCAAACAGCGAGCGATCCGTTCGGTTGGAACGTGAACAGCTCGGCCGTGCTGGAGCAGGTCGGCGCCCTCGGCGAGACCCCCAAAATGAACGAGGGACGGGGACCTGCTCCGTTGGGCGGGTCGATCGAAACCAGGATGTGGTGCGCGCCGACGAACGCGGCATTGGTCGCCGTCGACAGGTGAACGGCGCACTTTCCGGAGGACTCGCTGATCGCGAACTTGTAGTCGCCCAGGACGCGCGGATCGACCCACTCGATGATCGGATTCTTGCAGGGCGCGGCGTACGGGGCGAACAGGAACTGGTCCTGGCACGGCAGTGCCGGCGTCCCGGTCGTGTCGACGGTGATCTCGAGGTGATCGGGAGTGCGATCGAGCATGCACTCGAGGCGCTTGTCGGCGATCCCGGCCGCGGCGCAGAGCGCGCTACAGGTCGCCGTCGGCGTGCAGACCTCGGGCGTGCAGCTGGCCGATCCCATCGTGCAGCCGAGGCCGCACGTGTTGTTTGCCCCTCCACTGCACACACCGCGGTTCATGCAGCCGGCGGCGCCGGTCGGGCAGAGGTCGTTGCAGTCCGCCGTCGCGATCCTGCCGTCGCAGTCCTCGTCGTCCGGATGGACGACCGCGATCGTGCTGAAGCCCGCTTCGCGTTCGTGCGCCCACGCGATGCAGCTCGGATCGGTGCCCCACTCCTCGGCGAGCGTGTAGGGCGAAAGCTCGATGTCGTACTTGTAGACGACGCCGTCCTCGACGCTGAAGTCGAGGATCTCGCCGATGCCGACCGGCGTCTGGTCCTTGCTCGCGACCGCGACGACGTACGCGAGCCCTTCGTTCTCGGGCGTCGGCGGCAGCCAGTAGCTCGACTCGGTTGCCTTGCTGCCGTCGCTATTCGGCGGCACGTCGAACTGATCGCTCGGATCGAACTGACGATCGAACACGGTGCCCACCACCGGGCCGCTCGGCTTGCCGATGTCGGTGCGCGACGTCTTCGTGCCGAAGTAGAGCTGGACGTGGTCGTACCGGATCTGATTTCCGTCGCCGTCGATGTTCAGGTACGCGCCGTAGCGCGTCTCGCAGCCGGCGAGTGCCAGAACCAGCCACCACCTCATTGCGCCGAGTGTACTAGCGGTACGGGCCGGCGTGACTGTGATCTGTCGCCCAGTGGCAGGCCAGCTCGATCGCGGCGCCGAGGCGGTCGGCGTCCGCAAACGAGCCGTCGAACGTGATCTCGACGTCGTGGCGCCGGACGATCGTCGTCGACGGTCGGGCGGTATCGAGGAGCGCGCGCGCCCTCGCGTCGATCCGCAGCGTGCTCGGGCCGACCTCGTTGGCGGGCGGCCACGCCATGCGCGGCAGGTCCTCGGCGATGAGCGTCAGCGTCTCGCCGCCCGAGCCGGCGCGATGCGCGCCGACGACGGTGCGGAGGCGCCCGTGATCGGCGGGGCCGAGACGGCGGAGCAGACGTACGGTGACCTCGGTCGTGCCGCGGCGGAAGCGCAGCAC
>JABFXX010000643.1 GCA_013368795.1 Kofleriaceae bacterium
AACGTGACCGAGGAAGCGATCGAGCGCGGCCTCGCGGCGATCGCCGATCTGCTGCAGCCACAGTCGCGCCGCGTCGCGTCCCAGTCGCGCCGCCCGGCAAACCGGCGCACCCGCCACCACCGCCGCTAACCATCAGGGGCAGTCGCCTCGGAAGCCCGTGCCGATCGGAAGCGGATGGGCGTCGGGCAAGGCGAGCGGACGGCGCGCATTCTCGTCGGCGATCGGAAGAAGAAGCGGACACCTGGCCCGATGTGACGGTCGGGTTTCCACGAGCCGTCGAAACCGCATGAGAGCAATTGCTCGCTGCAGGGAAGCAAGCGTCGAGGCGACTCAGCGCGGCGCCAGCGCGGCGCGCAAGGACGCGAGCCAGTCCGCCATCAGCGCGGGCGATAGGTCATGACCGAGGCCTGGATAGATCGTCACGGAGACCGGCAAGCCTCGCTTCGCGAGCGCCGAGACCCGCGTCGCCGTCGCCTTTGCATCGATGATCTTGTCCACCTCTCCCTGCAGCACGTGCACCCGCGCGACGTTGTTGTTCGTGGGATCGCCGATCAGGCGGCTGCCCATCGGGACCGCGAAGTCGACAAGCTCGGGGTAGCGAACCGCGAGCAACCACGCAATGTCACCTCCATACGAGAAACCGGTGACGGCGACGCGCTGGATCTCCGGGTGTGCTTCGCGCGTCTCCCGGATCAAGCGTGCAACGCGCGCTGTCATCTGTTCGACGTCGGCGAGCTTACCGGCAACATCCTTCTGTTCGTGGTCCGGTGAGAACCACGTGTAGCCGGTCTTGCGATGCACCACCGGACCCTGCGGAAACACGACGCGCACGGGTGCGCCCCAATCGGCCACGAATTCGTCCCACATCTCCGGGGTCCCCGACGAGTAGTGGAGCGCGACCAGCAAACTCGTCGGTGCGTCGCCGCCGATGGTGTACGTCTTCGCGGCGAGCGCCGGTTCGCCCGCCCGTGCCAGCGTTGGGTCAACAGGCGGCGCAGCCCGACCACTGCAGGCCGCGACCGCTACCAAGATTACCAATCGCTTCACGCGCCGATAGTAGGGCGTTACGGTCCCCAGGTGATCGTGATCGAGGGCGCCGAGTACTTCGCCTCGCCGTGGTGCACGACCTCGATGTTATTGCCGTCAGGATCGAGGACGAACGCCGCATAGTACCCGGGGTGATACGGCCGCTCGCCCGGCTTGCCGTTGTCACGACCGCCCGCTGCGACCGCCGCGCGATGGAAGGCGTCGACCGTCGCGCGGTCCCTCGCGGCGAACGCGAAGTGGACCCGACCGGTGAGCTCGCCTTGTGCGGACTGGCTGTCGGCGGTGGAGATCCACATCTCGTCATACGAGAAGTAGTCCTTGCCCGCCGGCCCGGCGGGGATGCCGATCGCCTCCATGACGGCGTCGTAGAACCGTTTGCTAGCGGTGAGGTCTCGGACGACGAGCTGGACGTGATCGATCAGACGGCCGCGTTGGATCTGCATGCACACAGCTTGATCGCTGCATTGCGATTTGCCGCCTCGTTGTTAGCGAATGTGCCTGTGCGTTTTCGAGCACGATGTGGCGGTCGAGCACACTCGTGCGTTGCACGCGATAGACGGACTAGCTCCTGCCTCACTTAGCAGTGGTTCCCTGACCACAGGCACGATGCGACACGTCGCACCACTCTACGTTCGCATTTTCCTGCGAGCTGGCCCTGCGATCGTGGCAGCATGCCGCCCACAATGGTTCGTCCGATCATTCGACTCTACGACCTTGAAGAGCTCGCGCTCATCGTCGAGTGTCCGTCGGGCGTTCTCTATAGCAACCAGGCTGCTGGCACGTTCTGCATGCAGCCCGAGACCGAAGGGGTGCTGGTCCCGCTCGGCAACGCCTGCAACATCGAGGACAAGCTCGAAGCGTTCTTCGCGAGCCCGGATGTGCCGCCGATCCGGCTGGATCCGACCCACGCGGACGCACTGGACATCATCCTGCGCACGCCGGAAGAGCCGCTCGGTTGGACGCCGACGTTCTTTCTCGAAGTGGACCGCAGTCGGCTCGCCGAGTCGATGGAGGCGTGGCTCTACGTCGCCATCACGTCGTGTCCCGAGCCGTGGAGCTTTCGCGAGTGGAACCGCAATGCTCAGCCGGAGCTCGGGCACCATCCGACACAGTACCCATTCGCGGGGTTCGCTGGCAGGTCCGCGGTGCTCACCTGGGCAAACAGCGATTGACATCGTCGAGAACCTCGCTGAATCGCCAATACCCCATGGTCCGGATCAGTAGTCTCTCCCCCGAGCCCGTCGCGGAGCTGCAGTATCTCAACGCGCGCTCCGGCGGCGGGTCCGAGGTCTCACGGCTCGAGGTCCTGCGTGCCGATATCGGCTCGCTCGCCGACGAGCTCGACGCGATCGTGTGCTGCAGCGATCTGCAGGGCATGTTTCAGGGCAAGCTCCTCGGTGTCGCGGTCGCGGAGCTGCTGGCGGACCTCTCCGAACAGCGAGCGCTGCCGCCTTCAGCGCGCACCGGCATCATCCTCGCCGGTGATCTCTACAGCGTCCCCGCTGCGAACAAGCGCGGTGGGTACGGTGATGTGTCGACCGTCTGGGAGGCGTTCGCGGAGCGCTTTCCGTGGGTCGTCGGCGTTGCAGGCAATCACGATGACATGACGTACGTCGTTGGCCTCGGAAAGCATGTCCACGTGCTCGATGGGCAGAGCGTCGTCGTCGATGGACTGCGGATCGGAGGCGTCGGCGGGATCATCGGAGACCGCAAGAAGCCCGGCCGCCGCGACGAGGACGAGCAGCTCGAGCGAATCGCGAACGTCGTCGCGCAGAACTGCGACATCGTCGTGCTCCACGAGGGACCGCACGGCGACGGCAAGCAGCACGGCAATCCAGCGATCCGCGCGGCGCTCGACGACGGAACGGTGCCGCTGACCGTGTGCGGCCACTGCCACTGGAAGAAGCCGCTCGCGCAGCTCCCGCGCGGCCAGATTCTCAATGTCGACGCACGCGTCGTGATCCTGCAGGCGTCGACGTAGCCTGCCGCTTCACTGCAAACCGGGCGGCCACAACCGCTACGTCCGCGACGGCACCCTCAATTCTCGAGCTGATTCTTGATCGCGGCGATCGCGCCCATCAGGCCCGAGAACGCCTCGAGCCAGTCGACCTTCCCGGGCGTGCCGAGCACCTGGACATGCGTGCCATCGGCACGGACCGCGAGCGAGTCGACCACCGTCTCGAGCTTGGCGTCGAGCACGGTCAGCCACTGGAGCTTCTGCGCGAGCGCAGTCGCGAGCAGCTGGGCATCACCGGGCTCCTCGAGGTCGAAGTCGATCTCGATCTTGAACGGCTCGGTGAAGTGGATCCCGGCGGTGAACGACTGGATGCGTCCGGTGAGCTTCACCGACAGCATGCCGAGGACGTCGTCGACGATCGGCGCGTGCTTGGGGATTCGACCGGCGGCCCAGATCTCGCCGATGCCGCGCGCCTTGGTGATCAGCGGCAGCAGTGCAGGATCGGTATCGGCGGGGCGCAGCTGATCGGCGAGCGCACGCTTCAACACCGGCTCGTGCGCGAACATCAAGAGGCCGGTATCACTCGCCAGCACCACCAGTCCGCCGTCGAGCTTGACCACGTCGTGGTTGTCGATCTGGGTCCGCGACGCATCCTTGGCTGAGCTGGCGATACAGTCGAGCATCGCATCGGCGGAGAACGTCCCGCGGGAGACGACCCCGATATCCGTGTTGGCGTAAACCGCGAACGCCATGTGTGAGGTCGGGAACTGGCAGCCGCCGTCTTTGTTCCTGACCGCGCTCGGATCCTTGCGCAGCTTGTCTTCGAGCTCCTTCTGCTTGGCGGATCCGCTGGTATCGAAGTCCATGCCGGCAAGTAGCCATGCGCCATCCGGCAGCATCTCCGACACCGGTCGGGTGGTGCGCCACCGCGCCGGCTCGGGAGCTCGCGAATGCCAGCACGCGCCCAGCGCAAGGAGCAGAGCGACAAACCTCATCGCGCGCCCTGGTTGCAAGCGATGCACCACGACCAATCCCCCGCGTACGCCTTCGGAAACTGCGGTCCTGCGAGAACGCGCGTTCACGTCGTGCAGCGTCACGGTATGCCGCATGCGACCACCGCGAGGGTTCCACCCGCCAGCGCTCACATCTGCCACCTCGCCGCGCTCGTCGTGCCCGCTCAGCGCGTGTTCGCGCCTGGTTCGAGATACGGCTCCCAGTACTCGACGATGGCGTCCCATTCGCGGTCCGAGATCCAGTCCCTCGTTCGCCAGTAGGCGAACAGTCTCGCGACGACGCGCTTTTGCTCCTCGGTGAGCACATCGACGCGCGCCCAGAACGCCTCGAGATTGTCACGGGTGCGGAACTCCTTCGGCCTCGGCGCGAGGAGATTGACCAGTGGCATGTCGCCGCTATCGACATCGAGCAGCAGAAAGGCTGGCAAGAAGAACGCGAGCGCGGCTGGCTCGAGCAGCTCGAGGTTGTCGCCGTATGCGAACGGCTTCGCAAACTCCGGTTTCACGTCGCGCCAGTGCTTGCCCATGAGCTCGCTACGCACGAGGTCCTCGTTGTCGTAGCCAGCCGACACGTGACGGTCACCTGGATACGGCGCGTCCTTCCATGCAGCTTCGATCGCGGCGCGCAGGGCATCGACGGGCTCTACTTGCATTTGTTGCTGTCGTAGCAGGTCTCGATCGCGTCGACGTCGCCGACGAACACAGAAGCATGTCCGAGCACCGGACACGCCCCGGAACTTGTACAACTTGTGTCTGACCCCATCACTCGGTACCGTCGCTGGACGTGCTCGGTAAGTACATCAATCTTCGCGCCGACGATCGCTTCGTCCCGACCGAGATGCTTCGGCGCGCGTACCTTCGCTACGCCGAATCGCGGAACGCGTCGGCGCCTCCGTATGTTCGGTTCGAACGCGAAGGTTTCGAGCTCGGCATCGTGTCGAGTGAGGTGCCGGAGATCGCGCGGGCGGTGTCGTCGCTGCTCAGCCGGTCCCTCGAGGACGCCAAGGACGTCCACGGCGGACATCTTCCAAGTTCCATCGTCGAGCGCGTCCAACTCGAGGTCATCTCGCCCGAGCGCGTTGCTCAGCTGTGGGGCACGCACGGGCACCGGTTCGTGCTGTCGCGTCCGGAAGGCGACAAGAGCGAGATCATCGGAACGATCTTGGTCGCTCGGCGCAAAGGGACCATCTTCTTCTTCACCGGCCGTTACAACAACCTTCGCCATTCGGCGATGGAGCGCGATATCGACTTCGACCAGCCGGCAGGTACGCGAGCTGATCAGAAGTGGTTCTCGCTGTTCGCGTTCCCGCCCGTGCCGCAATTCAAGCCGCCGGGTTACCACCACATCGCCAACTTCGTCGTCGCCAAGGAGCATCGACGCCAGGGGCTGGCGCGCTTCTTCCTGAATGCGCTGTTGACCAAATATGCGCGCGACCACATCGACGCGCGCGGGGCGGCGGTCGAGCACTCGCAGTTTCTCCTGTGTGGCAAAGGCTTCTGGCAGATCGGCGATCCGCCCTGGCTCGAGCGCATGCAGAGGCTCGGGTTCTCACTTCGCTGGGGCGCCGAGAGCTTCTTCATCGAGCACGATTGGGCGCCGTTGCCGCCGATCTACGCCGGCGACAAGCCGATCTCGAACGTCGAGTACAATCGATCGTTCGGGTTGCCACAGCGTTACCAGGACGACCGGCCGCCGCCGCGTCCGGGGATGCATCTCGTCGGTCGCATCCCCGAGGTCGTTCGCCTGTCGCAGGATCCGCGCGCCAAGCTGCAATACTTCCAGACCTACTTCGACTTCACATGAGATCGCCCACCACGCAGAAGATCGCTCCGTTCACCGGGGAAGGCGCCTACCACGGCTCGACCAAGCCGCGACCGACACCGTCGACGCCGGCGCCAGCACCAGAGCCGCCGGTGGAAGAAATGCGGCCGACGACGATCGAGCGCTACGCGACGTCGGGCGCCACCGCGATCGGCACGTTCGATGCGACGTTTCCGAACCGCTACGAGATCGTGAGTCGGCTGCCGGTTCCAACGCAGGACGAGATCCGCAACGACGGCATCACGTTCGTCTGGGCTCCGCTCGAGCAAGCACTCGCAGAGGCGGGACCGATCACGCGGCGCGTGCTCGAGGAGATGGCGGCACACCTGGACGGCAG
>JABFXX010000640.1 GCA_013368795.1 Kofleriaceae bacterium
TCATCGGCGTCGTGCGCGCGGACTCGATCACGTCGAGGGTCGCGCGCAGACCCTCGGCGGCGCGCTCGGTGCGAAACGTCGTCGCGACGGCCCACGTGCCCGCCCACTCGCCGCGCCAGAAGCTCGAGCCAGCGCCGAGCGTGACCGCGAGCTCGTCGTGGAGCCTGCGATCGAGACGCGAGCCGATGCCGCCGCCGAGCACGGCGTTCGCGACATCCGCGGCGAGCCGGTCGGGCGCGGCGGTCGCCGGTCCGAGGCCGCCGACGAGCACGACGGCCTGCTCGGCACCCGGTCGATCGACGACGGCGAGCGTGCGCTTGTAGGCCGGCAGCTTCGCGACCTGCGGGCGCGCTACCGTGTGCTTCGTCCAGCCCGCGAACGTCGCCTCGAGCGTGGCGATATCGCGCTTCGAGACGTTGCCGGCGAGCACGATCGTCGTCGCGTCCGGACCGTAGGCGTCGTGCCAGAACCGGATCACGTCGCTCGCGGTGAGCTTCAGCGCGTCGGTGTCCGTGCCCTCCGCAGGATGGCCGTATGGATGGTCGCCGAACAGCACGCGGTCGAACACCTGCGCGGCGATCGTGCGGTCGCGCCGGCGGCGCTCGGCAAGCTCGCCGACATGGCGATCGCGGACGCGGGCGATGATCGCATCGGCGAGCACCGGCTTCTGCAGCAGGCGGCCGAGCGCATCGATCGCGAGCGCGGCATCGCCGCCGGTGATCTGAAAGCTCGCGAAGTCGGTCGCGACCGTCGTGTCGAGGCTCATCCCGGACGACTCGATGACGTCGACGTCGTTGAGCTCACCCTGGTGCGCGAGCTCGTCGAGGACCTGCGCGGTCAGCGCGGCGACACCCGGCGTCGCGCCATCGTCGCGGCCGCCCGCACGCGTGACGTACGCGGTCGCGGTGACGATCGGCAGGCGAGGGTTCGCGACGACGAACACGCGCATACCGTTCGCGAGCGTCGCCTGATCGATCGACGGCGTTGCGAGCGGCGTTGGCTTCACCGCGGGCGGCGTGTCCCAGTCGATGCCGGCGCTCGCCCACGGCATGCCCTCGTCGCGATGCGGCGGCGACTTCGGACCGCAGGCGACGAGCGCCGCGATGCCGAGGAGCGCGAGCCGAGTCACGGCGTCTCCTGGGGGCGACCGACCGCGACGATGCCGTATCGCTCGCCCAAGAGGCGCGCGGTCCGGTGCAGGTCGCTCGTGCGCGCGCCGCGAATCAGCTCCAGCTCGGCATCGAGATGGTTCGCCTCGCGGTCGTAGGCCTGCCAGCTGGCGAGCGCGTCCGCGCGGAACGCGAGATTCTCGACGGCGGCGACGAGATCCTGTGCGGCCGCGAGCGCCGCGCGGTGGTGCTCCTCGTCGGTCGTGTTCGCGAGCCCTGCGACCTCGCGGCGGATCTTCTTCCCGAGCTCGAAGAGGTTCGTGCCCTCGGTGGGGAGCACCGTGATGTGGAGCTCGGCGGCTCCCGCCGCGCGAATCACCTCGGCGCGAACATCGGTCGCGAGCCCCTGATCGACGAGCGCCCGCACGAGCCGCGACGACCGCGCGCCGGCCAGCACGCGTGCGGCGATCTTCAACTGCACGAACGAGTCGGAGCTGCGGTCTCCCGGCGCGTAACCGACGACGACCTTCGCGACCGGATCGTCGAATGTCGGCCAGCTCGTTCTCGGCTTGTACAGTCGCGGCTCCTCGACCGGTCTGGCCACGAGGGGCATCACCGGGGCGGTGAGTGGGGAGCCGGCCGGAATCCACCCGAAGTAGCGGCGCGCGAGGGCCAGCGCGTTTCTGGGCTCGACGCGGCCGACGATCACGAGCGTCGCGTTGGCCGGCACGATGTACTCGCGGGCGAACGCGCGGACGCTTGCCAGCGTCGCGGTGTCGAGATCGGTGCCGTTGCCGAGTGGATCCTTCGCGTATGCGGTGTTCCGCAGCTCCTGGCACAGCCATCGCTCGACGAGCCCGAACGGCTGCTCGACGTACGCCGCGCGAAACTCGGCCGCGATCGCCGCCTTTGCCTTGGCGAGCTCGTCCTCGCGGATTCCGTCGGCAAGGCCGGCCATGCGCTCGGCCTCGAGGAACAGCGCGAGCTCGAGGCCGCCGGCAGACACCTGCTCGAACACGCTCGTGTGATCGACGGTCGTCACGCTGCTCGCGAACCCGCCCGCCGCCTCGATGCGCGCGTCGAATTCGCCCGGCTTGCCGTGCACGGTCCCCGCGCTCAACAGGCGCTCGACGAGGTGCGCGTAGCCGGTGTTGCCGGGGCGATCGACCGAAGCGCCGCCGCCATACCGGACGTGGACGACGACCGAGCTGACGCTCGGATCGGGCGACACGATCACGCGCAGGCCGTTCGGCAGCGTCTCGGTCGCGACCGTCAGCGTCGGCGCCTTTGCGGGCTCGAGCTCGGCGAGAACGACAGAGCTCGCGAGCGCGCATGCGCCGAGCAGCGCGAGCACGAATCGCGCGACGCGCATACGCTACTTGAACGGACGTGGCGTCATCGGCGCGTTGCCGAACGTCAGGCTCTTCGCAACGGCCTTCGCGAGCTCGAGCCGGCGCGGCGCATCCGGACCGATGACGCGCACGTAGCAGGGCGCGTCGTCGTCGATGAACAGGAGGCCTTGGCCGTGGTGATCGAGCGCCTTCGCGCCGACCTCGACCTCGCTCGCTTCGGTCGGAGCCTTGATCTCGATACCGGCGTCGGTCGGCTTGATGCCCGCATCCGCCGCGGCGTTGTACTGCTCCACGAGATCGGCGCTCGTCCGCTTGTACTGCGCGAACAGCGCATCGGCCGTGGTCTTGTAGTTGTCGCGGCAGTCGATGTCGTACGTCCAGTACTCCACCGTGCTCTGCATGACGACTTCGTAGTTACACGGGGCCGGCAAGCCGCGCGGTGGCGACATCGCCGACGACATCAGGTTGACCTTCGTCGCACCGAGCACCGTCGCGATCGCCTCGGGAGTCGTCAGCGTGCCGCACTCGAACTTCTCGGGGTAGACGCCCGCGAGCTTGCGCTGCTCGGGCTCGGTCACCTTCTCCTGCTTCTGCGTCGAGCCTTCGCTCGAGCAAGCGACGACAAGGCCGATCAGCGGGAGCACGAGACTGCGCACGGGCCAGACGGTAGCCCAACCACCGCTTTGTCCGCCAGTCAGTCGGACGCCGCGATGCGTGTCGTCGCGTCGTATACGAGCCTCAGCTCGGCGACGTCGGCGATGGCCTCCGCGAGCTGGAGCAGCGGGGCAGGGCGACGCGCCTCGTCGAGATGGATCGTTCCACCGACGCGACGCTCGACGTACGCGACGTAGATCCCGCCGCGACGCGCAGCGACGACGACGGCGCGCAGGTGAAATAGCGGTATCGCAGCTCGCCTTCGGATGCCGAGCACGCGCTGCTCGATGCGGAGCAGGCCGTCTTCGCGATCGAACACGAGCTTGCGACGCAGCGTGCCGAGCAGGCCGCCGACCGCTGCGAGGAACACGCCGCCGATCATCGACCACAGCGCGCCGAGCAGCACGAGCCACACGCCGACCGCGGCAAGGCCCCAGCCGGTCCACGCGGTCGCGCGAGTCAGATCGAGCTCGACGCGGTTTTCGCTACGCGTCCGGATCTGAACGGAGCCGAGCCAGTCGAGCACGATGAAAGCGTACGGTGTTCGCGACGTGCCGCCAAGGGCGGCCAGAACCGCCGCGAGCTAGCCCGCGTTCCCGTCGCTGATGGAGCCGCCGCCACCACCGCCTTCAGCGCCGCCTCCACCACCTTCCGACGGCGGAGGACCGCCGCCACCGCCGCCCTCGGGGCCTCCCTGCATGCGCCACTCGCGGTTGCGACCGCCGCGCCCGCGCCGGCGACGGCGACGGCGCTTGCGGATCGGCTGACCATCGGGGCCGAGCATCGGACCCTGCTGCTGACCCGAGGGCTGGAAGAAGCTCACGGGCTCGCCGGTGTCACCGGAATCCTGCGGCGGGCCGCCGCCGAGCATCGGAGCCGAGCCCGGTCCACCGGCCTGCATCGGCATGCCGTTGCCACCGCCGCGACGGCGACGACGACGGCGACGACGCCGGCGCTCGCCGGGCTCGCCGTTGCCGCCCTCGGCCTGCTGCCACTGGCCGCCACCACCGGGACCGCCAGGACCGCCGGGACCACCACCGCCCTGGGGACGGTTGTTGTCGAACGGACGATCGAAGCGACGCGGGCCTTCGCTGCGGAAGCCGCCGCCCTGACCGCGCTGTTCCCAGCGCCCACGCTTCTTGCCGCGGCGACGTGCGACGCCGGCATCGTTGGGATTGGCCGACGCGACCGGTGCCGCCGCGATCCGCATCGGACCGCGCACGTACTCGATCACGGGGCCACCGCCACCACCGGGACGCCGAGGCTGCGCCTCGATGAGCGGCGATGCGGTCGACAGCACCGGCGTGACGAACGCGCTCTTCGGCGGGAGCATCGCGCGCCGCTTGCGACGGCGGCGACGCCGTCTGCGCCGCGCTTCGGCGGCGCTCGCCGACGGCGACGTATCGATCGGCCGCTGCGGGCGCTGCTTGGGCTGCTTGGGCACGCGCTTGCGCGCGAGCACGGTGATCTCGCCCGGCCCCTCAATGCCTTCCTCGGCAAGCTCGGCGGCCGTCTTGTCGATCACCTCGTAGTCGTCGTCATCCTCTTCGTCGTCGAGGTCCTCGTCGTCCTCGTCGTCGTACTCCTCGTCGTCGTCGAGGTCGTCGTCATCCTCGTCATCGAGATCGTCTTCGTCGTCGACCTCGATCGGATTGCCGTGCTCGTCGACCTCGATCTCCTCGTCCTCGTCCTCGTCGTCGAAGTCCTCGTCCTCGAGCTCTTCGTCCTCGGCGAGTGCTTCGGGAGCAGGCTGCGGCTTCTTGCGGACGACCGCGGCCGGGGCCGCGGCGACTGCCGGCGCGGCAGGAGAGGGAGCAGGTGCAGGTGCGGGTGCAGGAGCAGGTGCAGCGGCAGGCGCACCATTGGGCTTCGCGCGACGGAGCACCGTCGACGGCGCGGCCTTCGGCGGCTCGACAGCCGCTTCTGCCGCCGCCGCAGCAGCAGGCTGCTGCTGATCGATGCGAACGACGCGTGCCTTGATCTCGCGGCGAGGCTTCGGGAGCTCGAGACCTTCGTCGTCGAGCTGACGCGTCACCGATGCGCCGAGGCGGGTCGCCTCGGTCGATGCAGCGAGCGCAGCTTCGCGCGAGCGCAGGCAGTTGTCGCAGCGTCCGCACTTCGGCGGCTCGGGCTCGCCGAGATACTCCAGGATGACCTGGTTGCGGCAGCCCGGCGCCTTCACGTACGTGAGCAGCGCGTCGAGGCGCTGGCGGTCGGCGATGCGGCGCGCCTCGTATTGCCTGGCGCGCTCCATCAGGACGTCGAGCTCGGGCGGCGGATCGGCGACGTAGAACAGGCCGCCGTCCTTCTCGGTCACGAACTGCTCGTCCTTGAGCAGCGACAGCACGGTGCGCGTGCGCTGCTGGCCGACGCTCGACGCGAGCGCGATGTTCGGGACGGTCGGCGGCGACTCCTCGGCGAGCTTGCCGGTGGCGTTGGTGAACGCGGTCAGCGCGTCGAACACCTGGCGCACCTGGCGCTTCGTCGGATACGTGCCGGAGAGGAAGTACTCCTGGATCGCGACGTCGTCGGGAGAGAACAGGAGCACGCAGCGCGCGGGCTTGCCGTCGCGACCACCGCGGCCGGCTTCCTGCGCGTACGCCTCGAGCGAGCCGGGCACGTGATAGTGGAGGACGTTGCGAACGTTCGGCTTGTCGACGCCGAGACCGAACGCGTTCGTCGCGACCATCACGAGGTCGGCCGACTCCATGAACGCCTGCTGCGAGGCGTCGCGTTCGCCCTTGTTCATGCGGCCGTGATACTTCGCGGTCGGGATGCCCCAGCGCGTCAGCGCCTCGTAGAGCTCCTCGACCTTCTTGACGGTCGCGCAGTAGACGATGCCCGGCCTCGGCAGCTTCTTCAGCAGCGTGACCAGCGTCTTCATCTTCTCGTCTTCGTCGTGGAAGATGATGACTTCGTAGTGGAGGTTCGGACGATCGAACGTCGTCGTGACGATCGTCGCCTTCTCCATCCCGAGCTGGAACAGGATGTCGTCGCGGACGTGCGGCGGCGCGGTCGCGGTCGTCGCGAGCACCGGCGG
>JABFXX010000385.1 GCA_013368795.1 Kofleriaceae bacterium
GGCGCGTCGAGCTGCGTGCACTCCTCGACGTGCTGCGCGCGCCCGACGCGACCCAGGTCGACCAGGTCTCGAACGCGATCGGCAGCTTGACGCCACCGTCGGCGTGCGGCGACTCGGAGCTCCTCGCCGCGACCGAGCCGGTGCCCGACGCGCCCGCGATGCGCGCCCAGGTGACCGAGGCGCGCGCGGGCCTCGCACGCGTCGACGCGCTCGCGGCGTCCGGCAAGTACAAGGAGGCGGCGGACCTCGGGCGCGAGCTGTCGAAGCAGGCGGCGACGATCGGCTACGCGCCGCTGATCGCCGAGATCGACGGGACGCGCGGCCGGATCCTGATCGACCTCCATCAATGGGACGAGGCGAAGGCGGCGCTCGACAACGGGCAGCTTGCCGCCGAGCGAGGCCGCCACCACTACGAGCGCGGCAACATCGTGCTCGCGCTCATCTACCTCGCGATGCAGCGCAACGATCCCGAGGGTGCGCTCGTCGAGCTGAAGAAGGCCGACGCGATCGTCACCGGCCTGGGCGGCGCGACCGCGAACCGCGCCCGCATCGAGGACTATCGCTCGCAGGCGCTCGCCTCGCTCGGCAAGATCGACGAGGCGAAGGTCGCCGCCGAGAAGGCGGTCGCGCTCTACGAGGAAGGCGAGGGCAAGGACACGATCTCGCTGTCGAGCCCGCTCACCCAGCTCGCGTACGTCGCGTACCAGAAGGGCGACCTCGTCACGTCGGTCAAGCTGCTCGACCGCACGCTCCAGATCCAGCTGCGCGTGTTCGGCACCGACCATCCTCGGATCGGCATCGCGCACACGAACCTCGCGTTCAACCTGTCGGCCGCCGATCGCCTCGACGAGGCACAGCAGCACGCCGAGGCCGCGCAGACGATCTACGCGGCGAGCCTCGGCGAGAGCTCGGAGCCGTACGCCGAGGCGTCGCGCGCGCTCGTCGGCATCTTGCAGCGGCGCGGCAAGCTCGCCGAGGCCGAGAAGCTCGCGCGCGAGGTCGTCGCGAAGCTGAAGGAGCCGAAGCCGACCACGCGCTACGCGAACGCGCTCGACGATCTCGGCGCAGCGGTGATGGCGCAGCATCGCGCCGACGAGGCGCTGAAGCTCCGCCAGGAGGCGCTCGCGATCCGCGAGCAGGTGCTGCCGCCGGGGCATCCCAGCACGGTGTCGTCGCAGATCGACGTCGGCGACGTGCTCGCCGAGCTCGGCCGCTGCAAGGAAGCGCTTCCTATCTACGAGGCCGCACAGAAGCTCACCGACGGCCCCGAGGTGCCGCCGTATCTCGCGATCGCGGTGCGGATCGGTCGCGGGCGCTGCCTCGTCGAGACGCACCACCAGGCCGCCGCACTCCAGCCGCTGCGCGAGGCGCTCGCACGCAACGAGCACCCCGAGGTCGTCGATGATCGCAAGCTGCGCGTGATGACGAACTTCGAGCTCGCGCAGGCGCTGTGGCCGACCGACAAGGCCGGCTCCCGCGCGGCTGCGAAGGCGGCTCAGGCGGAGGCATCCGAGATTCACGCCGAGGACCTCGGCGCCGCGCTCGCGACCTGGGTCGCTTCGCACTAGGCTACCCACGTGGAGCACGTCGACGTTCTCGTGGTCGGTGCAGGCATCTCGGGCATCGACGCCGCGTATCACCTGCAGACGAGCTGCCCGCAGCGCTCGTACGCGATCCTCGAGGCGCGCGACGCGATCGGCGGCACGTGGGACCTGTTTCGCTACCCGGGCATCCGCTCGGACTCGGACATGTACACGCTCGGGTTCCCGTTCCGACCGTGGATGGGAGACAAGGCGATCGCCGACGGTGCGTCGATCCTCGCGTACATCCGCGAGACCGCGGCGCACTACGGCATCGACAAGAAGATCCGGTTCCGCCATCGCGTGGAGCGCGCGAGCTGGTCGAGCGCGAACGCGCGCTGGACGATCGAGGCGCGCAATGCGGCGACGGGCGAGCTGCACACGCTGACCTGCAACTTTCTCTACGGCTGCTCCGGTTACTACGACTACGACGCCGGCTACACGCCCGCGTTCGCCGGTCGCGAGCGCTTCGGTGGCACGATCGTCCACCCGCAGCACTGGCCCGCTGACCTCGACTACGCCGGCAAGCGCGTCGTCGTGATCGGCAGCGGCGCGACCGCGGTGACGCTTGCACCCGCGCTCGCCGCCCAGGCCGCGCACGTCACGATGCTGCAGCGCTCGCCGACGTACATCGCGACGGTGCCGGCACGCGATCCGATCGCCGGCATGTTCCGCCGCCTGTTGCCCGAGACGACCGCCGCGGCCGCGACGCGGTGGAAGAACATCGGGATGACGATGGCGTTCTACCAGTTCTGCCGTCGGTTCCCGGCGCAGGCGAAGCGGATGCTCGTCGGTCAGGTGAAGAAGCAGACGCATGGCACGGTCGACGTTCGCACGCACTTCACGCCGCGCTACCGGCCGTGGGACCAGCGCCTGTGCCTCGTGCCCGACGCCGATCTATTTCGCGCGATCGAGGCTGGCACGGTCTCGATCGTCACCGACTACATCGAGTCGTTCACGGAGACCGGCCTTCGTCTGCAGAGCGGCGCGACGCTCGAGGCCGACATCATCGTCACCGCGACCGGCCTCTCGCTGAAGGTGTTCGGCGGCCTCTCGCTCGAGGTCGACGGTGCGAAGGTCGAGGCGCCCGACACGATGCTCTACAAGGGCATGATGTGCAGCGGCATCCCGAACTTCGCGTTTGCCGTCGGCTATACGAACGCGTCGTGGACGCTGAAGTGCGATCTGACGAGCCAGTACGTGTGCAGGCTCCTCAACTTCATGGATGACCACAGCTTCGCGCGCGTCGTGCCGCGTCGCGATCCGGCGGTCGCCGAGGCGCCGCTCCTCGATTTCTCGTCGGGATACGTCCAGCGCTCGATCGACAAGTTCCCGCGGCAGGGCTCGATCGTGCCGTGGAAGCTCTACCAGAACTACGCGCTCGACCTGTGGATGATCCGGCGCGGGCGCATCGATCACCCGGCGCTCGAGTTCACCTGAGGTCGACGGCCCTCGCGCGCTCGAGGATGATCAGCTCGACGCGATCGTTGATCTGCGCCGCGCCCTTCTGCGATGCCGGCACGAGCGGCTTGGTGCCGCCGAACCCGCGGACCTCGAGGCGCTCCTCGGCGATGCCCCAGCGGATGAGCCACGCCTTCACCGCCTCTGCGCGCTTGTTCGAGAGCGCCATGTCCCGCTTCGGTTCCTTCGTCGGCTGCACGTGCAGCGTGATGCGCAGGCGCACGATGTCGGCGCGTGCACGCAACGTCGCGGCGAGCTGACCGAGGATCTCCGCGCTGCTCTTCGCGACGCTCGAGCCGGTGAACTGCACCGAGTCGAGCAGCTCGAGACGATCGGGGTTCGAGATCACGAGCGAGTCGCCCTCGTCGGGGCAGCCGTCGTCGTCGGCGTTGCCGTTGATCTTCTCCGGCTGATCGACGCACTTGTCCTTCGCGTCGGGGATGCCGTCCTTGTCGTTGTCCTCATCGGGGCAGCCGTCGCCGTCCTCGAACCCGTCCTTGTCCTCGGCGACGCGGCGGCACTGGTCGTGATCGTCGTCGACGCCATCCTCGTCGTCGTCGAGCTCGGGGCAGCCGTCCTCGTCCTGGAACTTGTCCTTGTCCTCGGCCTTCAGCGGGCACTTGTCCTTGGCGTCGACGATGCCGTCGTAGTCGCTGTCTTCCTTGTTCGGATCCGTCGGCGCATCGGGGCGCGTCGGGTGCAGCGGTGCGAGCCGCGTCGCGCTCGGCGTGAACGCGAAGGTGAACACGCCGCGCAGATCGGGTGTGCCGACGCCGGTGGTCACGCCGCGGCCGGCGGCGAGGCCGGCGCTGATCTGGCGCGTGATCTGGAAGCGAAGCCCGCCGAGCGCCTCGACGGTCGACAGCATCGACGTCGCGCCGGTCATCGCGCCCATCGCGGGCTCGCCGTGGTAGCCGTTCGGGATCACGTCGCCGAAGATCTCGGCGTCGATGAACATCGGATCCATCGCGCGAAACGAGATGCCCGCGCCCCACGACAGGCCGCTGCCTTGCTCGATGTTCGCGAATGCGACCTTCTTGCGCAGCACGGGGCCGACGTTCGCGCGCAGGCGAAGCTGCTTGCCGACCGCGGTCTCGACGAGACCGAGCACGCGCACCGTCGGCAGATCCGTGCCGGTGAACTGATCGTCGGTCGCGGTCGGCAGCGTCACCGACAGCGCGAGCGCCGCGCCGAACGGGCCGCCGCCGGACAGGCGCACCTTGCCGTGCAGCGTCAGGTCACCGCGCGCCGCACCGCTCGCCGGCGGAACGCCAAACATGCCGGGCGCGAGATCCTGGCCGCTCTGGAGATACAGCGGCATGTGCGCGCCCGCCTCGAACCGGCCGCCGAACGCGTACGCGCCGCCGAGTGACACCATCGTGCGATGCCGCACGACCGAGTCGTCACCCTGGACCGTGCCGAGCACGAGCGGGTTCGACGCGTACGATCCAGACAGGCTGACGACGAGGTCGCCGTCCTTGCCGACGCTGGTCGTCTGCAGCTGGAATGTCGAACCCGACGTCTGCGGCGTCGGGTCGAACACGGTCAGCGCGATGTTGCTGCTCGGATCCTCGGCGTGCGCGAGCGCGGGCACCGCGAGCGTCGCGGCGATCACGGCCGCTCTGCGCCGACGGGCGACGACGAGGCCGAGCGCGCCGAACACGAGGAGCAGCGTGCCTGCGCTGCCGCCGCCCGTCGTCGAGCAGCCGCCGGCGCCGTGCGCGTCGACGAACAATGCGCGGCCGCGGACCGGCACCGAGGTCTGCGCCTCGGGATCCTGGTCGAGGAACAGCGTCAGCGTGCCCTGGAACTCGCCGATCGTCGGCGGGCGGAACACGATGTCGAACTTCGACGTCGTGCTGCGCGCGAGGTCCATGCCGCCGGTGACGTTCTCGAGCTCGAACACCGGATCGCCGCTCAGCTTGATCTCGCGGATCTTGAAGTCGTTGGCGTCGTCGAGATTGATGATCTCGAGCAGCCCATCGGGGCGGATCTCGGAGAGCCTCGTCGGCACGCCCGCGCCCGTGTCGCCGAGATCGATCGTCGACGGACCCATCTGGACGTTGCGGTCCTTGCCGTTGCCGGTGAGCGTGATCGTCGACATCGACGTGTTGCGGTCGTCGCTCATCACGACGAGGTGACCGTCGGTGACCTTGCCGGCCATCGTCGGCGAGAACTTCACCATCACGTCCTGCTGCGCGAGGCCCGGCACGCTGAAGTCGGTCGTCGCATCGGTCGGGAGGCCCCAGATCGGATCGCCGCTGACGACGAGCCCCGTCACGTGGAGCGGGTACTCGCCGATGTTCTTGACGGCGACCGGCACGAGCGTCGCGGCGTCGCCGGGGTTCTTGAACGTGTCGGGGAAGTCGACCGCCATCTCGACGCTGATGTGGCGATCGATGCCGCGACCGACGAGCGAGACCTGCGGGAACGTGCCCGCGGTGACGATGTCGAGGCCCGCCGGGACGTCACCCTCGACGGTCGGCGTGAACGTCACGCTGACATCGAGCATCGCGTTCGGCGCGAGCGTGCACTGGGAGGTCGCCGACGTGCCGCAGCCGCCCGCCGCGGCGACGGTGTACATCGCCATGTTCGCGGCGGAGCCGGTCTTGCGCAGCCAGAAGCTGCCGGTGAGGGTGCCCTTGTTGCTGACGACGATCGTCGTGACGTTCGTCGTCGTCGTGACGAGCTGACTGCCGAACGTCACGCCGGCCATGTTCGACGTGAACTCGCTCTTGCCGGCGGTGCACATGAGCGTCGCCGTGTTGTCGGGCGTCGAATCGTCGGTGTCGCTCGTGAACGTCACCGTCGCCGTCTGCATCTCGTTGAGCCCGGCGCCCGCAGGTGGGCTGCACTTGATGCCGACCTGCGCGGGCGTGGCGACGATCGCGAGCGCCGGCGTGAACGTACAGGTCGCGCCGCCGCCGCAGCCGTTGAACGTGAACCAGCCGCTGCCGCCCGAGATCGCCGCGGTCGTCACACCGAGGCTGCCCTTCGTGCCGGTGCCGTTGTTCGACACGTCCACGGACTGCGAGCCCGACGAGCCCGTGCCGACGGTGCCGAACGAAACGGTGTCGGTGACGCCGATGACCGCCGTCGAGCCGGTGCCCGCGAGATTCACGCTTGTCGTGCCGTTATTCGGGTCGTTGCTCGAGAACGTCAGCGTCGCGGTGCGGTTGCCCGCCGCCGACGGGTTGAACGTGATCGTCCAGTTCCGCGAGTTGCCCGGCAGGATCGTGGCGGTCGTGCCGCCTGCGCTGATCGAGAAGTCGCCGGCGTTCGCGCCGCCGATCTGCACGTCGGTGATGTTCAGCGCGGCGTCGCCGCCATTCGTCACCGTCACGTTCTGCGACGACGTGTGGACCGGCGCAGCATCGTTGAAGCGGACCGCACCGAAGCTCGCCGGCGTCATCACGGAGATGTCTGGCGGATTCTGACCGTTACCGCGGACGTCGAACGAGTCGAACACGTTCGACGAGTTGTGGAAGCGGACGTTGACGCGACACTGCCGCGTACCGCGCGACGTCGGCGTGTACGTGACCGTGATCTCCTTCGGGTTGGACAGGTTGACGTCGTTGTCGGGCGAGACGGTGAATGTTCCCGACCCGGTGCCCATGCACGTGTTGCTGACGTCGAGGTCGACGCGATCGTTGTTGTTGTCGCTCAGCGTCGCCGTCGCCGTGCCGGTCGCTCCGATCGCGACGTTGCCGACGTCGACCGGATTCGGATTGGCCGTGACCACCGACGGCGCCGCACGTGCGCTGGCTGACGCAAAAACACACAGGAGTACGATGCCGAGCCCCGTCCGCTTCACAGCCCGACTATCGTACAGCGGAAGTTTGGGTCGCTGGTGCCGGATTCCGGGCCGACAGGGCTTGTCAGTTGCTCAACATTTGGGCAATTCGCGCAATCTCGTGGACCTTCTGTAGCCAGAACGGCTACCGCGTGATCCATGGCTCGCTGGCGATCTTGGAGAGGTCGGGCGGCGTGCAATCGCGGTAGGTGCGGTGCTTCGAGTCCATGAGCAGCGGATTGCCGCTGCCCGCGCACGGCACCTTCTCGATGTGGTGCTGCGCAGGGATCCGCGTCCCGACGCCCTCGAACATGATCATCCAGCCCCACGACACCCACTCGATGTTCGTCACGAGCTTCATCGGCACCGGATTGCCGGCGCCGTCGAGCGCGGGATCGAAGCGCATCGAGAACGCGCGATCGATCGCGATCTTGTCGAGGTCGGCGCCCGGTTTCTTGAGCAGCTTCACGCGCTTCACGATGCCGCGCGCGTCGATGTCGAGCAGCACCCACGCCCGGGTCCACGTGTCGTGCTCGATCGCGTAGTCGCTGTACGGCGGCGCGATCGAGCCGTAGCCCTTCTTCGGCTTGGGGAACACCTTCGGCGGCGCAGTGCCGTCGACATAGATGACCTCCCTGCCGATCGTCGGTTCCTCCGCGAGAGCTTCGCTGGTGGCGACAACGATGCAGAGCATGACGGCGAGCGATGTCGTGCGCATGGCGTGCCTCCTGTGGAGAGCCTGCGCCGATCACGGCATCGAGATGATCGCGACGTAGATCACATCGACATCCAGACCGTTGAACGTCCACCTCACCTGCGACGCTCCGGCGTAACCAGGCGTCGCGCCGCTCACCTGATACATCTCGCCGATCCAGCCCGCGCTCAGATCAAACGTAGGCGATGATCCGACGCGAGCGTCGTAGCGGAGAATGCCGCGGCCTGCATGCATGCCGCCATGAGGCACGTTGCCGTGGAAGACGTAGCCGTTCGTGCCGTCGTACGAGACGATCGCGACGTCGCGCATGCCCAGGTCGTTCTCGTTGAGCTCGACGAAGTAGTGGATGGGGTCCGTGCTCTCGAGCCCGCCGGCGACCTGATGCTGATCCATCGTGGTTCCGACGACCTCGCGGATCTCGAACCCGAGCTCGAGTCGCGCGTTCGCGAGGGGCAGGCTCTGGAGGAGGTTCTTGGCGTTGCCGCTCCCGAGCGCGACGACGTGCAGCGCATCGTCCTTCTGTTCCCAGTCGGTGAAGTCGTCGAACGGATTGGTGCCCGGCGTCAGCGGCGAGAACACCGTCCAGCTATCGCCCGGCGTCGTCGGGTTCGGATCGCATGCGTCGCCGACGCCATCGCCGTCGCCATCCGCGCGCTCGCCGATCGCGACGTGAGGGCAGGGATCGTCGGCGTCGCCGATGCCGTCGCCGTCCTCGTCGTGACCGATCGGCGCGCTCGCGTCGAGCACCTCGGCGAAGTCGATCCGGCCGCAGCCGGCGGCGACGAGGCTCGCGACGACGAGTCGATTCACTAGCGGAGCTGCTTCCAGGTGACCTTCGCCTTCAGGTACGCGCCTCCGAACGGCGGCGCGCCACTGGCCGGTCCGATCACGTAGTCGACGCGGCGATTCGCGCGCTCGTCCGTCGAGTCGGCAGTCTTCACCTTGAGCACGTCCTCGCCGAACCCGGCGACCGCGATCGGGATCGAGAGTCCCTTCTTGCGGAAGTACGCACCGATCGCGGCTGCACGATCTGTCGACAGCTTCCGGTTCTTCGCCGGCGAGCCGACGGTGTCAGTGTGACCCGCGACGTAGAGCTTCATCTTCATGAACTTCTCGCTCCTGGCGATCACGTCGTTGATCTTCGCGAGGCTCGCGTCGAGCTTCTTGTCCTCGCCCGGCTCGATCACCGCGCTGTCCGTCGCGAAGTTGACGTCCTCGTGCGCGATCTCGACGGACCACGGCACGAGCTCGACGTTCGTCGCGACGCCGTCGGCCGCGGCGACGCGAAGCTTCAGCATCATCACGCGCGTGTTCGCCGGCTGCGTCCACGACACGCTCAGCCAGTCATTGCCCGCGCCGTTGAACGTCGCGCTGCCCTTGCCGAGCTCGCTGCCGTCCTCGCCGATCGCGACGATGTCGGCCTTCTCGATCGCGCGCGACACCTTGAACTGCAACACGTGCTTGTCGAGGTCGAGGTGCGCGGCGTCGTAGCTGACCTTGATCGGCGTCGCGACGAGCGTGTCGAACGAGATGTCGCTCTTCCACGCCGCACCGCCGGCGGGCTTCGCCGAGATCGTGCCCTTGTAGCTCGCCTTGCCGGCCGCGCCGTCGCCGATGCTGAGGACGACGGCCTTGCCCTTCGGCAGCGAGCCTTGCTTGAGCGTGAAGTGTTTGCCGTCGCTGCGATCGAGGTCGATCTTGACGTCGGTCACCGCCTCGGCGGCGCTGACCTCGATCTGCGGCTTCTGCCCCAGCGGGACCTCGCCGCGCAGGCGGTAGCTGACGGGTTGCGCGAAGGCGGAGCCCGCCGTGACGACGAGCACGAGTGCGATGACAAGCGAGCGCACGTCGAGATCATGTCACGTATGCTCGCCGCGTGTCATTCCTCGAAGCCCTGCGCAGAGGTGCGTATGGCGTCACGTTGCAGGTGCCCGAGTCCTTTGAAGTGCTGAGCGACGACGAGAGCGCCAACGTGCTCGATCGCGAGAACGCGACGGTCTGGTACTTCTTCTCGGCGCCGAGCCTCGAGCTCGACCTCTCGCCCGATCGGCTCGCGGGTCAGCAGCGCGATGCGAAGAGCTACGCCCAGCAGCTGTTCGACGACACGCGCACGAAGGACCTTCCGCCGTCGAACGGCCGTGGTGTGTTCCTCGGGTGCGAACAGGTGCGCGTCGATGGCCAGCCGGCGCTGTCGGTGCTCCACCGCATGTCCTACGAGCCCGGGAGGGAGATCCTCATGGGGCACCTGCTCGTGCCGACCGGCGAGGGTCTGTTCGAGGCGCGCTGGCTGACGCGCGACAACCTCACCGGCATGCGGGAGACGCTGCTCCTCGACAAAGCGCTCGCCGCGAACCCGGGCGCGAAGGTCGAGGAGCTCGGCCCGACCGTCGACTACGATGACCCGAAGCACGACGAGGCGTTCCCGAAGCATGCGCTCTCGCGTGCGCGCGCGGCGGAGCGCTGGATCCGCGAGGATGCCGGCCTGCGGGTGACCGCGCCTGCACGTCCATTCGCAGCTGGCGAGGCGGTGCTCGCCGACCTCGGCTGCGCGCTCGTGCCGCCGCCGGGCTTCGCACGTCAGGCCGCCAACAAGCGGTTCGCGCTGTTCTCCCGCGTCTCGCTCGCGGTCACCGATGGCCTCCATTACTTCTCGGTCCAGCGCCGGCGTGATGGCAACGTGGCCCAGGCGGTCGAGGACCGCACACGCGACCTGATCCGCGCCGACAAGATGCTCGCGACCTCGGTCGCCACGATACCGGCACCCTCGGGAGCCGACGCCTGCGTCGTCGGTGAGGCCGAGCGCGGCGAGTCCAGCACGGCCCGCTACGTCACGGTCGGCGTGCGCGATGGATCGGGCTCTGCGGTCATGACCATCATCTGCACGCGGCACGATCCGGTCGACGACATGGTCGCCGAGCTCGCGGCGAGCGCTCGCACCTTCCGCGTCGCGAAGCCGTGGTGGAAGATCTGGTAGCTACGCCATCGCGCCTGCGATGTGCCGTAGCGAGCGCTCGCGGGCGGCGAGATCGGGCAGGAGCGACGACAGCATGAGCTCGTCGGCCGACGCGTCCTTCGCGAGCGCCTCGAGCTTGTCCGCGGTGGCCTTGGGCGAGCCGATGATCGCGCCTTCGAAGAACTCGTCGGCGATCGCCTGCTCCTCGGGAGTCATCTGGTAGGCGAGGGCCTCCTCGATCGACACGATCGGTGCGCGCCTGCCGGTGCGGTTCTTCACGATCGCGAGGCGCAGCGGCGCGGCCATGCGCTGGGCTTCGTCGTCGCTGTCGGCGCACACCGCGGTGACCGCGAGGATCGCGTACGGCTCGGGATGCTTCGGCGACGGCTCGTAGTTCGACTTGTAGTGCGCGATCGCCTCGTGCGCGTGCTTCATCGCGAAGTGGCCGGCGAACGCGTACGGGATGCCGAGCTGCGCCGCGATCGAGGCGCCGGCGAGCGTCGAGCCGAGCATCCACAGCGTGCCGGCGGGCACATCCGACGGCATCGGCTCGATCTTCGCGAACGGATGGTTCGTCGGGAAGCCGCCGCGCTCGAACGCGAGCAGCTCGGCGAGCAGCGAGTTGACCTCGACCTGCTCGCGCCGCAGCGCCGCCGACGTGATCGGATCGGTGCCGGGCGCGCGACCGAGCCCGAGATCGATGCGACCAGGAGCGAGCGCCGCGAGCGTGCGGAACATCTCGATGACGTGAAGCGGCGCGTGGTTCGGGATCATGATGCCGCCGGCGCCGAGGTTGATCCGCTTCGTGACCGCCGCGGCGTACGCGATCAGCACCTCGGGAGCCGACGTCGCGATGCTCGCCATGTTGTGGTGCTCGGCGAACCAGTAGCGCGCGTAGCCGAGCTCGTCGGCGACCTTCGCGAGCGCGATCGAGTCGCGGATCGCCTGGCTCGGCGCGACGTTCTCGCCGACCGGTGACAGATCGAGGACGGACAGCGGCAACTTCATGGGCGCCACCATTCCATACGGCGCGCGCGTGGCAATGGTTGCGGAGGTCGAACGCTCAGGGTAGCGCGACGATCTTCTCGACGAGCGGATACGTCGGGCCGGCCGAGACGTGGACGAACCGGTTCCCGGCGCCGGCGGTGGCGGCGTCGGCGGGGAGCGACAACTTCACGTGGCCGCTCGCGTCCGTCTTGCCCTTGACCTCGGCGGTCAGCATGAAGTCGTCGTGCAGTGCTGCGATCTCGACGTTCGCATCGGCCTGCGGCGCGCCGCTGCCGTCGCGGACCGTGACATCGACGTCGACGGTGGCGCCGACCTGGGTCGCGACATCGGCGGTCCACAGCGACGGATCGGGCACGCCGAAGTCGGCCGGCGAGAGCTTGCCGAGGTGATCGATCGCCGCGTCGAACGCATCACTCGAGGCGACGAGCAGGTCCAGGTCGACCTTGTCGGGCGTGTCCTTCACCGTGTGGTAGTACGGGTTCGTCACCGCGGTCGTCACCGTCGGCGTGCCTCCGCGATAGACGCCCTGGATGTCGGTCGGGATGATGCCGCCGAACAGCTGCGCGACGATCTCGAGGCCGGCGTACACGCCGTAGATCTGGCGCAGGTGCGCGAGCTGGAGCGCCTCGTCGAGCTTGGGCTGGTTCGAGTGCGCGAGGCCGGCGAGGTCGGGATTCTTGGCCGACGGGCTCTCGAAGTTGATCACCGCGATGATCGGATCGGCAGCGACGACCGTGTGCTTGCGGTAGTAGTCGTAGCCGCCGTAGAGGCCGGTCTCCTCGCCGTCGTACGCGACGAACACGAGCGTGTAGCGAGGCTTCTCGTGCTGGACGCGGCGCGCGGCGACCGCGAGCAGCTCGGCGACGCCGCTCCCGTTATCCGACGAGCCGGTCGCCCACGTGTCGTAGTGCGCGCCGAGCACGATCGTCTCGGGGCGCTCGCCGGTGATCTTGCCGACGATGTTGATGCCGTTCGCCGGCACGCTCGTCGCGTCCACCGCGATGTGTGCGGTCACGGTCTTCTGCGCGTCGAGCGCGGCCTTGATCATCGCACCATCGTCGGCGCCGATCGTGATCGCGGGAATCGGCTCGTTCGCGTTCCAGCCGAACCGCACGGAGCCGACCTGGCGGAGGTTCTCCGGCGCGACCGACAGGTACAGCATCGCCGTCGCGCCCTTCGCGGCGACGTTGCGCAGCTGCGCCGAGCGGTGAAAGCTCGTCTCGCGCTTCACGAGCGCGATCTTGCCGGTGAGGTCGAGGCCCTCGAGGTCCGCGTCGGTCGCGCTCGCGACGTCGACGATCGGACCATCGGCGACGCCGCTGCCCGCCGCCTCGAACACGTCGAAGCCCGGCGTCGACATCACGCCATCGATCGAGATCGACAGCGCCTTGTTGTTCAGCTGCCAGCGCGGGATCTGGAACGTCTCCTGATGGACGTCCTCGAGCCCGAGCATCTCGAAGCGGCTCTCGATGTACGCCGCGGCCATGCGGCCGGCCTCGGTGCCCGGCTGCTTCTCGCCGAACGCGGCGAGCGCGTCGAGCGTCGTCTGGAGGTCCTGCGGATCGGTCGGAGGAATCGGCTTGGCGTCGTCGCTACAACCGAGGAGCGCCATCACCGCAAGGAGCGTTCGCCGCATGGCGCCTCTATAGCGCAGAGCAGGCGTTCGACGCTCGACAAATCAGGGCAGGCAGTCGAGCAGCGCTTCGTAAGCCGACGTCGTCATGCCCGGCAGCGGGCGATTGATCGGCTGGTCGGTGCCGGGCGCGGTCAGCACGTCGAGGAGCTGCGACAGCGTGCCGTGCATCATCACCGGGCACTTGAACGTCGACGCCGTGATCTGCTGCGCGCCGCCCTGCGTCTGGACGAGGTGCCAGCTGCCGCCGAACGTCCACATGCACGACTTCACGTTGCCGGTCGACTTCGTGATCGCGCACGTGAAGTCCATCGCCTGCAGGTCGCCGAAGTCGCCGCTGCAGAACGTGTCGCCGCAGACGCGATCGAAGCCGTCCTTCAGCGCCTGCTTCGCCGCGTACCAGCGATCGATGCCCGCGCTCGACGTGTAGTAGTCGCGCGCCGACACGTAGCTCAGCGCGCCGGTCTCGGCGAACTCGCCGGGCGTCTGGCCGATCGGGTGATCGAAGCAATCGCTCAGCTGGTCGTAGATCGACGGCGTCTCGGCCGGCGCGCCGGGCAGGGCGGCGTGCAGCGGATCGTCACCCGCGAGGATCGCGATCAGCTTCGGCGCCGTCGTCTTCATCTTGAAGTGGCACTGGTAGGTCGGCGCATCGACGACGATGTTCGCGTTGCGCGGATCGACATCGACCTGCGCCGCGGCAAACGTCCACGCGCAGTCCTTCACGCTGCCCTGCTTGCTCGACACCGCGCACGAGAACGTCAGCGGCTGGATGTTCGAATACTCACCCTCGCAGAACGTGTCGCCGCAGACATCGTCGAACTGGCGGTTCAGGTTGTGGATCAGGTCGTACCACTGACCCTGATCCGTCTTCGAGAAGTCGAGGATGTCGACGTACGTCGTCGTCGACTCCTGCTCCGTCTGCTCACCATCGACACCGCCGCCCTCGGCGAGACAGCCCGCGAGCGCCACCGAAACGACCAACGACTTTGCGAGGAACCTCATAGGGGGCGAGGTCATACACCTGCCCACCTGCCTCGTCGACGAAGAAATCGTAGGGCGTTCGATCTCGCCGAAGCTCGCGAACTGCTTCGGCTTGTGTGTGGCGCAAACAATAGATTGCTGTGGATAACTTCAGCGCTCGTAGGTCAGGACCACGATCCCGTTCTTGAACGACCGGGTGCCCGCGAGCCTGAGGTCGATTGGCCTGTCGAGGCCCTCGAACATCGAGCGGCCCTTGCCGAGCACCGTCGGGATGACCGGCAGCGTGTAGCGATCGACGAGGCCAGCCGCGGCGAGCTGCGACACGATCTGGCCGCTGCCCATCACGACGAGGTTCGGTCCCGGTTCGGCCTTCAGCTTCTTCATCGCCGCGACCGGGTCCTCTTTGATCAGCGTCGTGTTGTTCCACGTCGCCTTCTCCATCCGGCGCGAGAACACGATCTTCGGCGACGCGTTGATGCCCTTCGCGACGACCGGCCGTTCCTCCATCGCCTGCGGCGTCGGCCAGTACGCGACCATCATGTCGTAGGTCTTGCGACCGTACACGAGCATGCCGCCGCCGCTCTTCGCGTTCTCGCCGACCCACGCGTTGTACTCGGCATCTCCGCCGAACTTGTAGGCCCAACCGAGCTCGCTGTTCGCGTCGGTAAAGAACCCATCCACCGAGACGCTGTTGAAAACCGATAGGCTGCGCATCGCGTTTCTCCTTTAGTCCTAATTTAGGACTATCAACTCCTGGATCACAAGTTCAAACTCCTGGGGAATGACCACCAGCCGCCGTTACGACGATCCCTGCGGTGTGGCACGTGCGCTCGATCGCGTCGGCGAACGCTGGGCCTTGCTCGTCGTCCGCGAGCTCCTCCTGGGTCCGAAGCGCTTCACCGACCTCAAGGAGGGCCTCCCGAGCGCGAGCCCGAATGTCCTCTCGCAACGCCTCGACGAGCTGCTCGAAGCGGGTGTCGTCTCGCGCCGCCAGCTCGATCCGCCCGCGCGCACATGGGTCTACGAGCTGACGCCGTGGGGCCGCGACCTCGAGCCCGTTCTCCTCGCGCTCGCGCAATGGGGCAGCCGCGCGACGCCCGTACCTCGCGGCGACCTCTCCGCCGATGCGCTCCTCCTCGCGCTGCGCACGACGCTCGATCGCGCCCGCGCGACGAGCCCTCTGACGATCGATCTGTGGCTCGATCGCGACCGCTATCGCGTCCACATCGAGCACGGCGAGATCGACCTCGCCCGCGCGCCAGCGCCAGACGCCGACGCCTCGATCGAGACCGACGCGACGACGCTCCGCCGCATCGTGTTCGGCGACCTCGCCGTCGCCGATGCGCGCGCGAAGGGCACGATCAAGATCGACGGCAACGCACGCGCAGCAGCGCGCTTCCTCGACTCGTTCCGCCGGCCAGCGCCCGCGCGCCCGGCCGACTGAGCAGCACGTCGCCGACGCGCCGGAGCAGCGCGTGCGCCGCGCGCGTCCTCGCCGCGAGCTCGAGGTCGTGCGCCGGCTCGATCGCGTCGAGGATCGCGATCTCCGCGTCGAGCTCCGCACGCAGGTCCGCTCGCGGGCACAGCTTCGCCGCCTCGGTCAAAAGCCACAGCAGCTCGTGGACCTCCCGCAACGCGAGGAAATGGGTTCCGAGTCCATTTGCCGACGCACGCTGTCCTGCGCCGTAGCAGTCGTAGATCGCGCAGCCGGCGAAGCCGCGCGCGACGAGCTCGTCGTGGATCGTGCACCTGCAGTCGTCCCCGAGGTGCGGGCACGCCTCGCCGGCGGGCTTGTCGATCGCGAAGTCTTCAGACGCATCGAACGCAGTGGCGACGCAGCACAGCGCTGCGCAGTTCCCGCAATCGGGAACGAGATCGGGCCGACGCATGACGCAGGTCCTTCCTTCGGCGCGCACCTCGGCGGCCGAAACGAGAAAGCGCCAGCCGGTGAGGGCTGGCGCCGAAAACAGAAACGCCAGCCGGGTGGCTGGCGACCGGGAGACCCTAACAAAGCCGGTGCCGGTCATGCAAGCGGCGCTATCCTCGCGGCATGGACAGGAAGGTTTGGGGTGGACTGATGTTGGCCGGCACCCAGCTGTCAGCCGAGGAGGCCGCAGCGCTCGAGTCACGGCTCGTCGAGAGTCCCGACGATCTCGAAGCGCGTGTGAAGCTCGCCGCGTACTACGGCCCGGTCGACCCGAACCGGGATGCTCACGCGCTCTGGCTGATCGCCCACCATCCGACGTACGACCTCACCGTGCTCGTCGATCTCGACGAGCGGACATCGCCGGGTGGCTATCGCGAGGCGAAGCGGCTGTGGCTCGCCGCGCTCGAGCGCGAGCCGACCAACGCCGCGATCCGATACAACGCGCATCACGCGTTCACGACCTCCGATGAAGACCTCGCCGAGCAGATCCTGCGAGACGGCATCGCGCTCGAACCGACCTCGCCGGAGTGGTGGCGTCTGCTCGCCGACCAGCACGCGCGAGCGGCGACGTTCGGCGCCGAGGAGGCACGACCGCGTCTCTGGCGCGCGGCGATGGAGGAGTACGAGCGCGCGATCGAGCTGATGCCCGTGTCCGAAGCGCCGGCGGCGAGTTGCGGAGTCGGCGGTTGCTCGGAGCCCGATACCGGTCGCTACTCGATGCAGATTTCGCTCGCCGAGGTCGTGTTCGAGGCCGGCGACGCCGATCGCGCACGGGCGCTCGCTCAGCAGATCCTCGACGATGCGCCGAGCTTCGTGGGCATGTGGGTCCACGGTAACGGCATCCACTGGGCGAACATCCTGCTCGGTCGCATCGCGCTCGCGCACGGCGATGTCGACGCTGCGCGCGCGTACCTCGCGGCCGCTGCCACGACGCCCGGCTCGCCTCAGCTGAACTCGTTCGGTCCCGACCAGCGGCTCGCGGCTGCGTTCCTGAAGCGCGGCGAGCGCGAGACGGTCATCGCGTACATCGAGGGCGTGCGTCACTTCTACAAGGGCACGCTCGGCATGCTCACCGGCGCGCATCCGTTCAAGCTGACCGTGCTCGACGGCGGCAAAGAGTAGGCGCCCGACAGTACGGCGAGCGGACGTTACGCGCCGCAGTCGTCGCCGTCGTCGTAGCCGGTCGAGTAGCCGTCGCCGTAGCCCGCCGAGTAGCCGTCCTCGTAGCCCGGGCCATAGCCGTCGTCGTAGCCGTCGGTGTACGCGCCGCTGTAGCAGGCGTCGTACGCCGAGCCGTACGCGTCGTCGTAGCCGTCGCCGTAGCCGTCGTTCCAGCCGGCGTCGTAGCCCGCTGCGGTACCGTCGAGCGTGCCGCGATCGTAGGCAGCGGGATACGTCGCCTGATAGCCGGCCTGGTAGTCGGGGTTCAGGCGCTTGCCCTCGGAGAGGCCGCGCTCGTACGCGGTCGGATCGGTCTGGTCGTCGTAGCCGCGCTGGTAGCAGACCTTCGCGTCCTCGGGATCGACCTCGCTCGCCGGTGCCGGCGCGAGCGCCACGGTCGGCGCCGAGCCGGGCAGCGTGCGCGTGGCGGTGCAGGTCGCGGCACCGTCGGCGTAACCGGCGTCGTATCCGGCGTTCCACGCGTCGGACCAGCCGGCATCCGAGCCATCGCTATAGCCGGCGTTGTTGCCGTCGCTGTAGCCGGCCGATGCGCCGTCGCTGCACGCGCTCGGGTCGGTGCTGCCGTCGCCCGAGCCGGCGTAGTAGCCGTCGGCGTAGCCGGCCGAGTAGCCGTAGATGCTCTGGTAGCCCGCCGCGAAGCCGTCGTCGTAGCCCTCGGTGTTGCCGTCGCGCTCGCCGTCGACGCGCGTCAGCGCGAGGCCGGCTGCCTTGCCGCGATCGAACGCGACGACGTTGGCCTTCTCGGCTTCGGCCTGGCCGTCGCGGTAGCGCTGCTCGAGCGCGCCGCCATCGAAGCAGTCGACGTCGCACGCGGGGACGACGGCGAGGAGGGCGGCGATGCCGAGGAGGAGTGGAGCGAGGCGGGCCATGACGGGGCGGAGGTACAGCAAGCGCGATGCCGGGCAGCGGGAGGTGATGGGCGGTGCAAGTGCCCGGGACCTGGCAGCGATCATGATGATATCGAGATGTCGAGTGTGGCGCTCGCGCGTCAGCAACGCCGCGAGTTCACGGGATATTACGAACTGTTGAGTGGCTACCAGGTCGCGATCGCGACGAAGGAGTCATCGCCGCTGTCCTCGCCGATGACGTCGCCCGGCGTCGCGGTCAGGTCGAGCAGCGCGCGCGTCGCGAACAGCTGGAGGATGCGCCACGACGGGTGCGCGAACAGCGGGCTGCCGCGGAACGAGAGGCGCGCGCGCCGGCCGTCGACCTCGATGTCGTGCGCGCCGCGCTCGTGGACCTTCTTGAACGTCGACGGCCCGAGGCGAAGCGCGCGCGACGGACCCATCGCGCGGAGCAGTGCGAGCTGGACGCGGCCGAGCCCTGCGCGCGTGTCCTCGACCAGGAGCGGATAGAGCGCGCGCCAGTCGCCGGAGAGCAGCTCGTCGACGATCGCCTCGGTGACGAGGAGCTGCGCGTAGACCGGCAGCCAGTCGCGCGACGATTGTATGAGCTCCAAGCGATCGAGAGGTGTGGGCAGACGCTGGCGCACGCGCGCGAGACCGTCGTCGCCGAAGCGCGCGACGACGTTCTTGCCCCATGCGCCGACGAGATCTCCGCGACTGCGACCGGGCAGGGCGAGGACTCTCGCCGGATCCCAGCGTGGTTGAACCGCTAGCGCATCGACGGTCAGGGCCACGGCCAGAACGTACTCGGAGACACCGTTCTTGCGGCTGGCCCGTGACCGAAACGTGTAACAACGTCGCTCAGCTCCGCCAACCTGCACGAACTGCGCAACGTTGTAGCGTTGAAGGTCACGCGCGCATCACCCGCGGAAAGGACACGACAGAAAGTTCGCCGTTGAACCGTGAAGCGCTTCGTGTACTTTGCTCGCGCTTGCCGATGACCAGACTTCCATGGTGGCCAGCGCCGGGGCCGATCGATCTCGCGCAGCATGATCTCCCGCACCCCGCGGCGGACACCGAGTGGTGGTACGTCAACGGGCACGTCGAGGTCGAAGATGGCCGCACGTTCGGCCTGTTCGCCGCGTTCTTCCGGATCATCTCCGCGTACGACGAGGCGACGAAGCAAGTCAGCTACGCGCACTCGATGACGTGGGCGCTGTCGGACCTCGACGCGAAGACGTACGTCGGCGAGTCGCGCGTCGACGAGCGTGCACCCGAGCTCGGCCTCGACCGCATGAAGAACGGCCGCGGCAGCAAGGACGAGCGGCTCAACCGCGCGATGGCCGAGATCCTCGAGGCCGGCAAGGTCCCCGCGCCCGACCGCGTGTTCGAGGGCGGCGTCGAGGTCGCGAGCGATCGGCTGTTCGTGAAGTACGGCGACGCCAGCTTCGAGAAGCTGCCCGACGGCACGTATCGCGTGCGCACGCGGCACTCGGACGAGGACATCGGCTTCGATGTCACGTTCGCGCTCGAGAAGCCGCCGATCCGCCACGGCGACGACGGCGTCGTCCGCGGTAACGCGGGCGAGCAGATGTTCTACTACTTCGTGCCGCGCTGCCGCGTGACGGGCACGGTGACGACGACCGGCGGCGAGACGCTCGCGATCAAGACCGGCCAGGGCTGGTACGACCACGAGTTCGGCGGCTACGTCGCCGACGAGAAGCCGCGCGGTCACTTCGAGGAGCCGGCCGCGGAGGGCGCGGGCATTCGCGACCTCGGCTGGAACTGGACCGCGATCCAGCTCGACGACGGCACCGATCTGACGGCGTACGAGATCATCGACGTCCGGACGCACGAGACGGTCGGCAAGTGGATGATCGCGATCGACAAGGACGGCACGCGTCGCTCGATCCCCGACCTCACGTTCTCGCCGATGAAGGCCTGGACGTCGAAGCGCACGTTCCACACCTACCCGACGAGCTGGCGGCTGACCGCGCCATCGATCGGTCTCGACGTCGCGATCGAAGCGGCGTTCGACGACCAGGAGATGATCACGGTCATCTCGAAGCCGGCGTTCTGGGAGGGCCGCTGCACGGCGCACGGCACGCTCGACGGCAAGACGGTCTCGGGACCGGCGTACATCGAGCGCTCTGGCTTCGAGAACATCGACACGCTCGACGACTTCTTCTCGGCGGTCGGCAAGCAGGTGCGCGCCTCGACGGCGATGGTCCTGCCGCTCGAGCCGACGTACGACGAGATGCGCGAGCTGATCGCGAGCGAAGAGCTCGAGCACTACATGGAGGGCGTCGACTCGCAGGCGATGGCGAACACGCTCGTCGCGCCGATCCGCGAGATGGTCGACCGCGGCGGCAAGTCGTGGCGGTCGTACGCGGCGCTCGCGTGCTGTGACGTCGTCGGTGGCGACTCGCGCAAGTTCAGCCAGTGGCTCGCGATGCCCGAGCTGATGCACGTCGGCTCGCTGATCGTCGACGACGTCCAGGACAAGTCGACGGTGCGCCGCGGTGGTCCGTGCTGCCACGTCGTGCACGGCGAGCCGATCGCGATCAACTCCGGCACCGCCGCGTACTTCCTGACGCAGAACCTCCTCCACTCCGACGAGCTGAACGACAGCCAGAAGCTGCGCATTTACAACCTTTACTTCTCGGCGATGCGCGCAGGTCACGCCGGTCAGGCGATCGACCTCGGCGGCATGGCGCCGCTGATGCCCGACGTCGTCGCGACCGGGAACTACGCGACGCTCGAGGCGCGCATCCTCGCGTGTCACCGCCTGAAGACGGCGGCGCCCGCGGGCTGTCTCGCACGCATGGGCGCGGTCGCCGGCGGCGGCACCGACGAGCAGATCGCCGCGGTCGGCGAGTTCTTCGAGGCGGTGGGCCTCGCGTTCCAGATCATGGACGACGTCCTCAACCTGCGCGGCTTCAAGGGCAACCTCAAGCAGCGCGGCGAAGACATCATGAACGGCACGGTG
Organism: Kofleriaceae bacterium; assembly: GCA_013368795.1. Taxonomy (GTDB): domain Bacteria; phylum Myxococcota_A; class Polyangia; order Haliangiales; family Haliangiaceae; genus JABFXX01. The sequence continues at coordinate 21,071 of JABFXX010000385.1, forward strand.
ACGCTGCCGGTCGCCCTCGCGATGGGGCGGCTCGAGCGCACCGACCGCGAGTGGCTGTGGAAGACGCTGCTCGGCAAGCCGACCGACGAGCGGACCGTCGCCGCGGCCGTCGAGCTGATCCAGACCTGTGGGGCGATCGACGCCTGCGCCGACAAGGCGCGCACGCTCGTCGAGGCAGGGTGGGCGAAGGCGGAACCGCTGCTCGACCCGTCGCTGGCGCGCGTGATGTTGCGCGCGTTCGGCTGGTACGTGCTCGAGCGGCACTACTAACCTCCTCGCGTGGGCCGTACCTCCGAGCGGATCGTGTCGTGGCTCGGCGCGCGCCATGCGCCGTGGATCGTCATCGCGATCGGCATCGCGCTCGCGGCGCCCGCGCTGACCGCGGACTTCGCGGCCGACGACCACCTGCATCGCGTCATCTCGCGCAGCGATCCGGGCGTCCCTGGCCTGCACTCGCGCCCGCTCGATCTGTTCGTGTTCGCGAACGGCGACGCCGGCGACAACGCGACGCTGCGCGACAGTGGCTTCTTCCCGTGGTGGGCGGACCTCCACATGCGCCTCTCGTTCATGCGGCCGCTGTCGTCGGCGACGCACGCGGTCGATCACGCGCTGTGGCCCGAGAGCGCGACCGCGCAGCTCGCGCACAATCTGCTCTGGCACGCGCTCTCGCTCGTCCTCGTGTGGCTGTTCTTCCGCCGCTTCGTGCCGCCGAACGCGCGGTGGATCGCCGTGCTCGCGCTCGCGCTCTATGCGTTCGACGACGCGCGCGGTCCGGTCGTCGGCTGGATCGCGAACCGCAACGCGCTCGTCGCGCTGACGCTCGCGATGCCGGTCCTGCTCGCGCACGATCGCTGGCGCCGTGACGGCTGGGCGCTCGGACGGTGGATCGCACCGCTCGTGTTCGCGGTCTCGCTCGGCGCTGGCGAGTCCGCGCTCGCGATCACCGCATATCTCGCCGCGCACGCGCTGTGGCTCGATCCCGCGCCGTGGCGGTCGCGCCTCGCCGCGCTCGCGCCGTACGTCCTGATCGTCCTCGCGTGGCGCGTGATCTACGCGCATCTCGGCTACGGCGTCGCCGGCTCGGGCATCTACCTCGATCCGGGCGCCGACCCTCGCCACTTCCTCGGCGCCGCCGCGACGCGCATCCCGTTCCTGCTGCTCGGCCAGTTCGCGGTGCCGTGGTCGGATCTGGCGTCGCTGTATCCGCTGATCGGTGCGGTCGCGCCGATGCTCGCGGTCGCGCTCGCGACGCTCGTCGCGATCGGCCTGTCGTGTGCGCGCCTGCTTCGGCGCGATCCGGTCGCGCGGTTCTTCGCAACCGGCATGCTGCTCGCCGCGGTCCCGGTCGCCAGCACGTTCCCCGCCGATCGCCTGCTCGTGTTCATCGGCGTCGGTGGGATGGGCCTCGTCGCGCAGCTGCTCGCCGCCGCGTTCCGTCAGCGAGACCTGCTCGGCGACGGCCGCGCGCGCCGCGTCGCGATCGGTGGTGTCGCGATCGGCATGGTGCTCGTCCACCTCGTGCTCGCGCCGCCGCTGCTCGTCCTGCGCTCGCGCTCGATGGTCGCGGTCGGCCGCGTGCTCGATCGCGCAGACGCCGGCATCCCGCACGGCGCCGACATCGCGGAGAAGACGGTCATCATCACCTCGACGCCGTCCGACGCGCTGGCCGCGTATGTCCCGATCATGCGGCAGTCGCGCCGCGAGATCCGTCCGGCGCACCTCTACTGGCTCGCGACATCGACGACGGCGGTGACGATCGAGCGCCTCGACGCGCGCACGCTGCGCGTCACGCCCAACGACGGCCTCCTCCGCTACGAGATCGATCAGATGATGCGCTCGCCGGCCTTTCAGCCGTTCGCCGTCGGCGATCGCGTCGACCTCACGGGCCTGTCGCTCGAGATCGAGAGCATCACCGGCGACGGCCGGCCCAGGACCGTGCTCGCCCACTTCACGGCGCCG
>JABFXX010000432.1 GCA_013368795.1 Kofleriaceae bacterium
ATCCTCGGCGAGGGCCTGACGAGCGTGTACCAGCCGATCGTCGACCTCGGCACCGGCGACATCTTCGCGTTCGAGGCGCTGACGCGCGGTCCGCGGACGACGGCGTTCGAGTCACCGGCGACGCTGTTCGCGATCGCCGACGAGGTCGACCTCACCGTCGAGCTCGACCGCGCGTGCTTCCGCGGTGCGCTGCGCAACGCGATGACGCTCGAGCCGGTCCACCGTCTGTTCGTGAACCTCCTGCCGATGTCGTTCTACGACTCGGCGTTCATCGAGGTCGAGGTCGGCAACTTGCTCTCCGCCGCCGGCCTCACGCCCGCGAACATCGTGTTCGAGATCACCGAGCGGCTCGCGATCGAGAACTTCGCGTCGTTCAAGCGCGCGCTCGCGCAGTACACGGCGATGGGCTTCGGCGTCGCGATCGACGACGTCGGTACGCGGCACTCGAACCTCGAGACCGTGATGTCGCTGCGGCCGCACTTCATCAAGATCTCCGACGTGCTCGTGCGCGGCATCGCGCGCTCGACGGTGAAGCGCGAGATGCTTCGCTCGCTGCGCCACATCGCCGAGACGATCGATGCGGTGATGATCGCCGAGGGCATCGAGCACGTCGAGGACGTCGTCGCGCTGCGCGAGCTCGGCCTGCGCTACGGCCAGGGCTACTACATGGCGCGCCCGGGGCCGCCGTTCCCGACGCTGCCCGACTACGTGCGCGCCGAGCTGCGCAGCGTGAACTCGAACGTCAAAGCGCCGACGCCGAAGATCTCGTCGGCGACCGAGGACGATGACGAGGATGACGATCGCGACCTGCCGATTCCGACGGCGCCGGTGAAGAGCTCGGTGCCGCGCAACGTGTTCGGCCGCGCCGAAGACGAGATCACGAGCGACTTCGCGATTCCCGGCGCCGAGCGTCCGCGTCCTCGCGCGTCGGAGCCGCCGACGGAGGTACCGCAGCAAACTGCTGCAGTGACGCCGTGGCAGCCGCTCAGCGACGACGAGGCGACCGGCGAGGCGCTCCTCTCCAGCCTGAAGCGCACCGAAAACCCGTCCGACGGCGAGCCAGGACCTGGGGGACCGGGTTTAAACTGATGCGGTCCATATGGACCGCAACGCCTTTCATAAGCTCCTAGCCTTCGGAATCGAGCGCGGCGTCTCGGACATCCACTTCGAAGTCGGGTACCCGCCGCACTATCGCCTTCACGGCGAGCTGCTCGGCGCGATCAAAGTTCCGCCGCTCACGGCCTCGGACACCGAAGCGATCGCGCGGATGATCCTCGAGGACCGCAGCACCACCGTCGACTTCACGCGCCGGTTCGCCGAGATCGATGTCTCGTACTCGCTGGCGCAGCGCGGCCGGTTCCGCGCGTCGATCTTCCGCCAGCGCGGTGCGGTCGGCATCGTGATGCGCCTGATCCCGATCCAGGTGCTGTCGATCGAGCAGCTGAACCTCCCGCCCGTGCTCGCCGAGATCGCCGACGCGCGTCGCGGCCTCGTCCTCATCACCGGTGCGACCGGCAACGGCAAGACGACGACGATGGCGGCGATGCTGCGCTACATCAACGAGACGCGGCACGCGCACATCGTCACGATCGAAGATCCGATCGAGTTCATCCACGAGCCGCAGAAGTGCATGATCATCCAGCGCGAGGTCGGCGCGGATACCGAGAGCTTCCGCGATGCGATGACCGCGGCGATGCGCCAGGATCCCGACGTCATCCTCGTCGGCGAGATCCGCGATCGCGAGACCGCCGCCACGGCGCTCAAGGCCGCAGAGACTGGTCATCTCGTGCTGTCGGCGATCCACACGCCCGATGCGGTCGCGACGATCCAGCGCTACGTCGGTCTGTTCGAGGCCGACGCGCAGGACGTCATCCGCGATCGCCTCGGCGATTGCCTCCAGGCGGTCGTCTCGCTGCGCCTGCTCGCGAGCAAGGACGGCCGCCGCCGTCTGCCCGGCGTCGAGATCCTTCGCGTCACGCGCACGATTCGCGAGTGCATTCGCTCGGCGCGCCTCAGCGACATCCCGGATCTCATCCGCAAGGGTCGCGACCTCTACTCGATGCAGCTGTTCGATCAGCACCTGATCGATCTCGTGAACGCGGGCCTGGTCTCGATGGAGACCGCGATCTACGCGAGCTCGAACCCCGAAGAGTTCGAGCGCGCACTCCGCGTCGAGTAGGCAAAAATCTCGCGCCGAAACGGACAAACGGCGCCGAGGTGGCGCCGTTTGTTAACGCTACAGGGTGTAGCTCAGTGGCGACGGACCGTGCCGCGCGACGGCGGTGCCGACGGGGCCGGGGAATGCGGCGCGCTCGGCGTCACCGACGGGGTCGACGACGACGGCGGCGGCTGGCGCGACGGCGGCTGGCGCGACGGGGGCGAACCCACGCCGTTACCACGCGGCGGCGTCTGGATCGGACCGACGGGCGTCACACCTGTCGGCGGCGCGACAGGCTGCACGCTGCCCCCGACATGGCCGGGCGGCTGGCGAACCGGCGGCGCCGACGGCTGGGCCGGCCGCACGTTGCCACCGAAGTTGCCCGGCGGCTGGCGAACGGGCGGCGCGGACGGCTGGGCGGGCTGCACGTTGCCGCCGAAGTTACCCGGCGGCTGGCGAACGGGCGGCGCGGACGGCTGGGCCGGCTGCACGCTGCCACCAAAGTTACCCGGCGGCTGGCGAACCGGCGGCCGCGACCCGTTACCATCGCCGCGCGGCGGCGGCTGAATCGGGCCGATCGGCGTCACGCCGGTCGGTGGCTGAGCGGGCGGAACCGGGCGAACGTCGCCGGAGACCGGAGGAACCGGCGGGCGGTTCGACGGCGGCGTCGCCGTGCCGGCCGGAGGCCGCGTCCCGACGCCCGTCGGCGGCGGGTTCCATCCGCCCGGTCGACCGCCCGGCGGCGGCGTGCTCACGCCACCACCGCCACCACCGCCCCAGCCTCCGCTGCCGCCGCTGCCGCCATGCCAGCCCGGAGGCGGCGTGTAGCTCGGCGGACGACCATCGCGGTGGTCGCGAACCTGCCAGTTGCTCGGGACGCGGTCGCGCGACGTCCAGTAGCCCGGCGTGTACACGTACGACCCGCCCGAGTAGTCGTAATAGGGCTGGATGTAGACGTAGTTCTCCTGCTGGCGCTCCCACCGGCCGCTGACCCACACCCACTCGTAGCTGTTCCAGTGCCAGTAGCCGTCGATCCACGCGTAGCCGTAGCCCGGCGAGGCCGTCATCGTCTCGTAGAGCGGCTGCGGAGGCATGCTCGAGACGTAGTAGGGGTTCGGCGTTCCGACACTCACGCTGGCCTGGTAGCCGCCGCTGTAGCCGTACCCGTAACCGCTATTCACGGGACGCGTCTCGCGAACGACACACGCTTGGAGCGCCAGGCCGAGGCCGGCAGCGCCGATTAGATGTGCAACGCGTCGCAAACTCATAGCAGTCCTCCTAGAACGATTGGACGGCAATCCAACCCAGTGATTCAGTCTATTTGACGGGTGATCTCGTCACAAGTACACAGAAATCCGACGAAAACAGTTTCATCGGCATCCACTCGCGAGCCGATAGACTGCAACCCCCTTGCCAGTGCCGGTGCTGCTCTGCCACGGTGCCCGCGTGGCACTGGCACTCGGTACTCGCCGGTCGACGATCGCAGCGGTCGCGAGCGCGCTCGCAGCGATGGCACTCGCAGCGGCCGTCGCGGGTCGGAGCTGCCAGGTCAGCAAGCCCGGTCCGGAGATGACCGTTCGCGACCTGCTCCAGGCGGCCAAGACCGGCAATCGCGATCTGGTGTTCGAGCTGCTGACGCCCGCGACGCGCGCGCGACTCGAGACCGAAGCGAATCGCGCGACCGATCTGGTCGGCGCCGCCGTTCGCTACACGGCGAAGGATCTGATCTCGATCGGCGCGACCGACGATCAATGGGCGCCGACCGATATCACCGTCATCGAGCAACGCGGCGATCGCGCGGTCGTCGAGATCGTGTCGGCTGCAGGACGTGCGCGCCTCCAGCTGTTCGATATCGAGGGCCGCTGGCGCGTGGATCTCTCACGCTACAACACGACGGGCCTGTAACGCCGAGGCGCGGTAGTCACTCCAACGAGTATGACGGCTGTTGTTGCCCTCGAAACTCTCGGAGATGCCGACCTCATCGACCGCGTGCGCGGCGGTGAACGCGCGGAGTTCGAAGTTCTCGTACGCCGCCACAACCAGCGCCTCTATCGCGCCGCGCGCGGGATCGTGAAGTCCGACGCCGAGGCCGAAGATGTCGTGCAGCAGACGTGGCTCGAGGTGTTTCGCCATCTCGACCAGTTTCGCGGCGACGCGCAGTTCACGACGTGGGCGACGCGCATCGCGGTCAACGCCGCGCTCGCGCACGCGCGCAAGCAGCCGGTGATCGCCGAGGTGCAGGACTCGGCGAGCCACGAGACGCCGGACGACGATGTCGAGCGCGCCGAGCTCGGCGTGCTGCTCGAGTCGTGCCTGCAGCGCCTGCCGCAGGGCAACCGCGAGGTCATGGTGCTGCGCGACGTGCTCGAGCTCGACACGGCGGAGACCGCGTCGCTGCTCGGCCTCACCGAGGAAGCGGTGCGCGTGCGCCTGCACCGGGCGAGGGCGGCGGTCGCCGCCGATCTCACCGAGCGCACGATCGCGAAGGTCTACGGGTTCGATGGTGCACGATGTGATCGCGTGACGCGTAACGTGATGGCCGCGATCGCTCTCTTGGGAGCATGAAGTTACACGTCTCGGTTCCCTTCACCGCATTGTTCCTCGTCGCCTGCTCGTCCTCGCCGAAGCAGGAGCCCGCATCCCCCGCGACGCCTGCCGCAGAGCCCGCCGCATCGGCCGATCCGGTCGCCGCGCAGATCGAGCAGGGCAAGGAGCTCTACGTCGCGAAGTGCGCCAAGTGCCATGGTGATGCCGGCCAGGGCACCAAGGATGGCCCTCCCGTCGTCGGCAAGGATGCGTTCCCGCTCGATCCGCGCCCGGGTGCGAAGCGCGACGTGCAGTTCCATACGGCCGCGGACGTATTCGCGTGGGCGACGAAGACGATGCCGGGCGACGATCCGGCCTCGCTCACGACCGAGCAGTACCTCGCGATCTTCGCGTTCGATCTCACGGCGAACGGAGTGAAGCTCACCGCGCCACTCGATGGGGCGGCCGCGCAGGCAATCGTGCTCCATCCGTGATGCGCGCGTGATGACCGCCACTCCGTGACGTGAAGGCCGCGGCAAGCTCTGCTATCACCGCGGCATATGAAGCGAGCCTTTCCGTGTGCGGTGTTGCTGGCGGCAGCGAGCTGTGGTCCGAAGGGTCCGGCGAAGGCGCCGTCGGCCGAGTTGACGGTCCCGCAGATCGTCGACGGTCTCGAGAAGGCGCGCGCCGCGCTGACGTCGTTCCGCGGCGACAGCACGATGGATTACTGGCTGTCGGGCCAGCGCGCGAAGGGCGAGGTGCTCGTCATGGGCAAGCTCGGCAAGTTCGTGCGCTTCGCCGCGCTGTCGCCGGCGGGCGGCAGCACGCTCGCCGAGATGGCGTGCGACGGGACGAACTTCGCGTACGTCGACTACCAGAACAATTGCTCGCTGAGCGGGCCGTGCGATGCGCGATCGGTCGCGATCTTCTTCGGCATCGAGCTCGAGCCCGATGACTTCGTTCACCTCGCGCTCGGCACGCCGCCGACGATCGCGAACCCGACGGGCACGTCGACGTGGGACGGCAAGCGGGGCGTGTGGAAGGTCGAGCTGAAGGGCGAGGGCGGCTCGCAGAAGCTGTCGCTCGACACGCGCGAGAACCGGTGGGACGTGGTCGACAGCGAGATGGTCGGCCCCGACGGCAAGACGCGCTGGTCGGTCGCGAACACGGACTTCGCGAAGCGCGATGGCAGCGGCGAGCGCCGCGTGCCGGGCAAGACGCGGTTCAAGTCGCCCGCGCAGAACCAGGACCTGCTCGTCGAGTGGAACCAGTTCGAGGCCAACGCGCAGATCCCGGATAGCAAGTTCCAGCTCCAGATTCCGCAAGGCCTGCCGACGTGCGGCCAGCAGCCCGCAGCTGGTGCCGGTGGTGGCGGCGGTGGCACGCAGCCGAAGAAGTGAGGAGTTGCCCTGGTCGATCCGGCGGGCTTAGCCTGTCGTAGATCCCGACGTGAGGGCGAAGCCGACATCGAGGCGAACGAGGGCGCGCATCGCGATCGCCCTGTGTGCGCTCTGGGTCGCGAGCTTCGAGGTCCTGCCGTGGCTGCACGTCGCGCTGCACGACCACGCCGGCGCGCATACGCACGACGCCGCGGGCACGATCGTCCGCGTCAGCTTCACGTCGTCGCACGGCCATCCCGACGACGACGATGTCGACGCACAGGTCGACGAGGCCGCGGCGCACGAGCGCGGCTATCACGTCGTCGCCGACCACGCGAAGCCGCGCGCGCCCGACGACGACAACACGCGCATCGCTGCCGCGCTCGCGCACGGCCGTCATAGCCTCGCACACCACGGCATCGCGCTGCCGTTGCCCGCGCCGGCGATCGAGTCACCGCTGCCGATCGATCGTATGGCGCTGGCGCTCGAGATTATCGTCGAGCTCGCACCGCGTTCGCTCGATCCGCTCGCCGCTGCCTGCCGTGGCCCTCCGGAGGGGATGACGTAGATATCGATCACGTCCATGTCCCTCTCGCTCGAGGATTGCCATGTCTATTGTCCTGCGCGTCGCCGTCGGCGGCGCTGTGCTCGCGCTCGCGCTTCCCGCGAGTGCCCATCCCGATCATCCCAGCGGTGATCCGGCCGACCCGGTCGGAAACCCCGACGACGTTCCACCGCCCGTGAAGGGCATCGACCCGAAGAAGAAGAAGCCGGCGCCCGCGCCGCCCAAGCAGCTCGACGACGCCGCGCTCGAAGCGATGGCGAACGCCGCCGCCGACGAGACGATCGTCATCGAGGACGAGGCACCCGCGGAGTCCGCGTCGTCGGTGCACATCGATCGCAAGAAGCTCGACACGCGGTCGCGCACGCAGATGTCCGACATCCTGCGGCAGGTGCCCGGCCTCATGATCTCGCAGCATGCGGGTGGCGGCAAAGCCGACCAGTGGTTCATCCGCGGCTTCGACGCGGACCACGGCACCGACATCGCGGTGTTCGCCGACGGCGTGCCGGTGAACCTGACGTCACATGGTCACGGCCAGGGCTACGCCGACACGCACTGGCTCATCCCCGAGACGATCGGGGTCGTCGACGTTCACAAAGGTCCGTACTCGGCGCGCTACGGCGACTTCTACACGGCGGGCGCGCTCGAGTTGAAGACGCTCGACGAGCTCGACGCGAAAGGCACCGTGTACCTGTCGGGCGGCGCACCGCTCGCGAGCACGCGCGGGTTTCAGGCGCTCGATCGTCGCATGGTCGCGATGGCGAGCCCGAAGCTGCGCGAGCACGACAAGACGCTCATCGCCGTCGAGATCGGCGAGCAGGACGGCGCGTTCGTTCATCCGCAGGACTTCCAGCGCGGCCTCGCGCTCGGCAAGTGGCAGGGCAAGCTCGGCCCGGGGCGGCTGAAGCTCGAGACGAACTGGTACACCGCGCGGTGGAACCAGTCGGGGCAGATTCCGGCGAGCCTCGTCGAGAGCGGAGAGCTCGATCGGTTCGGCGCGATCGATCCGTCGGAGGGCGGCGAGGCATCGCGCGCGAGCGGCAAGATCGGCTACGAGCTGCCCGCCGGCGACGGTGGCACGGTGCGCGCGGCGGCCTACGTCGTCGGCAATCGCCTCGACCTGTTCTCGAACTTCACGCTGTACGCGCGCGACCCCGTGCACGGCGACGAGATCGAGCAGACCGACGCGCGCTACCTCTATGGCCTCGATGCGGCGTACCAGAAGGCCGTGCATCGCGAGGCGTTCGACGCGCTCGTCACGACGGGCGTGCAGATCCGCGCCGACGACGTCTCGACGTCGCTGTGGCATGCCGAGGATCGCGTGCGGCTCGACAACTGCTTCGAGAACCGAAACCCGTGCAATCGCCACGACAGCTCGATCCGCGACCTCGCCGCGTACGCCGAGGCGAACGTGATCCCGGCGCCGTGGCTGCACGTGTTCCCGGGCGTGCGCGTCGATCGCTTCATGTGGGACGTCAGCGATCGCACGATGACGCTCGCGGACGGCTCGTCGCCGATCGACGCGAGCGCGGCGCGCACGATCGTGAGCCCGAAGCTGTCGGTCGAGGTGCATCCGACGAATCAGATCAACCTGTTCGTGAACTCCGGCGGCGGCTTTCACTCCAACGATGCCCGCGCGGCGGTCGCGATGGACGGCGACGGCGCGCTCGCACGCGCGTGGGGCGCCGAGATCGGTGCGCGCGTGAAGCCGTCGAGCACGACGCGCGTGTCGATGGACGTGTGGTATCTCGGCCTGTCGTCGGAGCAGGTGTGGAGCGGCGATGCCGGCGGCACCGAGGCATCGGCGCCGACGCGGCGGTTTGGCCTCGACATCGAGGGACAGGCGCAGGTCACGCGCTGGCTCGCGGTCGACGGCAACGTGACATGGGCGAAGTCGCGGTTCGTCGCGAACGCCGGCAACGGCGGTGCGGTCGCGCTCGCGCCGCGCTGGATGGGCTCGGCCGGTGTGACCGCGACGAAGGGCACGCACTTCGTCTCGCTGCGCGGTCGCGGCATCAGCGATCGCCCGGGCAGCGAGGATGGCTCGCTCGTCGCCGAGGGCTATCTGATCTTCGACCTCGTCGCGGGCACGCGGCTCGGCGCGTGGGGGATGAACCTGACCGTGAACAATCTCCTGAACAGCGACTGGCGCGAGGCGCAGTTCGCCGAGGAGTCGCGCGTGTCGCCGACCGCGGATCTCGCCGAGCAGATGCACTTCACGCCGGGCATCCCGCTGACCGCGACGGCGCAGGTCAGCTACACGTACTAGACGAAGCGATTTCGAGCTACCGGCGCCGCGCGCGCGGCAGCGCAGAACGGACAGCACATCTCGGATGCGGCGACGTGGCGCCGGCAACGCGGGCAGGTGCGAGGTCCATCTCCGGAGATTACAGCCGATGCGGCGGCGTGCGAGAGACGCTACGGTGCGGGGATGGATCGCAACGACAAGCTCGACTTCATGCTCTCGCGCCGCAGCGCCGGCACCCTGGGCGCGCCCGGGCCGACGCGCGAGCAGCTCGAGCGCATGCTGCTGGCCGCCGGGACGGTGCCCGACCACGGCCGGTTGAGGCCGTTCCGGTTCGCGGTGATCGAGGCGGAAGGGCGCGCGGCGTTCGGCGACGCACTCGCGCGCGCCGCAGCCGAGCGAAAGCCCGACATGTCCGAGGCTGCACGCGAGGGTGTTCGCGCGAAGGCGTTCCGCTCGCCGACGATCATCGTCCTCATCGCATCGCCCAAGCCGGGCAAGATCGAGCGCTGGGAGCAGCAGGCGACCGCCGCCTGCGCGGGCTACGCGATCGTGCTGGCGGCACACGCGCTCGGCGTCGGCGCCGTGTGGAAGAGCGTCCCGTTCACGCGCGGTCAGGCGCTGACCGAGCTGTTCGGGCTCGGCGAGGCGGAGGAGATGCTCGGCTTCATCCATCTCGGCACGCCGACCGCGGCCGAGGAGCCGGCGGCGAGGCCGGCGATCGATCTATCGGCGCTGACGATCGTGATCGACAGCAACGGGACGTCGCGCTTCGGTTCCTAGATCTCGATGCCGTCGCGCGCGAGATCGGCGTCGGTCGCCTCGTTCGCGGTCGTGTTCTTCGGCGCGTCGTACCAGCCCGGATCGCCGTCGCCCTTCAGCTTGTCGCGGATCTTCAGGATCGTGAACATGCCGCCCATGTCGATGACGCCGTGCGGTCCCTTGCCGCCGACCATCGAGATCGAGTTCTTCGGCTGCGGCATCTGCATCGTCGACATCTCGGCCATGCCGCCGGCGCCCATCGTCATGTAACCGGGCACGACGCGACCGAGCTTGTTGTCGAGGCCGCGCGTGTCGGCACCGACGAGGTTCGCGGTGTCGTGACCCATCTGATTCATCGCGTGGTGCGTCATGTGGCAGTGCATCGCCCAGTCGCCCGGCGCGCGTGCGGTGAACTCGATCGTGCGCGTCGTGCCGACGGGGACGAGCACGGTCGTCTCGGGGACGCGCGCCGACGGTGCGATCGGTCCGCCGTCGGTCGCGACGACCTCGAACGCGTGACCGTGGAGGTGGATCGGGTGGTGATCCATCGGCCCGAGGTTCGCGAGGCGGATGCGCACGAGGTCGCCGACCTCGGCGACGAGCGGCTCGGTCGCGGGGAACGACTTGCCGTTGAACGTGAGCACGTTGAAGTCGTTCATCGCCATCGGATCGGGACGCGCCGAGCCGATCGGGATCTTCATCTCGTGCGACATCAGCACGTAGTCGCGCACGCGACCGCGTTCCGCGCCGCGCGGGTGCACGACGATCACGCCCATCATGCCGAGCGCGATCTGTGTCATCTCGTCGAGATGCGGGTGGTACATGAATGTGCCCGCGCGGTCGAACACGAACTCGTACTTGAACGTCTTGCCCGGCTCGATCGGCGCCTGCGTCAGGCCGCTGACGCCATCCATCCCGTGCGGCACGAAGATGCCGTGCCAGTGCACGCTGGTCGCCTCGGGCAGTTTGTTCGTGACGTAGATGCGAACGCGATCGCCTTCGATCGCCTCGATCACCGGGCCCGGCGATGAACCATTGTAGCCCCACGCGGTGATGTCGAGGCCCGGCGCGATCGTGTGCTTCACCGGCTCGGCACGCAGGTGATAGACCTTCGCGCCGTTCTTCTGCGTCCACGGCAGGATCGAGCCATTCGGCACGACGAGCTTTCGCGCCGACTTGCCCGCGCGCGGAGGCGGCAGCGTCGCTGGCGGCGTCGCGATCGACGGCTGGGCGAGGGCCTTGCGACCGGCGAGTGCAGCAGCACCGGCGGCGAGCGTCGACGTCAGGAGCTTTCGGCGGGTGACGGACATGGGCACCTCAGTGGGTCGAGGGTTCGTCGGCGGCGTCACCGCCCATCGGGATCGGAGCGACCGCGCCGAGCGAGACGCCGCGGCGGAGTGCGAGCACCTCGCTCGTCGCATTCCAGTAGCGGCGGAGCGCATCGAGGTACTGGTGGCCGGCGTCGGCGAGCTGGCGGCGCGCGACGATCAGCTCGAACGGGTTGGCATCCATCGCGTTGTAGTGGAGCAGCGTCTGATCGACGATCTGCTGGCGCAGCGGCAGCACGACGTCGCGCAGGTGGCGCGCTTCCTGATACGCGGCGAGCGCGGTGATGCGTGTCGCGCGCGCGTTCGCGCGGAGCTCGACGGCGATCGCGGTTCGCTCGTGCTCGGCGCGCGCGAGCCGGGCGTTCGCGCGGGCGCGCTGACCGGCTCGCTGATCGAACAGCGGGAAGCCGAAGCGCAGCGCGGGACCGATCTCGAGGCCGGCGCCGTGATTGACGACGGATACGCCGACGCCGAAATCGGGCAGGAATGCGCGGAGGCCCTCGGCACCCGCGCGATTCGCGGCACCCTCGACGCTCGAGGTGCCGGACTTCAGATCGAGACTCGCGGCGACGGCGGCGGTCTCGAGATCGTCGAGCGCCGGCGCGGCCGCGGGTAGATCGGCGAGCGTGCCGGCCGCTGTCCACTTCGTCTGGTCGCCGGACAGACCGAGCAGCGCATTCAACTGTTCGCGCGCGACCTCGACGTTTGCTTCGGCGCGACCGAGGTCGACGCGCGCCTGTTCACGCGCATCGCGGTCGCGCGCCTGAGCGAGGTCAGACGTGTTGCCGGCGTCGTGCATGCGCTCGCGGACCGTCGCGGCGGCATCGGCGGCGTCGAACGCGGTGCGACGGAGCTCGAGCTCTTGCTGCGCGGCGATCAGATCGTGAAACGCCATCTCGACCTTGCCCGCGAGCCGGAGCGCGGTCGCAGCAGCGGTCGCGCGTGCGGCGGCGAGATCGGCGCGCGCGGCAGCACGCAGGCGCGGTGCCGTGACGAGCCCGATGAGGTTCTGGACGACATCGAGCTCGACCTCGTACAGGCGATTGCCTTCGGGCGTCTTCCCGCCGAATCGCAGGTCGAGACCGACGTCGAGCGGCCCGAGGCCGATCGCCTCGGCGAATTCACCGCCGGCGATGCCGAGATCGGCGAATGCTGCGCGCAGGCGCGGATTGTTCGCGAGCGCGATCTTCACCGCGTTCTCGCGATCGATCGGCCTCTCGAGCAGCGCGGCGACCTGCGCGTTGCTGCCGTCGACGATCGCCGGTGCGCCGAGGCGCTTCGCGAGGTCGGCGTCGACCGGGCTGCGCAGCTCGCTTCGCGACGGGACACACGCGACGAGCGCGGCGAGGAGAACGAACGGGACGCGATACATCAATGGCCGTGGTGATGGTGTGCGGGCGGCGGCGCTTCCTCGCGCGTTACCGGGACGTCCTTGTACTCGACGACGCCCGCTCGTAGCGACGGCGGAGGTCCGGCGAGGCGGCCGGCGGGCGCGCCTGGGTTCGCCGGATGCGTCGCGGGGAGCGGCGCGGGCTGCGTCGCACACGCGCCGAGCGCGAGCGCGATCGCGAGTGCGCGCATCACATCTTGCATGATCCGCCGGTGAGGTGATGCGCGTGCATGCGCAGCTCGGACTGGAGCGCGCCGGCGTCCTCGGGCTTGGCGGGCTCGAGCTCGACGCGCGCACCGCCCTCGATGTCGACGGCCTTCGCCTTCCACGTCTGCGGGAACATCATCCCCATCGCGTCGGCCGGGCCGTCGTGCTTGTTGTGCATCTCGGCGAACGCGTTCGCGCGCTTGCTGAGCTCGGCGGCATCGCCCGTCGTGACGAACACGAGCGCGGCGCCACCGGCGGTGTCCTCGACGGTGAGCGACGTGCCCGGGACCTCGAGCGGGCAGCTCGGATCGCCGGCCGTCGCGTTCGCGGGCGTGGCCGTCGGCATCGCCGACGACGTCTGCGAAGTTGCCGGAGCCTTGCCGCCGCACGCAGCGGCGAGGACGAGGGCGAGACAGAACCTCTTCATCATTCGCGGGTATAGCGCAGTCAGGCGGCCACGTGCCGGCTGGAAACCACCCATCCGGTGACGCCGCCTGCCACGAGCCCGACGACGATACCGGCGGCGCCGCCGATGCCCGTCGTCGCGCAGCCGAGCAGGCCGGTCAGAAGCGCTCCGAGGATCGCGCCCGCGGCGAACCGGCGCGGCGAGGTGTCGCGCGTCGCGACGTGACCGACCGCGAGACCGACCGCGGAGCTCGTGCCGAAGCAGACGAGCATGCAGGGCAAGGTCGGCGCCATCGCGCACGACGGGCAGTGTCCCTTGGTGAACAAGAAGTAGAGCGCAGGCGCGACGAACACCGGGATGCCGGCGAGCACGCCCGCGAGGCTGCCGCGCCGCCACGCACCACCGCGCCAGCCAAACGTCGCGAGCGTCGCGGCGAGTCCCGATGCGGCGAACCACGTCGAGTCGGTCGTGCGGTGGAGCGAGATCGAGGCGGCGACGAGGAGGCCGGCGAGCGCGATACCGCGCAGCGCCGACATCACGTGCGCGCGCTCGTACGCGAGACGTGCGCGGGACAGCGCGTGATCAGAGCGTGCCATGGCGGGACCTCCAGGACAGGCGCAGGCGGCCGAGTGCACGCTCGAGTCGCTTGCGGAACGTGGCGGGTGCGAGTGCGCGGCGCAGCTCGTCGTCGTCGGTGAGCGTCGCGTAGAGGATCTCGCGATCGCGCGCGGGCAGTGTCTCGAGCGTGTCGAGCGCGGCGTGCACGAGCTCGCGATCGATCGCAGCGTCTCGCTCGTCGCGGGCTTCCTCCGGTGCGGCTTCGAGCACGGTCTCGCCGCGGCGCTCTCGCCGCCGGCGCGCGGTGCGGCACTGCCACGTCGCGTGGGTGAGCGCCCAGGTCAGCGCGTCGCGATCGCGCTCGAATCGATCGAGCTGGCCGAACAGCTTCACGAGCGCGTCCTGGGCGCAGTCCTCGGCGAGCGAGGCATCGCCGAGAAACTTCGCCGCATAGCCGACGACGATCGGCCACAGCGCGGCAAACAGCGGCTCGACGGACGCACGATCCCCGTCGGCGGCTGCCGACATGAGGTGCTGGATCGCGGCCCGATCGGTCACGTCATTACTTGTGCGCGGCGGAGAGGCAGAACGGACAGTCGGGGCAACAGTCGCCGCTCGGGCAGCAGGGAGCCGCGGCGCGAACCGCGGGGCTCGCGATCGCGGCGACGGGGACGAGGAGGGCGGCGGCGAGGGAGATGGCGCGGATCAGCTTCATATGACCCCTGTAGGCGCGGGCGCCGCCGAGCGTGACACTCAAACGGCCGCCTCGTAACCGGCCGATTCCACGGCCGCGATCATCGCTGGCACCGAAGCGGTGTCATCGTGGGAGACCTTCGCCGTCTGATCGGCCAGGTTCACCTCGACCTGGCTCACGCCGCCGATTGCGCGCAGCGCCTTGTCGACATGGCGTACGCAGTTGTTGCAGCTCATGCCCGTGATGCGCAAGGTGGTGATCACGACGAGGACGGTAGCACCCCGTGAGTGAAACGACGACGATCGACCTGCCCGTGCTCGGCATGACCTGCGCCGCGTGCGTACGTCGCGTCGAGCGTGCGGTGGCGGCGGCGCCCGGCGTCTCGCGCGCCGAGGTGAACCTGCCGCTATCGCGCGCGCGCATCGTGCTCGATCCGGCGGTCGGCAGTGCGAAGAGTGCGGCGGCGGCGATCCGCGACGCCGGCTACGAAGTTCCCGACGATGTCCTCGACACGATCGGCGGACGCGGCGCCGGAGAGGCGAGGCTCGCCGCGATCGCGCGCGCCGAGCAGGAAGAGGCACGCACGCTGCGCCGCGACGCGACGCTCGCGATCGTGCTGGCGGTGCCGCTGCTCGCGATCGCGATGGCGCACGGCATCGCGAAGTCGCGCGAGGCGATGACCGCGAGCGTGATCGTGCAGCTCGTGCTCGGCACGATCGTCGTGCTCGTCCCGGGACGGCATTACCTGCGGCGCGGCTGGATCGCGGTCGCGCACAGAAGCCCCGACATGAACACGCTGATCGCGCTCGGCGCGGGCACCGCGTGGCTGTCGTCGACGATCGTCGCCGCGCGCTGGCTCGCCGGGCCGCGGCACCACATGCCCGAGATCTACTTCGAGGCGGGCGCCGCGATCGTCGCGTTCGTGATGATCGGCAAGCTGCTCGAGTCGCGCGCGAGAGCGCGGCTGTCGGCGGCGGTGCGAGGGCTGCTCTCGCTCGCACCTGCGAAGGCGCACGCGATCGTCGACGGTACCGAGCGCGACGTCGACGCCGGCTCGCTCGAGGTCGGCGCGGTGATCCGCGTGCGCCCGGGCGAGCGCGTCGCCGCGGACGGCACCGTGATCGAGGGAACGTCTGCCGTCGACGAGGCGATGCTGACCGGCGAGAGCATGCCGGTCGACAAGGACGAGGGCTCGCCGATCTACGCCGGCACGCTCAACGGCCATGGCCCGCTCGTCGTGCGCGTCGCGCGCGCAGGCGCCGACACCGCGCTGGCTCGGATCGCGCGCGCCGTCGAGGACGCGCAGGGTAACAAGGCGCCGATCGCGCACCTCGCGGATCGCGTGTCGGCGGTGTTCGTGCCGGCCGTTCTCGCGATCGCCGCGCTGACCGGCGCGATCTGGCTCGTAGGAGGCGCGCCGCTCGGCATCGCGCTCGAGCGCATGGTCGCCGTGCTCGTGATCGCGTGCCCGTGCGCGCTCGGCCTCGCGACGCCCGCGGCCGTCGCCGTCGGAACCGCGCGCGGTGCCGAGCTCGGCATCCTGTTTCGCGGTGGCGACGCGCTCGAGACCGCGAGCCAGATCGAGGTCGTCTGCCTCGACAAGACCGGCACGCTGACCGCGGGGACGCCGAAGGTGGTCGATGGCACCGATGACGTACTGCGCATCGCCGCGGCCGTCGAGCAGGGCAGCGAGCACCCGCTCGCCCGCGCGATCGTCGCCGCGGCGCGCGAGCGCTCGATCGACGCGCCCGATGCGACCGGCGTCCAGATCGTCCCCGGCGGTGGTGCGCACGGCATCGTCGACGGCCGGCAGGTCCGCGTCGGCTCGCGCGAGTTCGTCGGGGCCGACGCACAGTCGCCGTCCGTCGACGGCGCGACGCGCTCGTACGTCACGGTCGATGGCGCGCTCGCCGGCACGATCTCGATCGTCGATCCGCCGGCCGCCGAAGCACGGCGCGTCGTCGACGAGCTGCGCGACCTCCGGATCGAGCTCGTGATGATCACGGGCGACCACGAGGACGTCGCGCGCCGGATCGCCGGCGACGTCGGCATCTCGAGGGTCCACGCCGGCGTCAAGCCGACCGGCAAGGCGCAGCTCGTCGAGGCCGAGCGCACGAACCACCGCGTCGCGATGGTCGGCGACGGGATCAACGATGCGCCTGCATTGGCCGCGGCCGACCTCGGCGTCGCACTCGCGTCGGGCGCCGACGTTGCCGCCGCGGCAGCCGACGTCACGCTGCTGCGCGGCGGGATCGCACTCCTGCCGACGGTGTTCTCGCTCGCACGCGCGACGCTGCGGACGATCCGCAGGAACCTCCTCGCCGCATTTGCCTACAACATCGTCTGCATCCCGGTCGCCGCCGGCGTGCTCTATCCGTGGACGGGCTGGCTGCTGTCGCCCGTGCTCGCGAGCGCCGCGATGTCGCTATCGAGCGTCTCGGTACTTCTCTCGTCTCTCCAGCTGCGGCACGCGTCTGCTAATGTCACCGGGCGTGGCTGAGTCCGTGCTCGAGGTTCGCGATCTGGTGACGGAGTTCCGTACCGAGCGCGGCACCGTGCGCGCCGTCGACGGCGTGTCGTTCGAGATCCCCGCGCGCGGCACGCTCGGCGTCGTCGGCGAGTCCGGCTGCGGCAAGTCGGTGACCGCGATGTCGATCATGCGGCTGATCGCGCCGCCCGGCCGCGTCGGCGGCGGCACGATCACGTACGCGGGCAAGAATCTTCTCGCGCTGCCGATGGACGAGATGCGCGCGATCCGCGGCAACCGGATCGCGATGATCTTCCAGGAGCCGATGACGTCGCTGAACCCGGTCTACACCGTCGGCGATCAGATCGGCGAGGCCGTGCGGCTGCACCAGAAGAAGTCGAAGGCCGAGGCGCGCGACATCGCGATCAAGATGCTCGAGCTCGTCGGCGTTCCGTCGCCGGCCGAGCGCATCGACGCCTTTCCTCACCAGCTCTCCGGCGGCCTTCGCCAGCGCGTGATGATCGCGATGGCGCTCGCGTGCAAGCCCGACCTCCTGATCGCCGACGAGCCGACGACCGCGCTCGACGTCACGATCCAGGCGCAGATCCTCGAGCTGCTCAAGGGGCTCCAGCGCGAGCTCGGCATGAGCATCATGTTGATCACCCACGACCTCGGCGTCGTCGCCGAGACCTGCGACGAGGTCGTCGTCATGTACGCCGGGCGCATCGTCGAGCGCGCCGTCACGAAGACCCTGTTCGCGGCGCCTCGCCATCACTACACCGCCGGCCTGCTCGCGTCGGTGCCGGCGTACGGCGACGTCGAGCAGACGCGGCTCAAGGAGATCGCCGGCATCGTCCCCGCGCTGTCGGACCTCCCGCGCGGCTGCAAGTTCTCGACGAGGTGTCCCGCCGTCCAGGAGAAGTGCCGCACCGAGGAGCCCGCGCTCGTGCAGCTCGGCGCGACGCATGTCCGCTGTCACTTCCCTCGCGAGGTGGCGTCGTGACCGAGCCGCTGCTCCGCGCGCAGAACGTGACGAAGTCGTTCGCGTCGAACAAGGGCCTCTTGCGCGCCGTCACCGACGTCGATCTCGAGGTCGCGCCCGGCGAGACCGTCGGGCTCGTCGGCGAGTCGGGCTGCGGCAAGTCGACGCTCGGCCGGACGCTCCTGCGCCTCTACGAGCCGAACGGCGGCACGATCACGTTCGACGGCGTCGACGTCACGAACCTCTCGCAGCGCGCGCTGCGGCCGATGCGCCGGAAGATGCAGATGATCTTCCAGGACCCGTACGCGTCGCTGAACCCGCGCATGACGATCGGCAAGGCGATCGCCGAGCCGCTCGTGATCCACGGCCTCGTCAAGACGAAGCCCGAGCGCGCGGCACGCGTCGCCGAGCTGCTCGCGAAGGTCGGGCTCCGCGAGGATGCGGCGGCGCGCTATCCGCACGAGTTCTCCGGCGGCCAGCGCCAGCGCGTCGGCATCGCGCGCGCGCTCGCGGTGCGGCCGCGGTTCATCGTGTGCGACGAGCCGATCAGCGCGCTCGACGTGTCGATCCAGGCCCAGATCGTCAACCTCCTGCAAGACCTGCAGGAGGCCGAGAAGCTGACGTACCTGTTCATCTCGCACGACCTCAAGATCGTCCAGCACGTCTCCGACCGCGTCGCCGTGATGTATCTCGGCCGGATCGTCGAGCTCGCCGAGGCAAAGACGCTGTACCGCGCGCCGAAGCATCCCTACACGCAGGCGCTGCTGTCGGCGGTGCCGCGCGTCGACCCGGCCGCCAAGCGCGAACGCATCATCCTGCAGGGCGACGTGCCGAGCCCGCTCGCGCCACCTACCGGGTGCCCGTTCCACCCACGCTGTCCGGTCAAGGACAAGCCCGAGGCGTGCTTCAAGGAGCTGCCGAAGCTTCGCGTGCTCGCGAACGGTAGCCGCGCGGCCTGCCACGTCGCCGAGTAAACCTGTAATATTTTCGGTCCATGCAGTCGCGGTCCGGGGAGCTCGCGATGCGGCCACTGCCGGCCGTGCTCCTCGATCTTCACGAAGACATCGTCACCGGTCGACTCACGCTGCGGCGCGGCCGCGTGTCGAAGAGCGTCGATCTCGTCAACGGCAACCCGGTGTCGACCACGTCGACACCGCGCGACGAGACGCTCGGCCACTTCCTCGTGTCGAGCGGCGTCATCACCGAGGAGCAGCATCGTCAGGCGGTCCAGCGCTCGGCGACGCTCGGCGGCAAGCTCGGCGAAGCGCTCGTCGGTCTCTCGATCCTGACCGTCGAGCAGCTGATCGATCAGCTCGGCAAGCAGGCGCGCCACAAGCTCGTCCAGGCGCTGCGCTGGCCACAGGGCGCGTGGCGGTTCGAAGAGCTTCACGATCCGATCGAGGGCATGCAGCTGCGCATGATCGAGGTCGTGCTCGGCGGCCTGCGCGAGACCGCGGTCGAGGACCTCGGCCGGCTGTCGCGACTCGACGGCATGAGCTTCTCGCTCACCGAGCGCGGCAAGCGGCTGCGCCACGAGCTGCGCAAGGCGTTCGGCGAGCGCGCGCTCGCGATCCTGTCGGCCGGCGGTCCGATCGCGGAGATCGAGAAGGCGACCGGCGACCGCGTACAGGCGCGCATCGCGATCGACGCGATGCTGATGTGCGACGCGATCACGACGAAGAGCACGCAGATCGGCCTCGGCGCGTCGCCGATCGTGAAGACGACGCTGCCCGGCGTCGGCGCGGTGCCCGAGACCATCACCGACGAGCCGATGGTCGAGATCTCGATGAGCTCGATCCCCGAGGGCGAGGAGGGCGAGGAGCTCTACTCGATGCTGTTCGACGACCAGGTCGTCGACGATCAGAAGACGAAGGACGGCCAGCGGCCGCTCGACTTCGAGCAGATCGAGGTCGAGGCGGGCAAGTTCGAGGACTCCGGTGTCGTCTCGACGGTCGAGCTGCAACAGGCGAGCGCGAACCGCGACAAGGCGAACGCCGCGCGCCAGGCGATCGTCGCCGAGCACAGCCGCATCCGCGGCGCCGATCACTACGCCGTGCTGCTGATCGAGCGCGATGCCGACGCCGACGACATCGAGGGCGGCTTCCAGATCAAGCTGACGATGCTCGAGAAGCGTACCGAGGGCGTCAGCGAGCTCGCGGATCGCCAGAAGCTCGAGCAGATCATCGACGCGTACTCGAAGGCGCGCGCCGTGCTGCTCGATCCCGCGAAGCGTGCCGCGTACGACCGCGAGCTGGCGGGCGGCGAGCTCGTCGCGGCACCGCCGGCGATCGATACCGAGCTCAACTTCCGCATCGCGGAAGAGATGATGACGAAGAAGCAGTGGACGCAGGCGATCGGCGTCCTCAAGACCGTCATCGCGCGCTCGCCCGGCGAGGCCGACTTCCACGCGGCGCTCGGCTGGGCCGAGTGGAACGCGGGCAGCTCGCACGAGGAGGCCGCCGAGACCGCGCGCGGCCACCTCAACCACGCGCTGTCGATCGATCCCGATCACCCGGCGGCGCACGACTACAAGGGGCGCATCGACGCGATTCTGCGCACCGACGACGCGGGTGCCGTGTTCCACCTCGAGCGCGCGCTCGATCTCGATCCGACGAGGCTCGACGCGCTGTCGACGATCGAGGGCCTGCTCGTCACGCGCGGCGAGCTGCGCCGGCTCGAGCGGATCCTGAAGCGCCTCTTGTTCCGGCTGCGCGGCAAGGGCGGTGCGCCCGAGGTCGCGGCGTGGACGCGGCTCGCGCGTCTCTACATCGATCACCTCGACGATCCGGCCGCTGCTGCCGCCGCGGTCGCGAACGCGCGCAAGCTCGCGCCGAAGGATGCCGAGGTGATCGCGCTCGGCAACCGCGCCGACCAGAATCGCCGGACCACGATGGACCCGCCGCGCGCGGGCTGGCGCGAGGCGCTCGGCGAGACGAGCACGGGCACCGCGCTCGTGCACAGCACGGCCGCCGCCGGTCACGCCGATGCCGCGTTCCTCGCCGCGTCGACGATGGTCGCGCTCGGCACCGCCGACGACGCGATGGGCGCGCTCTACGAGCAGCAGCGCGTGCGCGGCGTCGTGTTGCCGAAGAAGGCGCTCGATCGCGAGCAGTGGACGCTGCTCCGTCACAAGGACGACAGCGTCGATCTCGGCGCGCTGCTCGAGCTCGCGGCGCCCGCCGTTCACGCGATCGCGCCGATGACGCTCGCCGACAGCGATCTCGACGCCGGCCAGCGCGTCTCGGATGCCGAGCTGCCGACGGTGTTCGCGCGCCTGCGCAACCAGCTCGGCGGGATGCTCGGCATCGGCGCCGACGCGCCGGTCTACGCGCGCAGCGAGCTCGGGTTCCAGATCCACGTCGTCGCGTGCGATCCGCCGGTGCTCGCCGCCGGCGACGAGGCGCTGACCGCACCGGAGCGTCCCGACCTCGTGTTCCGTCTCTCTCGCGCGATGACGTTTTTGTGGCCGGGCCGCGCCGTCGGCGCCTCGCGCCCGGGCCGCATCCTCAAGGCGATCGTGCTCGCGATCGTCCGCGAGGCCGCCGGCACCGACCTCGGCATCGACGATCCGCTCGCCGCGCAGGCCACCGAGGCCCTCCGCACGCTCTCGCCCGACGCGGCCGCCCAGGCGCGCGCCTCTGCCCTGCGCCTCCTGTCGCGCTCGGGAGGCGGCCTCAACCTCTCGCTGTGGGCTCGGTCGCTCTCGCGCACCGCGGACCGCGCCGGAATGCTGCTGTGCGGCGACGTCCCGGCGGCGTTCTCGGGCGCCAAGGAAATGGGCGACCTCGACAAGGATCTCGTCGAGTTCGCCTACAGCGCCGCGCACGTCAACCTGCGCTCGCAACTCGGTCTGTCGAGAGGGTAGAGACCGAGCTATAACGGCCTCGTGAGTGAGGGCAAGCTCGAGAAGCCAGCACACCTGCGCGCCGTACCGACGACGCGCGGCTACCTGGCGGCACGCCCGGCCGGCTTTGCCGCGCTCGCACTCGGCATCCTCGCGTTCATCGTGGTCGCGATCACACAGAACCAGATCGGGACCACACCCGATTGGCGTATCAGCGTGCCCGGCTTCGCCCTGACCGCGATTGCCGCGATCGCGTCGCTCGCTCGCCGCGAGGGCGCACAGATGCTCTGGCTCGTCGGCCTCGGTGCCGCCGCGGCTTCTCTCGTGTTCGGCTGGTTTGTACTGCTCGCGATCGTGCTAGGTGTGACGCTGCTGGTGATGTTGATCGTGCATACCGTGATGTGAGGTCCCCATGACGCCCGATGACAAAGACCTGATCTACGACTGGAACTCCACGGAGAAAGTTTCGCGCCTCTCGCCGAAGCGCCGCATCCAGTTCCTCGACGAGACGCTGCGCGATGGCATCCAGTCTCCCTCGGTCGTCGACCCGTCGATCGACGACAAGCTGCGCCTCGTCGACCTCGCGAACGACCTCAGCATCGACACGATGGACATCGGTCTCCCCGGCGCCGGCAAGCGCGCCGTCGAGGACGTGACGACGATCGCGGAGCACATCAAGAACGCCAAGCTCAAGGTCAAGGCGTCGTGTGCCGCGCGCACGCACCAGAACGACGTCCAGGCGATCGTCGACATCTCGCAGAAGGTCGGCATCGAGATCGAGGTGCTCTGCTTCATCGGCTCATCGCCGATCCGCCAGTACGCCGAGGACTGGGACCTCGCGCGCATGATGAAGCTGTCGGCCGACGCGATCGATCTCGGCCGCAAGTACAACCTGCCCGTCGCCTACGTCACCGAGGACACGACGCGCTCGCGGCCCGACGTCCTCACGAAGCTGTTCACCAACGCCGTCGAGCACGGCGCGTCGCGCCTGATCGTCTGCGACACCGTCGGTCACGCGACGCCCGACGGCATCCGCAACCTGTTGAAGTTCACGCGCAACGTCCTCGACGGCATGGGCCGCTCCGACGTCGGCATCGACTGGCACGGTCACAACGATCGCGGCCTCGGCGTCGTCAACTCGATCTTCGCGATCGAGTACGGCGCCGACCGCATCCACGGCACCGCGCTCGGTATCGGCGAGCGCGTCGGCAACGCGGCGCTCGACCAGATCCTGCTCAACCTCAAGCTGCTCGGCGAGCTGCCCGAGCACGACCTGACGAAGCTCGTCCTCTGGTGCAAGACCGCGTCGCAGGCGACGCGCGTGCCGATCCACCCGCAGTACCCGCTCGTCGGCTCGGACGCGTTCCGCACGGCGACCGGCGTGCACGCGGCCGCGATCATCAAGGCCGAGAAGAAGGGCCACGAGTGGCTCGCCGACCGGATCTACTCGGGCGTCCCCGCCGGCATGTTCGGCAAGGAGCAGGAGATCGAGGTCGGTCACTACTCCGGCGAGAGCAA
>JABFXX010000464.1 GCA_013368795.1 Kofleriaceae bacterium
GCGGTGAACGCGATCCCGACGACGATCCAGCGCAGCACCGCCTCCGGCGCGCGCGACGCGATCATGCCGCCGAGGTAGCCGCCGACGAGCGACCCGATCGCGACGACGAGCGCCGCCTGCCACGCGATCGTGCCGACCGCGAGGAACACGACGGCGGCGACGACGTTGATGACGAGCGTCAGCAGCTGCTTGAGCGCGTTCATGCGGTTGAGCGTGTCGTCGAGGACGAGCCCGAGGATCGCGAGGATCATCATCCCGAGCCCCGCGCCGAAGTACGCGCCGTAGACGGCGCACAGGCCGACCGGGACGAGCGCGAACGCGACCGAGTGGCCGCCGCCGGTATGGTGCAGCATGAACGCGCGCAGCCGCTTCTGGAGCGAGAGCAGGATCGCGGCGAACAGCAGCAGGAACGGGACGAGCGTCTGGAACGCACGCTCGGACGTGTGCATCAGGATCCACGAGCCGACGAGGCTGCCCGCGACCGACAGCGGCACCAGGTGCCACGCGCGCTTGCCCTGCCCTGCGAGCTCGCGACGCTGCGCAGCCATCGCGCCGAAGTAGCCCGGGCACATCGCGACGGTGTTCGTCATGCTCGCGCTCACCGCGGGGATGCCGAGGGCGAGCAGCGCCGGGAACGAGATCAGGCTACCGCCACCCGCGATCGCGTTGACGCCACCGGCCGCGAGCGCCGCCGCAGCGAGCAGCACGAGGTGCAGCGTGTCCACGCCGGCACTATAGCCTTCTCGCCGCTCGATCGGTTCGACCGGGGACGAAGCGTCACTTCGACGACGACGCGACGTCGACGAGCGGCGGCCTCGTTGCCGGCTGGACGTCGATCTCCTGGCTCATGTCGGGCCGATGCGGGCGCAGGATCGGCTCCACCGGCACCGCGCGGCCAAAGCGCGCGGACTGCATGATCGCCTGGAGGATGCGGACGTCGGCGAGTCCCTCCCAGCCGCTTGGCTCGGGCTCGAGGTCCTCGCGGATGCATTTGACGAAGTACGAGATCTCGGCGGCGATCTGATCGCGGCGCTCGAACGTCCGCTCCTTCTCGCCGTGCTTGCCGGCGACGCGCATCTTCATCTCGGTCGCGTACTCGTACGCGTTGTCGAGCGTCAGGAAGCCGTCGGTGCCGATCACCTCGTAGTGGGCGCGGTCGTGTGCACCGAAGCTGCACGTGAACTGCGCGACGCGTTCGTGCGGAAACCGCATCGTCACGCCGTACGCCTCGTCGGTCGCGGTGAAGCGCGGATCGCGGCCGCACAGCCGGAGTGCGGTCACCTCGGCCGGCTCGGAGCGGAACAGATAGCGCGCGGCGTTCACGCAGTAGATGCCGAGGTCGTAGAGCGGGCCCGAGCCGCGGCGCGGCTGGACGCGCGTGTTGCCCTCGCGAACCTGCAGCGCGAACGTCGAGCTGAAGATGCGCGGGTCGCCGAGCTCGCCGCCGCGCGCGATCTCGATCGCGACGAGGTTCGCGGCCTGGAAGTGGAGACGGTAGGCGATCATCAGCTTGACGTGCCGCGCCTCGCACGCGCGGATCATCTGCATGCACTCCGCCTCCGTCGGTGCCATCGGCTTCTCGCACAGCACGTGCACGCCGTGGCGCGCGGCGATCAGCGTCATCTCTGCGTGCAGATCGTTGGGCACTGCGATGAACACCGCATCGATCTTGTGGGTCGAGAGCAGTCGATCGAGATCGTCGTAGTGGACGAGCGTCGAGACTCCGTAGCGCGTGCCCAGCTCCTCCAGCTTGTGATCGGAGCTCGACACGAGTGCCGCGAGCTCGACATCCTCGTCGAGCTGCGCGATCGCGGGGAGGATCGCGGCCTGGGCAAAGTGCCCTTGCCCGATGACGGCCATGCGTAGTCTCGGTGCACGCTTCATATGCCAATCAAATCCAGCAAGGCGTGTTCCACGCGACCGGTCGCACGGCTCGCTGTTTGCAGAATGGGCGTCGCATGAAAGCATGCGAGACGTGCGGCAACACCTACGACAAGGCCTTCGAGGTTTCGATCGGCGGTACGACCCACACCTTTGATTCGTTCGCGTGCGCGATTCACATGCTCGCGCCGCGCTGCAATCACTGCAAGGTGGCCATCATCGGCCAGGGCATGGAGGCCCGCGGTCAGTACTACTGCTGCGCGTACTGTGCTCGGCAGGCCGGAGTTCACGAGCTTGTCGATCGCGCTCCGGACCGCGGCGCCGCTGCCCCCTGATCCGCTTACGTTTTCCTACGCGTTCTGCGGCGTCGCGCCACGCCGTGCGCCTACGCACGCGCGCGCCGGATTCACGTCCAGTAGGGCGTTGCACCCCATTGGCGATACACGCCCGTCGCGTACTCGAGATCGTTCAGATCAGGCCAGTGCTCCTTGTCGAAGCCCGGCATTCGCTCGAGCACCTCGCGGTTCACGTTGACGACGAAACGCTTCTTCGCTTCGTCGACCGTCAGGGCCGACCACGGCAGCGCGAAGAGCTTCGATCCGAATCCGAGAAAGCCGCCGAACGAGAGGACGGCGTAAGCGACACGACCGGTAGTCACGTCGATCATGAGCTCTTCGATCTTGCCGACGTCCTGACCGTTGAGGTTGACGACCTTGTCGTGGATGAGAGTCGTAGCGCCTAAGGTACGTCGGAAGTTACTCATGTCCTGTCACGCAGCAATCGGTGTTCCATCGGGTTTTCTCGTCGGCACGTGATTCGCATCGCGATTGCGACATAGGAGGAAACCCAATGGCTCGAGGCAGCAAGAAGTCATACACGAGCAAGCAGAAGCGCCAGGCGCACCACATCGAGGAGAGCGCGAAGAAGCGCGGCGCCTCGTCGAAGCGGGCCGCCCAGATCGGCTACGCGACGGTCAACAAGCAGGACAAGGGCGGCAAGAAGAGCGGCTCGGGTCGCGGCAAGAAGCGCAGCACGGCGTCGAGCCGCAAGGGCGGTCGCAAGGGCGGCCGCGCGAAGAAGAGCCGCTAGTCATCGGTCCGGACGCCGGACGAGCGCCGCTCTAGCGACGCCAGCGCGGCGCGAGGAGGCGGCGCTTGCCATCGCTCGCGAGCGGGACATCCGGTGCATCGAGCTCGTCGCGATCCCACAGCTTGCACGTGACCTGCTTGTGCTGCTGGTCGAGCGCCTCGCAGTAGTTCGTGAACTCGCAACGACGGACCTCGGCGCCGCGGCCCTCGCGCATCTTCAGGAACCAGTCTGGATCCGCGAGCGTCTGCCGCGCGGACGCGACGAAGTCTGCCTCGCCATGCTCGAGGATCGCCTCGGCCTGCGAGAACTCGCAGACACCGCCGGCGGTGACGATCGGCGTCTGGAACCCGGCCGACCGCACCGCGTGCCGGATCGAATCCGCGAGCGACACGTTGCGCGAGAACGGGCCCTTCTCGTCGGAGTAGATCGTCGGCATGCACTCGTAACCCGACTTGCCGGTGTACGGATACACGGCCCAGCCGACCTTCGGCTGCTTCGCGTCCTCGAACCGGCCGCCCTTCGACACCGACAAGAAGTCGAGGCCCGCGCGCGCGAGCTCGACGCCAAACCACGCCGCGTCCTCGACGCGATTGCCGCCCTCGACGACGTCGTCGCCGAGATAGCGGCAGCCAACGACCGCGTTGCCGTCGACGCGCTCGCGCACCGCGGACAGCACCTCGAGCGGCAGCCGCACGCGGTTCTCGCGTGACCCGCCGTAGCCGTCGTCGCGCGTGTTGAGCGCCGACAAGAACGACGACATCGTGTACGCGTGCGCGAAGTGGAGCTCGATGCCGTCGAAGCCCGCCTCGAGCGCGCGCCCGGCCGCGTCGGCAAACAGGCTCGGCAGCACCTGCGGCAGCTCCGCGATGTGCGGCAGATGCGTGTCGGTCACGCGCTCGCGATAGCCGCGCTCGAGATCCTCGACCTCGCGCTCCGTCAGCAGGGCCGGCATGTCGCTATCGGGCCGCGCCGCGAGCCGCGTGCGGATCTCGGCCTCGCTGCAGGTCAGCGCGTCGGCCTCGCCGGTCAGCTGCGCGAGCGCCTCGCGGTGGTGCTTCGTGATCGAAAGGAAGCGCGCGAAGAACTTGTCGCGCGGCGGCCGACGCCGGATCGACAGAAAGTCGATCAGCTGGATGAACAGCAGCGTCTCGCCGTGCGACGCGTCCTTCACCGCCGCGACGAGCTCGGTGAGGCCGTCGATGAACCGATCCGCGCCGATCCTGAGCAACGGCCCCGATGGGATATCGCGGATGCCGGTCGCCTCGACGACGATCACCCCCGGCCGCCCATCCGCGAACCGGCGATACCAATCGATCACGTCGCGCGTGACCAGGCCGTCCTCGGTCGCACGCCACGGCACCATCGCTGGCACCCAGGTGCGCGTCCGCGCGACGCGCGGTCCGATCTCTCGCGGCTGATACAGCCGTGCATTTGCCGCTTGCTCCGCCGTCGGCCACGCCGCCACCGGTAACTCGTGCTTAATGCGCTCGCGCGGTTGCCACATGGCGGCCGATTCGTACCACACTTGACCTGTGGAGCCCTTCGAGCCGCACCTGTCGCTGCTGACGGCGCTGGCGGTGGGCCTCCTCGTCGGCCTGGAGCGCGAGCAAGTCCAGGATACCCAGGGCGGCAGCAAGTTTGCCGGCATCCGAACCTATCCGATCATCGCCCTCCTCGGAGCCCTCGCCACGCTGCTGGAGCCGGCCTCCATGTGGCTCCCGCTGGTCGTCCTCGGCGGCGTCATCGCCCTCGTCGCGATCAACTACGCCTCCGACGTCCGCGCCGGCCGCGACCACGGCATCACCAGCGAGGCCTCCGTCCTCGCGATCTACCTGCTCGGAGCCCTCGCCGCGAGCCGCGGTGTCCTCGAGCCGATGTCGACGCGCCTCATCCTCACGGTCGCGCTCGCCGTCGCTCTCACGTTCCTGCTGTCGTCCAAGCAGTGGCTCCACGGCATCGCCGCGAAGGTCTCGCGCGAGGACTTCTACTCCACCGTCAAGTTCCTGATCGTCGCGGTCATCGTCCTCCCGCTCCTGCCGCGCGAGGAGATGGGCCCGCTCGACGCGATCAACCCGTTCTCCGTCGGCCTCATGGTCGTCATGATCGCGGGCCTCTCGTTCGCGGGCTACGTCGCGATGCGCCTGCTCGGCACGCACCGCGGCGCCCTCGTCCAGGCGGCCGTCGGTGGCCTCGCATCCTCGACCGCGGTCACGATCGCGTTCGCGAACCGCACGAAGCACAACCCCGAGCTCGCCCCGATGGCCGCCGGCGGCATCGCGATCGCGTCGTCGATCATGATCATCCGCGTCGCCGTCCTCGTCGCGCTCGTCAAGATCTCGCTCCTGCCGTCGCTCGCGATCCCGCTCGCCGGTGCGTTCGCGGGCGCGGTCCTCGGCGGCCTGCTCGTCTATCGCCGCGGCGTCAGCCAGACGCCGACCAAGATGGAGATCAAGAACCCGTTCGAGCTCGGCAGCGCGGTCCGGTTCGGCATCGTGTTCGCCGTGATCCTGCTCGCGACGAAGGCCGCGAAGGAATACCTCGGCAACCAGGGCCTCTACCTCGCCGCGCTGATCGCCGGCGGCACCGATGTCGATGCCATCTCGCTGTCGACGGCCAAGCAGGCCAGCGGCACGCCGGCCGTCGTCGCGATCCTGATCGCGGTCGCCGCGAACACGATCGTGAAGTCGTCGCTCGCGCTCGCGATCGGCGGCCGGGCGCTCGGCAAGCGCGCGTTCCTGATCGGCGGCCTGATCCTCGTCGGCGGCGCGGCCGGCCTCGTCCCGCTCGTCCTCTCGTAGCGCAACCGGCGCGGAGACCGCCTACCGCTCGCAAACTCGCCGCGCGGGCCGTGTCTCGACGCGATGAGGCTCGCCCTCGTCGTCGCAACGACTGGTGCGGGCCGAGCGGTCCGCAGCCTCGACGAACCACCCTGATCAGCTGACGTAGCTGATCTGCCACTCGCGCAGCTCGCCATCGACGGTCACGTCGACGACGTCGCCGACCTTGCGACCGAGCACGGCCTTGCCGATCGGCGATGCCGGCGTCACGACCGAAAGCAGGCCATCGCCGCCAGGACCGGTGAGCGTCATGCCTGCACCGACGGGCGCGAGGAAGAACGTGCGGCCTTCGCCGGTCTCTTCGTCCTCGATCTCGACGATCGCG
>JABFXX010000238.1 GCA_013368795.1 Kofleriaceae bacterium
TGATGCGCTCCTGGAACTCGCCGAGCGTGATCGTGACGTCGTCGATCTTGGCGAGCGGCGTCTTCAGCTCCTCGGTGCTCTGCGGCGCCGACGACGTGCCGCCGGGCGCGCGCTGCGCCTGGCTCTTCTGGGTCTCGTCGGACTTCTTCGTGCAGCCAGAAGCGCAAAGCAGCGCGACGACTAGAAAGTGCCCGACCTTTTGCATGGTTACCCCGATCCAGTAGCACGAGCGAGAACCCCCAACAACGCTTGTCTGGCCGGAGGTTGGGTCGCGTAGCGGCCGTCGGGGAGCCGGCGCCAGCCGGCGGCGGTGACCGCGGTCTTGATCTGCGCGACGTCGGGTAGTGCGATCGCGACACGGCTGCCCGAGATCTCGAGGGCGAGCGCGCCGAGCTTGCGGGCGAGCGCCTTGATCCCCATCAATTCTCCGAGGAGGATGACGTCGCCGGGCAGCGGGCCGTAGCGGTCGCTGATCTCGGTCATGACCGCGCCGAGCTCGTCGTCGTCGACGACCGCCGACAGCCGCTTGTAGAGCTCGAGCCGCTGGCCCGGGTCGGGGACGTAGTCGTCGGGGATGAACCCCGGAACCTCGATCGTCAGCTCGGGGTCGACCTCGCTGTGGATCGGCTCGCCGCGCAGCTCGGCGACCGCGGTCTCGAGCATCTTCACGTACTGGTCGAAGCCGACCGCGGCGATCGAGCCCGACTGCTTCGCGCCGAGGAGCTCGCCACCGCCGCGGATCTCGAGATCCTGCGACGCGATCTGGAAGCCCGCGCCGAGCTCGGTGAACCGCTGCAGCGCCTCGAGCCGGCGGCGCGCCTCGTCGGTGATGTGCTCCGGCTCGGGAACGAGCAGGTAGCAGTACGCGCGCTCTTTGCTGCGGCCGATGCGACCGCGGAGCTGGTAGAGCTGCGCGAGGCCGAACGCGTCGGCGCGCGAGACGAACATCGTGTTCGCGCGCGGGATGTCGAGGCCGCTCTCGACGATCGTCGTCGCGACGAGCACGTCGAGCTCGCCCTGGACAAACTGGACCATCACCTTCTCGAGCTGGTCGGCGGTCAGCGAGCCGTGGCCGATGCCGACGCGCGCGGTCGGCACGAGGCTCCTGATGTACTCGGCCCATTCGTCGATCGTGCGATCGTCGTCGCGTGGCTTTCGCCGTTGCGGGCGCGCCTCGTTCGGCAGGCGGTGATCGGTCTCCTGCACGCCCATCTGGCCGATCGTCGGCGTGATCCAGAAGATCTGGCCGCCGCGCGATAGCTCGCGCTCGATCGCTTCCTTGATCACCGCATCGTCGACGCGCGACACGAACGTGCGCACCGCACGGCGATCGGCCGGCGGCGTCGCGATGATCGACAGATCGCGCATGCCTGCCATCGCGAGGTGGAGCGTGCGCGGGATCGGCGTCGCGGTCAGCGTCAGCACGTCGACCTGCGTGCGCGTCTTCTTGATCCGCTCCTTGTGCGCGACGCCGAATCGCTGCTCCTCGTCGATCACGAGCAGGCCGAGGTCCTTGAACCGGACGTCGGCCGACAGCACGCGGTGCGTGCCGACGACGACATCGACCTTGCCCTCGCCGAGCTTCTTCACGGTCTCGATCTGCTCGCCCTTGCTCTGGAACCGCGACAGCTTGCCGATCTCGACGGGGAAGCCCTTGTAGCGCTCGACGAGCGAGCGGTAGTGCTGCTCGACGAGCACGGTCGTCGGCGCGAGCAGCACCGCCTGCTTGCCGCCCTGGACGGCGCGGAAGATCGCGCGCAGCGCGACCTCGGTCTTGCCGTAGCCGACGTCGCCGCAGACCAGGCGGTCCATCGCGCGCGGTGCCTCCATGTCGCCGAGCACCGCGTCGATCGCCTCCATCTGATCGGGCGTCTCGTCGAACGGGAACGTCGCCTCGAGCTCGCGGAACGAGTCGTCGGCGGGCGGGAACCGGTGGCCCGGCATCGACGCGCGCTGGGCGTAGATCTGGAGCAGCTCCTCGGCGAGCGCGCGGACGTGACGGCTGACCTTGCTGCGCGTCGCCTCCCACGTCACGCCACCGAGCTTGTCGATCTTCGGCGCGTGACCCTCGGCGCCGACGTAGCGCTGGACTTCGCCGAGCCGGTACACCGGCAGATACAGCGTGCCGCCGTCGTACTCGAGCTGGAGCGCGTCGATCTCGGTCTGCTTCGGCGTCGGTGCACCGACCGCGGTCGTCTGCAGGATCGACACCGTGCCGACCGCGATCTTCTTGAGGCCGAGGTATTTGCCGACGCCGTGCTTCTGGTGGACGAGGAAGTCGCCGGCCGCGAGCTGACTCCAGTCGGCGACGCCGCCGAGCAGCGCGTCCTTCGCGCGCTTCTTCTTCGCGCTCGGATGGTGAACGCGCTCGCCGAACACGTCGTCGGCGGTGACGAGCACGACGCCATCCTTCGGCGACGCGAACGAGTGCGCGGGCGCGCCGGGAACGAGCGTGATGCCCGGCTCGCGCATCGGCCGTTCGCCCGCGGTCGCCGCCCGCACTGCGACGCCGCGCGCCGCGAGCACGCCCTGCAGTCGATCGGTCCGGCTCTGCGAGTCGCACGCGATCGCGACGCGCAGGCCGAGCTGGTTCCACTGCTTCATCGCCGCGAGCAGCGGCGTCACGTGCTCGGTATCGCCGAACGTGCGCGCATGATCGAGCTCCTGCCGCAGCACGCGCAGCGGATCGATCTCGACGCGGATCTTCGTCGCATCGCTCTCGCCGTGGACCTCGAGCGTCGGCAACTCGATGCGGCGCTTCGCGGTGAACGCCGCGAGGTCGGTGACGTAGTGCCGCTCCGGCGGGAACGCGAGCTCCTTGCTCTTGTCGCGCGCCGCGAACCGCGCGTCGGCGTCCTTGAAGATGTCGCTGATCGTGCGCCGGCACGCATCGGGATCGACGACGAGCCAGCGCGCGTTCTCGGGGACGAACACCTCGGGCGCGACGAGCTCGTCGTGGAACGCCGGCGTCAGGCCCTCGATGCCGACGAACACGTCGCCCGCCTCGAGCTGCTCGATGATCCTGCGCGTCGCCTTCGACGGGAACGCGATCTCGTCGGCGTAGTCGCGCAGCCGCGCCCGGACCTCGCTCGTGCCCGTCGTGATCGTCTCGCGCACCGGATGCAGGTGCACGTGATCGACCTGGCGCAGCGTGCGCTGCGACTCGGCGTCGAACCAGCGCAGCGACTCGACCTCGTCGCCGAACAGCTCGATCCGCACCGGGTGCGGCGCGAGCGGCGCGTAGACATCGATCACGCCGCCTCGGATCGCGAACGTGCCCGGCTCGTCGACGACCGGCGTCCGCGCCCACCCACCACCGACGAGCAGCGCCGACACCGCGTCGCGATCGATCGTCTCGCCTTGCTTGATCGTCAGGCCGCGCGACGCGAGCTCCGCCGGCGCGACCGTCCGCCGCGCGAGCGCCTCGGCCGACGTGATCACGAGCTTGGGCCGCAGCGCCGGCTGCGTCAGCCGGTACAGCGTCGCGACGCGGTCGACGATGCACGACCGATCGGGCGAGAGATCCGCGTAGGGCGAGACGTCGATGCCGGGCAAGGGCGCGATCGCGTCGAGCTCGGTGGCGTCGCGCACGCCGCCGATGAAGAACCGGATGTCATCTTCGAGCTGCCGGGCGGCCGCATCGTCGGGCGCGACGACGACCACGAGATCTTCGCGTTCGGCGAGCTCGGCGGCCAGCCACGCTGCCCAGCCCGGCGTCGCGCCGTACGCGATCACCGCGCCGGCTTCGAGTGCTCGCTGGAGATCGGCCCGCATCGGTCGGGCAACCTAGCAGGTCAATTGCCGAAGGCGTACCCGCCCGAGCGGCCGATCTCGCTCTCGTAGATGCGGCTTACTTGCCGCCGATGCGGATCGTGATCTTGTCCTTGTTGTAGCCACCGTCGGGCTGGGTCACCTCGATGTGCGGATCCTTCTTGTTGTAGACGAACGCACCCTCGGTGAAGTCGACCTTGCCCTTGGCCTTGCCCCACTTGGTCTCGATGACCTTCATGATCTCGGCCTGCTGCTCGGCCGTCTTGAACGGAATCGAGAACGCGAGGCTCTCGATCTTGCCGTCCATCGGGTAGGGCGACAGCGGGGTGCTGCCACCGAACTCCCACTCGGTCGCCGGCAGCTCGACGCGGTCGTCCGCAACGAGCTCGGGATAGACCGTCTTCAGCTCGTCCTGGGTCTTGCCCGCGAACGGCTTGGCCAGCGCTGCGATCTGCGGGCCCTCGCCGAGCAGCTTTGCGAGCGGCGTGTACGCCTCGAAGCGCAGCTCGCCGCCGTTGTCGCTGCCGACGCTCCACGCCGCGCGCACGCCGGTGTCGGCGTTGAACCAGACGGTGACCGGCTT
The DNA here is from genome assembly GCA_013368795.1 of Kofleriaceae bacterium. Classification (GTDB taxonomy): domain Bacteria; phylum Myxococcota_A; class Polyangia; order Haliangiales; family Haliangiaceae; genus JABFXX01. The sequence goes on from JABFXX010000238.1 coordinate 4,355, forward strand.
GCCACCGCGGTCGACGTCCTGGCCCTTGCCCCACGCCTCCTCGATCACGGCCTTCTTGTCACCGGGCAAGTAGATCATCACGTCGATCGTGTCGTTCGGCTGCGCCTGCACGGCGTACGAGACGTCCTGGATCTCGCTCTCCTGCGTGCCGGCCTGGCCGGCGAGCGGCGAGGCCTTCTTCGCCTCGTCCATCTTCATGCCGGGCTTGAGCTTCGCCAGCTCGCCCGGAGGGGCGACGGTCTTGCCGATCCACGCAGCCGTCAGCGGCTGCTTCGGCTTCTCCTCGGGCGCCTTGGCCTTGTCGTCGTCCTTCGCTTCAGTCGTCGCCTTCGCCGACGAGCTCTCTTCCTTCTTCTTGCCGCACGCCGCAGCGAGCAGGCACAACGCGAACAACACTTTTCTCATGGAGGCCGACGGTAGCAGCTAATCGGCGATACTCGGGGCCATGCGTGCTGGTCTGGTGTGCCTCGTACTGCTCGCGATCGTCGGATGTAAGAGGAACAAGGAGTCGAACAGCTCGGCCGCGGGCTCGCAGGCGGGCTCGGCCGCGCCGGTAGCTCTCAGCGGCTGGAAGCGGATCGAGGCACTCGCGACGCCGACGGTGAGCGCGGCGCCATCGAAGGATCTCGAGCGCGCGATCGCGATCGGGAAGGCCAACACCGACGCGTGGCGCGAGCTGAGGTTCAAGCACCCGCCGCCGCCGCTGTCGGAGTATGCACAGGGGGCGGATGCGCTCGACGCGCTCCACGCGTGGGCGAGCGAGAAGGGTGGCTTGCCGCCGGTACCGAAGCCGACAGAACAGGGCCTCGTGACGTTGGCCATGCACGATATCGGCTCGGTCGCGATCGAGAGCGCGACCGATGCGACCGCGGCCTCGCTCGCGGACGGGCTGTATCTCGGCACGCGCCTGGTGCAGGAAGGCCGGAACTTTCTCGAGGTTCAGGTCGGCCTCTCGATGCTCTCCGACCTGAAGCGCAAGCGCCGCATGCTCGCGCTCGACGGCGGCGGCAGTGCAGCAGAGCTCGTCCCTCCGACACCAGACTTCGTCCGCGTACTCGCCGCCGAGGCACTGTACTCGCGCCGCCTCCATGACTTCGCAACGAGCCCGGAGGGACGCAAGGAGCTCGTCGACATGGTGAAGGCGGCGCCAGACGAGAGCAAACAGCTGGTGGAGAACGTCACCGGTAGATCCGCGATGTCGATGATCCCTACCGACGAAGAAGCCGCCGCGATGATGCTGTTCTGGGCCGCGGCGCTCGACGGCGCTCAGCGCGGGGAGCCGGCCGCCACGACGATCGCGCGTGCGCAGAAGGCCGCCGAGGCCGCCGGGGCCGCGAACGCCAGCGCGGCGAGCATCGCGCGCATACTCGAGATGTTGAAGAGCCAGTTCGACCGGCTCAGCGATCCGTCGCCGTTCTAACGAACGAGGCGATCGACGAGCTTGGCGAGCGCGGCGGCGGGGTCGTCACACAGGCCGGTGTGGGTGGGCGATGGTTGGATGATCGCGCTGCGCGGTGCGACGAGCCAGTGGAAGCGCTCGTTGCGCGGCAGCTCGGCGATCGGTCCGCCCCGCCGATCACCGGCGGCGATGAGCGGGATGATCGCGAGCGCCGCCTCGACCTCGGCGACGTCGATGTCGGGTGCGAGCGCGCGCAGCTTCGCCGGATCGAACGCGATCTCCGCGCCGAGATATCCCGCGGTCGGGCACTGCACGATCACGCCGGCATTGATCTGCTCGCCACGCTCGACGCGCGGCACGACGCGGACGATCGAGTAGTCATACGTGCTGGGCACGAGCCGCCTCCTCGACGAAGGCGCGCGGCGCCTGCAGACGCGTCCACAGGTGCTCGACATAGCCGGCGCGCGTTGCCTCGGGCGTGTCTTCGCCCGAAAGCCAGTCGTCGGGGACCTCGGCAAGGATCGTGCGCAGCGCCTCCTCGGTGACGAGCGGCGCGAGCGCGGCATCGGCGGCTTCGATGCTCGCGGCAAACGGCAACAGCGCGTGATGGCGAACCGACGTGAACGGGCCGCGCGCGCGACCGATGTGGCCGCTCCACGCGTGGTGAAAGTAGAGCGCCGCGCCGTGATCGATCAGGTGAAGCCGCTTGTGCCAGATCAGCATGTTCGGGTTCTTCACCGTGCGATCGACGTTCGTGATCAGCGCGTCGAACCACACCACCTTGGCAGCGAGCTCGCGGTCGGGCGGCGGCGCGAGCGGCGGCTCCCAGTTGAGCGCACCCGGGAGGTAGTCGAGCGCGACGTTCATGCCGGCACTCTTCTTCAGCAGCTCCTGGAGCTCCTGATCGGGCTCGGAGCGCGAGAGCAGCACGTCGATCTCGATCTTGACGAGCTGGGGAACGGGCAGCCCGAGCAGACGGCCGAGCTCGCCGGCGACGAGCTCCGCGACGAGCGCCTTCGTGCCCTGCGCGGCGCCGCGGAACTTCGTGACATATGTGCCCTCGTCGTCGGCCTCGACGATCGCGGGGACCGAGCCGCCTTCGCGGAGCGGTGTCAGGTAGCGTATCGCGCGGACCGTTCTCACCTCGCCAGACTACCGCAGCGGCAGGTCGCTCGCCCGCGGGCGCATGGCACGACGCCGGCGCAAGGCGATCGCGCCGAGCATCGTCATCCCGCCTGCGAAGAAGCCGCCGACGCCCGCGATCGCGACGGCGAGCCACGAGATCGACTGCGTGTACGTCGTCGAGTAAACGATGGTCTGCGGCGACGACGGAGGTGCGGCGAGCACGACGCGCTCGGTCTCGGGCGGAGGTAACTCGTCGAGAACGACGGGCGGCTGCGCCGGCGGACGATGGTCGTCGGCCGTGATCATCACGCCGCTCGGCGTCTCCGATTCGATCTTGAGGCTCGGCGAAACGCCGTCGGCCGGGCAGCCGACGAGCATCGCCATGTTCTCGTAACGGGTGTCGGTCGTCTTCGCAAACGTGTAGGCGAGGTCGTACGAGCGACCGTCGATCGAGACGGCCTGGTAGCCGTCGCCGACCGCGGCGCGCTCGATCGTCTTCGGTACGAACGGCTCGCCCGGCGCAGCATCGCCGCACGGCTCGCAGAACTCGATCAGCTTCGGCTTCTTCGCGAGGATCGCGGCGGCCTTCGCGGCTTGCGTCTCGCTGACCCATTCGCACTGGTCGGCATGCGCGGTACCGGCGAGGCCGCCGAGCGCGAGCAGGATCGTCACGGTCTTCATCGCTTCCTCCACAGGTTGGTTCGAACGAGCTCCACGAGCGTGACACCGACCAGGGCGACTGCAACGACGGCAACGCAGCCGCCGAGCACCCACGCCGCATGTCTTACGAAGTCGTGACGTGCCGCCGCGCCGTTCGCGATCGGCAGCGCGAGCGTGATCACGAGATAGGCGGTGATCGGGACGAGCATCCAGCGCAGCGAGCGCAGGCGCTCAGCGAGTGGCGACATGATGGCTCCTGTTCGCGACGCTCCGCGCGATGCCGTACAGCACGCACAGACCGCCGAGGTAGACGACGATGCCTTCGATCCGGTGCAGCTCCGCGCGGTCGTAGCCGCCGATATCGATCGTGCCCCGGTGCATCGCGATCGCGATCGCGATCCGCGTCGTGTTGACGACGAGCGTCGCGACGTACGCGACCGCGGCCGCACCGGCGAGGCGGAGGGCCGTGCCGCGCGCGGTCACCATCGAGGGCAGGGCGCCGAGCGCGAGCGCGAGGAACGCGGCGAGCGCGAAGTTCAGGCCCGCGCACGGCGGCGCGATGATGAACTTGATGTGCGGATCGATCCAGCCGGCCCCGGACTCGTAGACGAAGTGGCCGCCGCTCACCCACGACACCAGCTGCGCCGTCGGCGCGAGGATCCACCGCAGGTCGGCTGCGGTCGCGTCCCGGTAGAACTGCTTACCGACGACGACGACCGCCAGCGCGACGACGGCGGCGGCGATCCGCCAGCGATGCTCGCGCAGCCAGGTCACGCGGCGCTCCGCTTCGCGAGGCGACTGCGGCGCGTCCACAGGACGAGACCGATGCCGATGATCGCGAGCAGGATCGGCAGTCCGGGCTCCGGACCGACCTCCATGCCGACCGAGAGGTCGCTGACGCCGGCCGGCATCGGCAGCGGCTGGTTGACGTCGGTCGAGCCGTCGGTCGCGCGGACGATCTGCTCGACCGCGATGAACGACGTGAACTGGGTCAGCAGGTTGTACTGGAGGCCGAGCTTCACGACCTCCTTCTTGCCACCGTCGCCGAAGAAGTCCGTGAGCTCGCTGATCCTCGCGCGCGCCCACAGGTACGACAGCGCCGAGTTCGCCGCGTCCGGCGTGACCTTGCCGGGCTCGATCGTCGAGACGAAGCGACCCTTACCCGAGACGCCGGTCAGCGTGATCTTGCCGCTCGGCGTGCCCTTGTACTTGCCGAACACGACGACCGGACGGTTCGCGAACACGTCGGGCAGGACCTTCGGCTGGACGTCGTAGGTGTCGAAGCCGTCGAACGAGACCTTCACCTGTGTGAGCACCGGCGACTCGACGTACTCGCGGAACTTCTTCGCGCTCACCGCCGCCTGCTTCTGGTCGAGGATGACGAACGGCTCGCCCTGGCCGGCCCTCGCGATGCCATCGGTGAGGTGGCGGTTGACCGAGCTGCCGATGCCAAACGAGAACACGTTCGCCTCGCCGAGGTGGTTGCGGATGTGCTCGAACATCGCGGTCTCCTCGCCGATGTAGCCGTCGGTGACGACGACGAAGCTACGCGAGATGTCCTTCGCGACGCGCGGCAGCTGCATCGCACGCTGCATCGCCGGAAGCAGCTCGGTGCCGCCGCCGCCCTGCTCGCGATCGATGAACGCGATCGCGTCGGCGATCTTGTCCTTGTCGGCGTCGACCGACTTCTCCGAGAACAGGCTCGAGCCACCCGAGAACAGCAGCACGTTGAAGCGATCGGTCGGGCGCAGGCGACCGAGCAGGTCGCGCATGAGCGCCTTCGTCGTGTCGAGCGGGAAGCCGTTCATCGAGCCCGACACGTCGATGATGAACACGTACTCGCGCGGCGGGATCATCTCGAGCGCGGGACGGTGCGGCGGCTGCACCATCATCAGGAAGAAGTTCTCCTTGCTGCCCGGGAACATCAGCAGGCCCGGCGTGATGTTGTCGCCGGCGAGGCGATAGCGCAGGACGAAGTCCTTGTTGCCGGTCGCCGCGCCGTTGTCGAGCGCGACGTTCGCGGTCGTGTTGGCCATGCCGAACGTCGTCTTGATCGCGTGCGACGGCGAGTCGAGTGCCTGGATCTTCATGCCGGCCGCGACCTGGACGTTGATGTCGAACGCGTAGTTCGGCGTCGCGCCCGCGTGCGTGTACGCCGTGTTCATGAACCGGTTGGTGGCGGCCTTCGTGTCCACGGTCTCACTGGCGTAGCGAGGTCCGACCACGGTCGGATACACGAGCTCGTAGATGCCGTCGGTCGGCACGAGCAGCTCGGTGTAGTGCAGCTCGACCTCGATCCGATCCTTCGGGAGGATGTTCGAGACGTTCATCGAGAACACGTTCGGCCGGTCCTGCTCGAGCAGTGACGCGGTCTTGCCGGCCGCCTTGGCCTCCTCGTATTCCTTGCGGGCTTCCTCGCGCTCCTTGATCTTCGCGTCGATCACGCGCTGCCCGATCTTCATCTTCATCCCGTAGACCGCGGCGCGCGTCGAAGCCGGGAATACGTAGCGCGCGCTGATCGTTCGATCACCGTCGTTCCTGTACATCTGTCTGACGGTCACGTCGGCGATCACGCCGGTGATGCGGACGTCTGCCTTCGTGCTCTCGAGCGGCAATGCCTCGACGCCCGGCGCTGCGCCCTCGACGAAGAAGTACGGAGATAGCGACTTGTCCGTGTCGTCTGCGGCAGCGAATCGCGGCACCACCAGCAGCGCTAAGAGGAAGAGTACGGACGTGAACCTGCGGGACATGCGACGCAACACAGCAACGGCGATGCCAGCTGCATCTCCGCGAAACCGCGCGGGAGGAGCGGCGGCGTGGCTCCAGAGGCTCAAAAGCTGCGGTCCACGAGACACGCGCTATGCTGCCGCGGTGACGCGCTGGCTGCTGCCGAGCATCGTCTTCGCCCTGTGCAGCGCACCTACCGCTCGCGCGGATAGCTCGCTCGCCAAGGAGATCGCGAAGCAGCGCGGCCTCACGCAGAAGAAGGCCGCGAAGAAGCCCGCGCGCGACGATGCGCCGACGACCGCGACCCTCGATCGCGAAGCGCTGCGTACGCGCCTCGCGAAGCTCGCAGATGACCCCGCCGTACAAGCGGCGACCCGCGCCGAGGGCATCGCGCTTGCCCGCTGGGGCCTGATCCCGCGCGATCTCGATTATCGCGCCACGCTCGTCTCGCTCTACACCGACCAGATCGACCGGCGCGCTCCGGATCCCGCGTGGAACGAGCTCGTCGCGACCGAGCGAGCGCTGCGCGATGCGAAGTTTGACTTCGCCGCGTTCGTCGCCGTGCCGGCGGGCGAGAATGACGCGTCGCTCGCTCGCCGCGCGCTCGTCGAGGGTGATGGCATCGCGCTCCTGATCGAGCTCGTGCTCGCACGCAAGGGCAAGAGTGCGCCGTGGGACAACACGCAGGTCACGCTCGACCTCGGTCGCGCGATGACGATGCCGACCGGCGATGCGCTCGACAAGGCGCCGGTCGCGATCCGCGAGGCGATGCTGTTCCCGTTCCGCGCCGGGCTCGCGTTCGTCGCGTCGCTTCGCCGGTACGAGTCGTGGTCGGCGGTCGATGCCGCCTACAAGCGGCCGCCGCGCTCGACCGAGCAGATCCTCCATCCCGAGAAGTACGCTGCCGACGAGCAACCGGTCCACGTCACGCTCGACATCCCGGCCGAGCTGCCCGACGCCAAGCTCGTGCACTCGACGGTGTGGGGCGAGCTCGGGTTCGCGCTGTTCCTGCGCGCGCACGGCATCCCGGTCGAGACCGCGAACATCGCGGCCGCGGGCTGGGCCGGCGATCGCGTCATCACGGTCTCGCTCGGCGATGCCGGTCCGGCGGTCGGCCTCGCGCGCTACGAGTGGGACAGCGAGATCGACGCGATCGAGGCATACGAGGCCGCGGTCCGCGCGCTCGACGACACGACGATCGGCGCGACGATCGATCACGCCGACGCGCGCACGCGCTGGCTCGCACTCGACGGCAGGACCTCGCTCGTCTCGCGGCAGGGAACGCGCGTGACGATCGCGGTCGGCGTGCCCGCGCCGCTCCTGCCCGCGCTAACTGTCGCGATGGAGAAGTAGCGGCCGGCCGTCGCGCAGCGGCACGTAGAACACCGTGCCGAGCTCGCTCGCGATCGTGAACCAGAACACGATGTCGCCGCCGTCGAACGGGTCCTCGGGGCAGACGTCGACCGACGTCGCCGCGAATTCGTCGGGCTCGTAGCTCTGCACGCCGACGCGCGCGGTCTCGCGGATCACGTAGTCGACGACGCTGTCCCACTGATCCTGCAGCCGCTGCCGCAGATCGAGCCACGCGCCCATCGCCTCTGCCGATGGCCCGGTCTCGTTGCCATCGAGGCAGACCTCGAGCGTACCGCCGCGAAACACGACGGTCTGGCTCCAGCGCTGAGCCTTCGGCTTCCACGTCAGCGGTGCGAGATCGGGCTCGCCGCCGTGGGTCGCCGGCTCGCTCACAGGCACCGTGCGGATCGCGATGAAGAACGCGATCGTGGCGAGCACCGCGACGATGATGACGATCGGGCTCATGCGAGCAGGTAGCGCTCGAGGCCGACGAGCCGCTGGACGTCGTGGACGTCGTCGCGGAGCAGCGGCACTTCGATCAGCAGCGACTTCGCACCGCCGGCCGCGCGGAGCTGCTCGATCGCGGCACGGTCTGCCTCCGCGAGCGTCTCGAGCTCGCCGTGCGCGCTGAACAGCGCCTGCGCCGCCATCGTCTTCGTCGTGCCCGACAGTCCGAGCGCGGCAATGCCGGGATTCGCGGACAGCGCCGCCACGACCGCGGGCTCGTCTGCGTTGGTCGGCAGCGCGGGATGCACCTTGTTGACGACGAACCCGACGAACGGCATCGCCGCGGTCACGAGTCGCTCGTGGAAGAACAGCGCCTCGCGCACCGCCATCGGCTCGGGGCTCGCGACGAGCACGAACCCGACGCGCGGCTGGCGGAGCAGCGCGAACGTCTCCTCCGCGCGCTTTCTGAACCCGCCGAGGATGTCGTTGAACTCGGTGAAGAACACGCCGAGGTCGTCGATGAACTGCGAGCCGACGAACTTGGCGAGCCGCTTCAGCACGAACGCGCCGGTCTTGCCGACGAACGACCAGCCCGAGCCCGAACCGCCCTGGAGCTTTCGGAACCACTCGATCGCGGGCGAGTCGATTGCCTCGGAGAGCTTGCGCGGCGCATCGAGGAAGTCGAGCGCGTGCGCGGTCGGCGGCGTGTCGACGACGATCGTGTCCCACGAGCCCGTCTGATCGAAGTCGTGGAGCTTCGCCATCGCGGCGTACTCCTGCGCGCCCGCGAGCGAGCCCGAGATCTGGGCGTACACCGGGTTCGTCAGGATCCGCTTCACCGCCTGAGGGTCCTTCGCGTGCTTGGCGACAACCTCGTCGAACGCGGCCTTCTGATCGAGCATCATCGCGTGCAGCTCGCCGGTCTGCGACGGCGCGCCGGTGCGCACCAGCGCACGGTCGACCTCCTGGACCTGGTGACCGAGCGCCTGCAAACCCAGCGAGTTCGCGAGGCGCTTGGCCGGATCGATCGTCAGGACCAGTGTCCGCTTGCCGCGGCGGGCCGCCGCCAGCGCGAGCGTCGCTGCGGTCGTGGTCTTGCCCACGCCACCGGAGCCGACACACACGATGATGCGGCGTTCGAGCAATACGTCGGTCAGGCTCGGCACGTCGCCTGCGGATAGCATATAAGTAGGCGCACATGAAGCGCGAGCTGATCGTTACGGCAGATGGCCGCGACCGTAGTGTCACGGTCGAGGGTCCACTCCCCGATGGCCGCTTCCGCGTCACGATCGACGGCCAGGCCCACGAGGTCGACGGCCGCGCGATCCGCCCCGGCACGTGGTCGATCCAGCTCGGCGGCAGGAACTACCTCGTCGACCTCGACAAGCGGCGCAATGGCATCGCGGCTTCGGTAGGCGCCAGTGAGGCCACGCTGCAGGTCGAGGATGCGCTTCATCGCCGGCTCGCCGCCGCTGCACAGCCTCGCGGTCAGGCGCGCGGCGAGACGCTGCGTGCGCCGATCGCCGGCAAGGTCGTCAAGGTGCTCGTTGCTGTCGGCGACGAGGTCGCGCCCGGCGCGCCCGTGATCGTGCTCGAGGCGATGAAGATGGAGAACGAGATTGTCTCCGAGCGCGGCGGCAAGGTCACGCAGGTCGCGAAGCAGGCGGGTCAGGCCGTCGATACCGGCGACCTCCTCATCGAGCTGACTTAGCCCGTCCCGAGCTCGTGGTCGTGGTCGTGCGCCTTCGGGAAGCGAAGCGGCACGGACACCGACACGATCGTTCCGCGCGGTGAGCGCCGCCGGATCGTGCACTCGCCGCCGCACCGGCGCGCGCGCTCGCGCATGCCGAGCAGGCCGAGCGACGAGTTGCGCGGCGCGATCTCGGGAACACCGACGCCGTCGTCGGAGATGTCGAGCTTCAGCATGCCTCGCTCGAGGCGGAGATAGACCTCGACACGGGTCGCGTTCGCGTGGCGCGCGACATTCGTCAGCGCCTCCTGGAAGATGCGAAACACGGCCGTCGACAGGCTGCGCTCGAGCTGCAGCTCGCCGACGTCGGACCTCACCTCGCACGGGATGCCGGTGCGCCGCGTGAAGTCCTCCGCCTGCCATTCGAGTGCGGCGCGCAGGCCGACCGAGTCGAGGATGCCGGGCCGCAGCTCCGACGAGATCCGGCGCACCGTCGTGATGATGTCGTCGGTCGAGTGCGCCATCTCGTCGAGCTTGCGCGCGACCTCGTCACCGCCGGTCTTCGTGCGGCGCGCGATCCACGCGATGTCGAGCTTGAGCGCGGTCAGCGCCTGACCGAGCTCGTCGTGGATCTCGCGCGCGATGCTCGTCCGCTCCTCCTCGCGCACGGCCTCGAGGCGCTCGGGCAGCGCGCGCAGCTGATCGTCGAGCTGGCGGCGCTCGATCGCGATGCCGGCGACATGCGCGGCGCGCGCGACGAGATCGCGGGGCAGGGCGGTCTGCTCGACGGGCTCGCGGAAGTACAGCGCGAACGTGCCGACGACGCCGCCCTCGGCGCTCTTGATCGGAGACGACCAGCACGCCCGCAGGCCGTAGGGCTCGACGAGGTGGCGATAGCCGATCCACAGCGGATCGGTCTCGATGTTCGCGACGAACACCGCCTCGCCTCGGTAGGCGGCGGTGCCGCACGAGCCGGCCTTCGGGCCGATCTGCGCGCCGTCGATCGCGCGGTTGTACTCGACGGGCAGGTGCGGGGCGGCGCCGTGGCGGAGCTTGCCGTCGTCGAGGAGCAGGATCGACGCGAGCGCCCACGGCGTCAGCTCCTCGATCATTTTGACGATCACGGTGAGCACGTCCTCGAGCGGCGCGCCCGACGCGAGCAGCTCGAGCGCCTCGCGTTCGCCGGCGCGGACGCGCTCGGCGCGCTGGCGGGTGCGCGACAGCATCTCCTCGTCGGTGACGTCGCGGCACGTGCCGATGAGACCGATCGGCTTGCCAGCGTCGTCGGCGACGACCTCACCGACGGTGTCGAGCACGCGGATCGTGCCATCGGGGCGGACGATCTGCTCGCGATACGAGAACCGACCACCGCGTTCGACCGCTCCGGCGATCTCGGTGCGAATGCGTTCGCGCTCGGACGGGACGAGTGAGGCAATGAACGCATCGAACGTGATCGGCTGCGACTGCGGTGACATGCCGTAGATCCGGTACAGCTCGTCGGACCAGGTCACGACACCCGTCGCCATGTCCCATTCCCAGCTGCCGACGTGGGTGATTGCCTGAGCGGCATCGAGTTGACGCGCCATCACCGCTGACTTCCCTTCCGCCATAGGTACGACGCTACGTTACAATACGGTCCCGTGCACCGGATCCTGCTCGTCGACGACCATGTCGTAGTGAGACGAGGTGTGCGCGCGATCCTCGAGGACAACTTCGCCAGCATCGTCGTGGCCGAGGCGGGCAACGGCACGGACGCGCTGGCTGCGCTCGACGAGACGTTCGATGCGGTCGTCCTGGACCTGTCGATGCCGGGCCGCAGCGGCTTTGACCTCCTGCACGAGATCAAGCATCGGCATCCCAAGCTCCCGGTCCTCATCATGAGCCTCCACGGAGAGGAGCAATTCGCGGTCCGCGCGCTGCGCGCCGGTGCCGCGGGTTACCTCACCAAGTCGGCGGCGCCAGAGCAGCTCGTAACCGCGATCTCGAAGGTGATCCGCGGCGGCAAGTACGTCAGCGAAACCCTCGCCGAACGGCTCGCTGCCGACGTCGGCGGGACCGCACCGGAGAGCCCTCACGAGCGGCTCTCCGATCGCGAGTTCGACGTCATGCGCGGCATTGCATCCGGCAACAGCGTCTCCGAGATCGCCGCGCAGATGCACCTCTCGGTGAAGACGGTGAGCACGTACCGGACGCGCCTGCTCGAGAAGATGGGCATGTCGAGCAACGCCGAGCTCACGCGTTACGCGCTCGAGCACAACCTGGTGTAGGTCCGCGTGTAGGACAGACGCCGACGCGAGAACGCGACGAATGCCGTCTAGATGATCCTCGTAGGACCGACGGTCGATTCGCGTCGGATGGCGTCGAATACCGGCGATGAAGGTGTTGATCGTCGATGGTTCGAAGCAGGCGCGCCTCGATCTCGTAGAGGCGCTCGGCGAGCTGACCAACGTGGTCATCCAGGGCGCAGTGCCCGACGTGCAGAGTGCGCTCCGCGCGGTCGCCGATGCGAAACCGGATGTGGTCGTGACAGGTGTCGTCCTACCCGACGGCGAGGGCACGCAGCTCATCCAGCGCGTGCGCGAGCTCGCGGTGGCGCCGTCGATCGTCGTGATCGCGGACTCGGGCTCCGAGGAACAGCGAGAGCGCTACCTCGCCGCGGGTGCCGATCGCTACGTCGCGAGCGACATCGGCGAGGTGAAGGCGGCTGTCGCGACCCTGCGCACGCCGCGGCCGCGCGGCTCGATTCCTCCCGAGGACTCGCATCGCCTGCTCGGCCGGTTGACCGCCGGCGTCGTGCACGACTTCAACAACTACCTCGCCGTGCTCGAATCGAGCCTCGAGCTGATGCTGCGCCGTCCCGAGGACGCGCCGGAGCTGTGGCCGCAGGTCCGCACGGTGATCGAGACGATGGCGCGCCTGAACGCGAGCCTTCTGTCCTACGCGCGCGGTGGTGGGCCGACGCCCGAGCCGCTCGATCTCGCGGCCGTCGTGCGAGATGCGATGGTGATCGTCCGCCGGATGATCCCGATCGACGTCCGGGTCACGGTCGAGCTCGCCGACGGGCTGCGCCCGGTGATGGGCGTACGGCCGCAGCTCGAGCAGGTCGTGCTGAACCTCGTCATCAACGCGTGCGACGCGATGCGCGGCGGCGGCCAGCTCCATGTCGCAGTCCGCGGTGCGACGCCGTCGACCGTGCTGCTCGAGGTCGCCGATACTGGCGTCGGTGGCCTGACGCTGCCGCCGTCCGGCCTGCCGTCGACAAAGCGCGTCGGCGCGGGGCTCGGCCTCGCGATCGTCCAGCAGGTCGTCGACCATCATCGCGGCGGACTGCGCGTCGCGCCGCGCGCGACCGGCGGCACGCTCGTCGCGGTGATGCTGCCGACGATCGGTAGCCCGAGCTAGCTCGCGGCTGCGCGAAGCGGCGGCGACTCGAGCGAGCCGGGCAGGCCCGGCGTGCGATCGCGCGGGATGTGATAGCGCGCGAGGATGCGAGGCGTCGCTTTGCGGACCTCGTCGGCGTCGAGCATGATCATGCCGCCCGAGGTCGTCGTGAGCTCGACGACGCCGTGCGCGCTCGACAGCTGCTGGACGAAGTCGACCATGTCGAGCGGCTGCTTGCCGTTCAGCGTCGCGATCGCCTCGTTGTAGAGGTGCGAGTAGCCGATGTTGATCTCGTCGGCGAGGATCTGCGTGAGGATCACGACCTCGTGCTGCGCGGCCGTCCGGTAGCCCAGGTAGTAGTAGTTCAAGAACTCCTTCGGAGCCTTGTTCCACCACTTGTCCCAGGTCGTCAGGTAGTCGCGCGTCAGCTGCTGGAACACGAGACCGCCGTAGACGAAGTACTGCGGCGGCTGGTCGTAGCGCGAGCGAGGCACGAGCGGACACCACGCCTTCAGCTCGAGCTCGACGGTCTTCGGCTTGCCGCCGCGCATGATGTCGAGCTTCACCTTGTCGCCGATGTAGCGATAACCGAGCACGACGTCGTAGCGCGTGCGGTGGCGCCCCAGGAACTGGACGGTGCCGTTGTTCGCGATCGACTGGCCGTCGATCGTCGTGATGACGTCGCGCTCCTGGAGCACGCCATCGGAGCTGCCCGCGTAGTCGACGTGGAGCACGACGACACCGCGCTGGCCATCGCCCAGGCCGAGCTGCTTGCGCAGGAGTGGATTCTCGAGGTTCTGGGTCGTGATGCCGAGCGCCGGGATCTCCGGACGCTTGCCCTTGGCGACGCCATCGAGGAACGCGCGGATGATCGGCGGCGGCACCATCTCGCCGATGTTGTCGACCCCGGTGAGCTTCTGGAACGCGATGCCGACGACCTTGCCCTCACCGAACACGGGGCCGCCGCTGTTGCCGGCGTTGATCGCGGCGTCGACCGTCACGGCCAGCATGTGGCGCTGGCTGTGGCTGTAGCGCTGGACCTCGATGCGCGACACGACGCCCTCGGTGATCGAGATCTCCTCGCCGCCGACCGGGTAGCCGACGACGGCGACCTCGTCGCGAAGCTTCGGCATCTCGCCGACCTCGGCGGGCTCGATATCATCAAGGAAATTCGGAGGATCAGTGACCTCGAGCAGCGCGAGGTCGCAGTCATGGCTGACGGCCTTCACGCGCGCGATTGCTTTGTCCGGATGCGAGACCTTCTGGATCTGAAGGAACGTCGCATTGGCGACGACGTGCGCTCCCGTCAGCAGAAGCCCCTTGCCGATCACGACGGCGGAGCCGGTGCTGTTCGAGGGCGTACGGGCCTGCCAAGGTCCGTCGAAATCAGGGTCCTGAGATGTCGCAAAGACTCGGACTACCTGGGGGTACGCCACGATCGAAGTCTACTGGGCCCGAACGTACGCAGCAAAGTGTAAGGTCTACGCCATCACGTAAGTCTTGCGAATGCTCGCGCTTCAAGCCCTCACACCTGAACGTTTGGCGACCGCCGTGCCCGGGGTCACCCTGGCCGAAGCGCGCAAGCTGGTGGCGCGCGTTCACCGCGGCGAGCCGATTGCCGCGACCTCCGCGATTCGCCGCAGCGCCGCAGACGCCGTACGTGCGTGTGGCCACGTACCGGCGCTCGACGTCGTCAGTGAGACCCCGAGCCAGATCGATCCGTTCGTGAAGTACCTGCTCGCGGCTCCCGATGGCGCGCGATTCGAGACGGTGCGCATCCCGCTCGAGCATCCGGAGCGCTTCAGCGTGTGCGTGAGCTCGCAGGTCGGCTGCGCGCTCGCGTGCTCGTTCTGTGCGACCGGTCGGCTCGGCCTGTCGCGCAATCTCGCCGCGTGGGAGATCGTCGAGCAGGTGCGCGTCGTCCGCGCGCGCTTGCCGCATGGCCGCGTGCACGGCGTCGTCTTTCAGGGTATGGGCGAGCCGCTCGCGAACCTCGACGAGGTGCTCGCCGCGATCGCGGTGATGAGCGAGCCGTGCGCGCTCGGCATCGACGCGCGCGCGATCACCGTGTGCACCGCGGGACTGCCGGTCGGCATCCGCAGGCTCGCACGCGAGGCGCCGAACGTGCGGCTCGGCATCTCGATCCACAGCGCGGTGCGCGAGCGGCGCAAGTCGCTGATGCCGATCGCGCGTGCCCACGATCTCGACGACGTGCTCGCCGCCGCCGCGGAGCACGCGGCGCTGACCGGGCTCTCGCCGATGTGGGCGATCACGCTGCTCGCCGGCGTCAACGACTCCGACGACGATGCGCGTGCGCTCGCGGCGAGGGCGCGCGCGTTCGAGGAGCAGACGGGCAGGCGGCCGCGCCTGTCGGTCATCCCGTACAACGCGATCGGCGCCGACGATCCGTACCAGCGCTCGCCGCGCGAGGCAGAGTTCCGCGCCGCGCTCGGCCTGCCGAGTCATCGCCGCTACTCCGGCGGCTCCGATGTCGGCGCCGCGTGCGGCCAGCTCGCGCTGCGTTAACGACCTTCGCCGCGCTCGTATGCTGCGCGCGATGCGGCGATGATCTCGAGTGCCTTGTCGCGATCGTAGAAACCAGACACGTCGACGCGCTTCTCCTCGAGCGTCTTGTAGTCGCGGAAGAAGCGATCGAGCTCCTTCATGATGTGCGGCGGTAGCTCCTCGAGGCTCTGGTACTGCTGGTACGCCGGATCGTCGACGCACACCGACACGATCTTGTCGTCGCCGCCCTTGTCGTCGACCATGCGCAGGCCGCCGAGTGCACGCGCGCGCAACAGCGTCAGCGGCTCGACGGGCTCCTGCATGAGCACGAGGATGTCGAGCGGATCGCCATCCTCGGCGTGCGTGCGCGGGATGAAGCCGTAGTTCGCGGGATAGAACACCGCGCTGTACAGCACGCGATCGAGGCGCAGCATGCCGGTCGGCTTGTCGACCTCGTACTTGAGGTGCGAGCCGCGGGGAATCTCGATCACGGTCGGCACCCACTCGCGGATGTCGGCGGGGACCTCGATGTCGTGGACGGGATGCACGCTCACACTATGCCTTCGACGTCGGGCGCTCGCTCACGCGCTTGTGCCACGCCGCGAGGTTCGGATGGACATCCGCCTTGATGCGGATATCGCTGACCTTGCCGAAGTCGATCGCGCACATCGCCGTGATGTCGGCGACCGTGAATCGATCGCCCGCCATCCACGGCCGCCTGCTGAGCTCGCCCTCGAGCCAGTCGAACCGCAGCGAGATGTGCTCGCGCATGATTTGCGCGAAGTCCGGTGCTTGCTTGATGCGGCCGTTCCAGAACGTGTGCGAGTTGCGGAACACCTGCGAGATCGGCCACAGCAGCTCGAGCTCGGCGTGACGGTTCCACATCTCGATCTGCGCGCGCTCCCACGCGTCGCTGCCGAACAGGTTCGGATCGGGGAACTGCTCCTCGATGTAGCGGCAGATCGCCATCGACTCGCGCAGGATGCGACCGTCCGGAAGCTCGAGGACGGGCAACAGCGACAGAGGGTTCTTGCGGCGGAACTCCTCGGTCTGGTGAGCGGCGTTGGCGATCAGGACCTCGATCGTGTCGTACGCCACGTTCTTCTCGGCCAGGAAGATGCGCACCCGACGGGGATTTGGAGCACGAGGGTCGTGGTACAGCAGCATGCCGGGACTGTACGGCCAAAAGTCGGAAACCACCCAGCGGATCCCGTACAATCGAGGGGTATGCGCACTGCGGGGCTCGTCGTTCTCCTATGTCTGGGTGTCGCGGTATCCGGCTGTAAGAACAAAGGCGATGCCGACACGGCGCCCGACCCCGCCGCCGTCAAAGCGCAGCAGGAACTGATCGCGCGTCGCGACAAGCTGCTCGAGACCCGCAAGAAGCTGCAGGACGATCGCGACAAGATCGATCTCGAGATCAAAGAGATCCAGGCCAAGGGCGGCGACGCATCGGAGCAGCTCAAGAAGCGCGACGACCTCGACACGCAGCTCGAGACGTCGACCTCCGATCTCATCAGCATGGTCAACAGCAAGCTCGATGCGATGAAGCAGACGGGCGACAAGTCCGCGAACGTCGCGGGTCGCGAGGCCGAGATCGCATCGCGCGAGAAGGCCGTCGCCGATCGCGAAGCGCGCGTCGCCGAGCGCGAGCGTGCGCTGACCCAGCGCGACTTCGAGTCCGCGCAGCGCTGGAAGGACTCGTGCTCGACGGGCGCCGCGCCGGTGATCATCCAGCAGACCGCGCCCAAGGGCGGCAACTACACGAACAAGGACGTCAGCGCGCTGATCGGCAAGGCGCGCTCGGCGATGAACAAGAAGGGCATCATCAGCTCCGACTTGCCCGGCCCGGCGCAGTCGCTCGAGAGCGAGGCGAGTCGCGCGATGAACGACAACGACATGAGCAAGGCGTACTTCGCCGCGGCTCAGCTCGTCGCGACCGTCGACGCGATCACCGTCAATCGCGCGTTCATCCAGGCGAAGACCGCGCGCCTGTCGGCGCAGGTGAAGGCGACGAAGGTCGACGAGGCGACGAACAAGCAGCTCGCCGACATCATCGGCGACGTCATGCAGCGCTACAACGACGGCGACTTCGGTGCGGCGAACAAGCGGCTCAACCAGCTCGCCGCGATGCTCGCGAAGCAGTAGTCCACACGCAGTAACGGGGACGGTCTTAAGTTGCTTAAGTTGCGATCCGCAACCAGCGATAACTCCACGAGCTGGTACCGGTAAGTTTAAGTTCCGGCATTCGGACACGACTGGTCGCGGGGGCCAAGCTTCTCGCCGCGTACGACCACAACTTAAAAAGACTGGTACGCCCTCGTGCGATCTTGAGGCGTTGCAGAGCGCAACTTAAGCAAGTGAAGACCGTCCCCAACTAGCATTCAGGTCGCCGTCTTCAGCTATCGGTCGACGCGATGCAGAGATCGCTGGCTCGAGCCACTCGCCGTGCAGGTGCACGTGCAGGCGGTTATTTGCAGTCCATCCCGCCGACCTTCCGGCAGTTGTCGTACTGCGGGAAGTCGTGAACGATCACGCCGGCGAGGATGCCCGCGCCGACGGCGAGCACGACGATCGCGGGGCCGGCGACGTACCAGCGACGCCAGACCGGCGGCTCCTTCTCGATGATCGTGTCGCGCGAGCCGGGACGGCCGTGGATGTCGCCCTCGACGATCGGGTACTGCTTCATCACGACGGCGACGTCGGTGACGCGGCCGTAGTCGACGTCCACGAACTTCACGAAGTTGTGATACTGCGGGTGCGTCACGGTGACCGCGTGCGTGCCGACGGGGAGCGTGATCTCGCGCGTCGCGTTGGGCTGGACCTTGGTGCCGTTGACGAGCACGGTCGCGCCGCCGACGTCGAAGTTGAACCGCACGGTGCCGCGGTAGCGGTCGGGCTCGAGCAGGCGCACCGCAGCGCCCATCGGCGTGTCGGCCGCGTTCGCCGCGCCGATCGAGAGCGTCGTCGAGCGGAGCTCGCGTGCGGCGCCGACGTCGGTCGTCTTGAGATAGATGACGCGCGAGTCGCCGAGGCCACCGACCTCGCCGGTGATGACGAGCGATGCGCCGACGAGCTTGCCGAGCTCGGTCACGCAGGCCGAGTCGCCTTCGCACTGCTTGAGCTGCGGCTTCTTCGCCTTGTCGATCGCGGACGCGACCTGCACCGAGGTGACGACCTTCGTGCCCGGCAGTGACGCGATCGCTTGCTCGATCTGGCCGAGCAGCTTCTTCGTCGACACCGACTTGTCCTCGCTGCCGAGCGTCGACAGCGGCGTGACCGCGACGACGCGATCGGCGTGCGCGACGCGCGGAAGCGCGAGCGCGACGACGAGCAGGGCAGGGAGCGAGCGGCTCAGCACGGCGTGTTCCGAT
>JABFXX010000454.1 GCA_013368795.1 Kofleriaceae bacterium
GATATGGGCGCTCGTTCCTGGTTGCTGGTCCTGGTTGCGGCGTGTGGCTCGTCGGATCTGCGAACCGATGCAGGGGCGGGGGATGCGTCCCCCGACGCGCCGGCCCCCTGGTCGGTGCGCCAGCTCGGCGGTCCAGGGAGCGACGCCGCGACCAGCGTCGGTGTCGATGCCGCCGGCACGATCTACGTCGCCGGCACGACGAGCAGCGCGCTCGGAGTCAGCACCGGTGGCGCGGACCTCTTCGTTACCGCAATCCCGACGAGTGGTGACGGCTGGGTCACGCAGCTCGGCTCGACAGGCGACGAGGCGCTCGAGGACCTCACGATCACCGACGACGGGGTCGCGATCACGGGCGTCACCGACGGCGTGCTGCCGGGACAGACATCGCACGGACTGCAGGACATCGTGGTCGCACGGATCGATGCATCTGGCGCGACGCGGTGGAGCACGCAGTACGGCACCGCTGGACACGATCGTGGCCAGGCGATCGTCGCGCGCGACGGCGGGCTGCTCGTCGCGGGCGTGATGGACGAGCAGGTGATCGGCGACGACGACATCCGGCTCGATACGCTGTCGGCGAGCGGCCAGCTCGTCGCGAGCGACGCGATCCGGACCGGCGCCCCCGAGCGGGCGGAAGGTCTCGCGCTCGACGGTAACGGCGGCGTGTTCGTCGCCGGCGCTGCGGCGGGGCCGCTCGTCGATGGATGGGCCGGCTCGTTCGACGCGTTCGTCCTCGGCATCGGCGCGCTCGGCGAGCGGCCGTCGTGGGGCTCGCAGCGCGGCACCGAAGACATCGACGCCGCGCTCGACGTCGCGCTCGATGCCGCGGGCAACATCTACGTCCTCGCGATCTCGTTCTCCGATCTCGACAGCGGTGGATTCGAGAACGACGGCCGCGCGAGTGCGTTCGTGATGAAGTATGCGGCCGATTCCAGGCAGCTCGTGTGGACGCGGCGCATCGGCACTGCGGCGGTCGAGACATTCGCGAGCAAGCTCGCCGTCGATGCGGCCGGGCATGTCTTCGTCGCAGGCACGACGCGCGGCGCGCTCGGCCTCGCGAATGCCGGCGGCTTCGACGCGTACGTTGCGATCCTCGATGGCGACGGTGCCGTCGTCCATGTCGAGCAGCTCGGGACCGCCGCCGACGATCGAGCCGACGACGTGGTCATCACCGACGAGGACGTGATCGTTGTCGGCTCGACCGGTGGCGACCTCGCCGGTACCGGGTCGCACGGCGGCGCGGACGCATTTGTCGCGCGGTTCTCGCGCTCGTCGCTGCTGGCTGCGGGCTAGGACCGGGCTGCCGCGTGTGCGGCTTGGCGCGACGTGCTTCCGTAGTATCCTTGCGGCATGACCGCGTCGATCCGCTTGCGCTGAGCTCGGTCCGAGCGTCCTCGCACCCACGTTGGTGATCGCGCGTCCGCGATCACCGCTCATCGCATTTGGAGATCGACATGTCCTTCGTTCCTCTCGCCTCGCTCGAGGCGATCCTCGCCGCGGCCGCGCGCCACGGCCTCGTACTCTCCGACCCCACGCTCGACCAGATGGGGCTCGACTTCCTCGCCGTCCACGCCCGTGACGCGAACGGTACCCGCTGGATCGTGCGCGCACCACGCCGCGCCGATGTCGCCGCCGGCGCCGAGCGCGAAGCGCGCACGCTCGCCGCGGTGCATGGCCGGCTGCCCGTCGCCGTGCCCGACTGGCGCATCGCCGCCGAGGTGATCGCCTACGCTCGCCTGCCGGGCACGCCGGTCGTCACGCTCGCTGATGGCGCGCCGACCTGGAACGGCATCGATCCGACCGCTCCGGCGCCGGCGTTCCTCGCCGCGGTCGGTGCCACGCTCGCAGCGCTGCAGCGCGTGCCGCATACAGGCCTTGTCACGCGCACGATCGACGAGGAGCGCGCCGAGATCGCGCGCGTCATCGACCGCTCCGTCGCGCTGATCGATCCGCCGGCGACCGTGCTCGCGCGCTGGCGCCGCTGGATCGCCGACGATGCGCTATGGCCGGCGTTCGTCACGTTGTCGCATGGCGATCTGCACCCGGGCCACCTGCTCCTCGACGAGAGCGGCGCGCTGACCGGCGTCCTCGACTGGACCGAGGCGCGCGTCGGCGACCCGGGCATCGACCTCGCGATGATGTATCGCTGCTTCGGCCGCCCCGCGCTCGAATCGATCGTCGCCGCGATGGTGGCGCACGGTGGCACGACGTGGCCGCGCGCCATCGACCACGCGATCGAGCGCGCAGCGACGTTCCCTGCCGCCGCCGCGGACTGGGCCGATCGCACGGGCAACGCGGACATCCTCGCCTACGCGAAGGCCGAGCTCGCCGCGCTGGTCGAGCTCTAGCTCCGATCCATCGTGAGCGGCGCGCCGAGATTCGGCGGGAACCATCGCAAGCCATCCGCACCTGGCACGAGGTAGCCGATCGAGCGTTCGGCAGGCACACCGGACGCGTGGAACGAGTCGACATCCTCGAGCTCGCCGCCATCCCAGCCGATCAGTGCGAGCCGAAACGGCACTGCATCGAACACGCGTCGACCGAGACCACACAGCCATTCATCGAGCGGATGCCTCCACGACAGATCGCCGCCATCGTCAAACGGGAACGCTCCCACGTCGAGGATGTGCCCGAGCGACCCCAGCGGCAGGCAGACGTGGATCCAGTCCGATCCATCGTCGAACCGCACGATGACCGTGCGGCACGCGACCGGCGCTCTGTCGCCGATTCGAGCGATGCCGTGCAGCGGCGTCTCCAGCGGCAACGTACCGACACCGAGTCGTGGTTGCTCCTGTGGCTCGCGATCGGCCGACTCGTAGCAGCCGTCGAGGTCCGGACCTGACCACAACGCTTGGAGCGCTCGGCGCAGGCGGGCGTCATCGCGGGGGCCGAGCTCGATCGCGAGGTCATAGGAGCCTCCCGACCACGCGTCGTCACGAGTGAAGATCGGTGTCGTCATCGATGGCCTCGAACATCCTCGTCGATTTGCGCGTCACCATCACCTCTTCCAACTGTGGATCGCGTGACGTGCTGCACTCGCTTGCCGACCCATCGTGCCCGCCGCGAAGCGCTTCGGCCACCGCCGCGCGTTGCAGCTCGCGCGCTTCGTAGAAACCACGTCCGAGACGGTGACCGTCGATGGTGCGCCAGCTCGCGTCCGCCGGGCTCGCGTCCCGCCTGGATCGACCGAGGTACGGTGCGTGCACGACGCTGACTCTGGAGGACTCCGATGGAAGAGGCCCAGACCGTCGAGAAGATCGCCGACGTGATCGGTCGCAGCGCCGAGGCGCGGTTGGTCTACGGAGAACCGATCGTGCGCGACGGCATCACCATCGTGCCGGTGGCACGCATTCGCTTCGGCCTGGGAGGCGGCGGCGGCAGGAAGGCCGGCGACAAGGAAGGGGCGGCAACCGGGCAGGGCCAGGGCGGTGGCGGCGGGCTGGTCGCGACGCCCGCGGGGGTCTTGATCATTCGGGGCGGCGACGTGAGCTATCGACCGATCCGAGATACGCAGCGCCTGTCAGTGCTCGTCCTCGCGGTCGGCGTTGGGGTCGCATTCGTGCTGCGCGGACTGGCAAAGCTCGTCCGCTAGAGCGAGAGCGGGTCGGCCTGGCGCGGTCATTGGTTTGTCGCGTGCGGTCACTGAGGGACCCGACCTCTCGTGCGACCACCCACGCATGTCGAACCTCACTTCTGTGGCGGTCCTGGCCCTGGTCGCCTGTACGACCGGCGCCGGCAGCGGCAACGATGTCAATCCTCGCCTGATCGCGGGTGGTGGAATCGGCGACGGTCCGATCGATGGCACGCTCAACGTGTACGCGATCGATGCCGAGACCGACGCGCCGCTTGCGAACGCGCGCGTTCACATCGGCGACAGCGCGGATGGCAAGCTCGAAGACAGCACCGATGAATTCGGTCTGGTCGTGTTCGCGGATGTCCGCGGACCGCAGAATGTCTCGATCCGCCTCGACGGCTACGTTCCGCGCGGGTGGATCGCCGTGAACGGCGCAAACGTCACGATCCCGATGACGAAGCTCGCATCCGCCACCGTCGAGTCGGCGATGCTGAGCGGCTCGATTCCTGGCTTCGACGCGATCCAGGTCCCGAGCGGACATCTCAAACAGGCCATCGTCTTCCAGTCGCTGTCCGGCGAAGTGTTCGAAGCGCGCAATCAGTTCTCGGATGGGGTCGGCGCATGCTTTCAGGCCGGCTGCAACTGGTCGCTGAGGGCGCACACGGGCCCGGTGACGCTGACCGCGGCGATCTTCGATATCGATCAGCAGGACCCGACGAACTACTACGACGACACGGCGACCGTGATCGCCTGGGCGACGCGGCCGAGCGTCACCGTCCAGGCGGATGTCGCTCAGAGCGGATTGGCGCTCTCGCTGATCGAGCCCGGCAATCTTCAGCAGCTGACCATCGATCTCGGGACTCCGCCCGCGGGGTTGCCGCGCGTGCTCCCGTTTCCCCTGATTCCGATCGACAACACAGTGTCGGTGCAGCTGACCGTATCGGGTAGCTCGGACCTGACCTCACCGATCTCTGTGCTCGCACCGAAGCCGTCGGTATTCGGCGCATCCAGCTATCGCTTGTTCGCATTCGCCGACGTCGATCAGACGAACCAGCTTGGCTACAGCGCGGTGGATCGCAGCTCGACGTCGGCGGCACTCTCGGCCGGCACGTGGATGGCACCGCCTGCGAACCTCGCGGTCACGCGTACGTCGGCGCAATGGTCGGCGTCGAGCGGCGCCAAGCGCCACCGTGTCGTCTACATGGACGCGAACGCGAAGATACTCGCCGACCTCTTGCTGTTCGACGAATCGCAACATGCAGTCACGGTGCCGGCCTTCCTGCAACCGTCGATCGCCGGCGGAGGTGCACTGACCGCACTCGTGATGGAGCTCGGCACCGATGCAAACCCGATGAGCTTCAGCGGCGCCGTCGAAGCGGATCAGCCGTACAGCTTCGGCGTCCAGACCACGCAGGTGCCCTGACCGACGTGGCGGTTCATTCAACTGAGGGTACGGTGCCAGTACGGCACATCCATGTCTTCGAGCCCCATCCTCGGCATCGTCATTCCCGACAGCCGCATCGCTCGCGAAGCAACTGAGCTCGTCCGTGACAACGAAAGCGATCTGCTGTTCCACCACTCCACTCGCGTGTACTTCTGGGCCGCCCTGACCGGGAAGCGCAAGCGCCTCGTCTACGACCCGGAACTGCTCTACGTCGCCGCGATGTTTCACGACCTGGGTCTGACGGCGCGCTTCCGCGAAAGCCAGCTACGCTTCGAAGTCGACGGCGCCAATGCGGCGCGCGACTTCCTACGCGGTCACGGTATCGCCGAGGAAGATGTCGGAAAAGTCTGGGCCGCTATCGCGTTTCACTCGACGCCCGGGATCCCGGAGTTCATGCACCCGGAAGCCGCGCTCCTTCAGGTCGGAGCGGGCATGGACGTGTCGGGACGCAGCTACGAGCAGTTCACGGACGAGGAACGCCAGGCCATCACCGCGGCCTTTCCCCGGGAGCAGAACTTCAAGCACGACATCATCGAGGCGTTCTACGACGGCTTGAAGCATCGTCCCGACAGTACGTTCGGAACCTTCAATGATGATTTCCTCGCGTTCAAGGATCCGCGCTTCCAGCGAACGGACCTCTGCAGGGTCATCCTCGACTCCCCGTGGGCAGAATGAGGCGATCCCAGCGCTGCTCGGTCACCCGAGATCGCGTGCAGCTCGTGCGCGGCACGGAACACGCATTGCCCGAATTCTACGCCGACTTGCCCGGAGGCATCTGCGAGCCGGCGGCCTCGCGCGCGATCGCGCTCCCTTCCGCCGGTACGATGTCGTCGTCCTGAAGCTGCCCGAAATTCGTACGTCGCTGATGACCAGTATCACGCTCTGCGGCAGGAGGTCATTGACGCTCTCGCGGTGCTCGAACGGTATGTCCGCGCGCGGTATGGGCGCTAGCACAGCTTGCGAACCAAGCGGTTCACGCCCGACACGTGGCGTTCATGTCACCAGCCGATGAACCAGGCCAGCGATGCCGCCGCAAGCAAGGCGAGTACGACGATCGCGAGCGCCACACGACGACGCTGCATCGGCACCTCGTGCACGTC
>JABFXX010000263.1 GCA_013368795.1 Kofleriaceae bacterium
GTAGGGCGGATCACAGTTCATTCGTTGGATCGCCTGAGGTGACGGCGTGTTAGCGTCGTCGCTCGGATGCTTCGAGGGGCATGGCCTTGGGTTTGTGTGTTCGCCGCCGCGTGTGGTGGTGTGCCCGATGAACAGCATCCTCCGACGCAGTCACTCACATTCGGTGAGCTGGTCTACCGCGTCGTCCGCGCGAATCTCGAGACGGCAACGACATGCCAGCTCGAATCCGTCGGTCAGCTCGAGCCGCACCACGCAGACTTCGTGCGGTCGTTCGACTACGCGCTGTCAGAAGACATCCGCAACGATCTGCCCGATCTGGTCGGCAACACGATCGTGCCGGTCGTCCAGAACGGGACACTGCCGGAGCTCGTCGATCGGATCGGCGAGGCACTCGCGTTGCTCGTCGACGATCAGGTCGATCCGAATCGCGAGACGCTGAAGGCGATCGTCAGCCTCGCGAGCTCGCCGACGCTCGTCGAGTCGACGATGGTGACCGACCTCGCGGCCGGCGTGTTCGCGAGCCCGAACCTGCCGCAGGTGCTGCACTCGGCGCGGCTGCTCATGCAGGAGCACGACGGCGTCGACCTCGTGCTGAACGACGTGCTGAGTCTCGCGACGCACGAGGATGCGGCGACGCCGAGCTCGTGCACGGGCCTCGTGCTCGACGACGTGCAGGGCACGCTGCTGCGGACGGACGGGTTCGTCGAGGACACGCGCTACGCGCTCGGCCAGCCGGGCTGGATGGTGCGGCCCGATCCCAACGGCAATCCGAAGGTCCTCGTCGACGCCGTCACGAACAAGCTCGCCCAGCCGTTCGTCGATGCCGACGGCAACGAGGTTGCCGACGTCGGGCCGACGGGACTGCCGGTCGATGCCTTCGGGCGGCTGATCGATCTGCCGTACCTCGGTGTCACCGGCACGCGCGACAACCGGGGCCGTGCCCTCAACCCGCACGGCGGGCTCCTCTACGACTACTACGACGTCAAGCGCACGCCGCTGTCGTTCATGATGCAGATCGCCGCCGACTTCTTCGAGGCGGACGTGCATCACCAGATTCCGGCGATCGCGGACGCGGTGCTCGGCGCTCCGGTGACGTGCAGCGACGGCCCGACGTGCCGCGCGTACTCGTCGGCGAATCATCCGCTCGCGGATCTCGCGCACCTCGGGCTCGAGCTGCTCCGCTATCCGCAGGCGTCGAAGCTGATGGAGGTGCTGCATCAGCTGTTCGAGGACGATCCGGACAAGGCGGAGGACCTGCTCGTCGCGGCGGGCGACGTCGTCGGCGCGCTGCAGAATTCGACGCTGACGATCACCGACTCGGCGATGTACGACGCGTTCATCGGCATCGTGCCGCTCGTGCGCCAGATCTTCACGACGAGCAACACGACCGGGAAGTCGACGCCGCGCCTGCTCGTCGACCTGATCGCGGGCATGACGCCGGCGGAGAAGGCGCAGATCGAGCAGTCGGTGTCGTGGATGGTCGAGTACAAGTCACTGTCGAGCCGGCCGAACCCGATGCCGAACGGTCCGCGCGTCGACTACGGCAAGAACCGCTTCTATCTGAATGGCAGCACGTGGGTCGATAACCGCAGCGGGCTCGAGCAGGCGATCGAGCTGCTCGCGTATGCGGACTGCGGGTTCATCGGCTGCTCGCGCGGGACGGTGTCGACGAGCTGCGCGGCGGCGACCGCGCTCAATGGCTCGTTCGGCGATCCCGACGACGGCACCGTCTCGGAGTGGCTGCTCGGCGCGATGTCGAGCAAGTCGCCGCAGACGGTGTCGAGCCTCATCAACTTCGTCGACTGGCTGAACGGGTTCTCGATCCCGTTCGTGTGCAACGGCGCGGGCTGCGCGCTCGAGGCGCTCGGCTGCAGCTCGGCGCAGGCAGACGATGCGGCGGCGCACATCCCGGCGCTCGTCAGTCTCGCGAACTCGGGCGGCCTCGACTGGCTGCTGCCGATCGCGCGCGTGTTCGACCAGCAGCACCAGATGGCGGCGCTCGTCGACATCTTCGACTACATCGCGGCCGACTTCTGGAAGGGCGGCGAGTACGACCGCAAGGTCGACAACGCGAACAGCTTCGTGCGCCGGCTCGAGCCACCGATCCTGTCATCGGCGAAGGCCGGTGCGATCGTGAAGATCCTCGCCGCGCTCGACGTGCTGCACGGCATCCAGGTGCCGAATTCGACCGACCGCGCGAGCTATCTGCTCGTCGACGTCGCCGACTACGCGATCAAGCTGCGTACGGTGAACACGCGGCTCGCGCCGGTCGCCGGCAGCTCGATCGCGACGGAGCTGCTCAAGGTCGCGCGCACGATCAGCGCGCGCATCGAGGCGGCGAACGCGAAGGACTCGGTCGCGGCCGTCACCGGGTTCGCGTCGCAGTACCTGACGGAGACGACGACGCTACCAGGTGGGCGGCGCGTGCTCGCGCGTCCGAACATGCGGCTGATGTTCGCGGTCGGCCTGCAAGCGGCCGCAGACCTGTCGGCGCTCTCGCCCGCGAGCCAGGCCTGCTACATCGATCAGTTCCAGCGCGACAGCCAGACGTTCTTGACCGGTCGCAACTTCGCGACGCTCGTCCGCCTCATGAAGCAATTCGTCGTGTCGCCGAACGCGGCGCCCGTCGAGGACTGGCTCGTCTCGCTGCTGCGCGGCCGCCAGGCGCCCGCCGTCGAGGCATACGGGCCGATCCTCCAGCTCACCGCCGCCGCGGCGTCCGCCGACATCGCCGGCGATGATCTGTCGAGCGTCGCGTCGTGGCTGCAGCGCGTCGCCAAGGACAACGAGTCGACCGCGATGACGACGCTCGTCGCGCTCGACGACATGATCCAGAGCGACACGAGCGGCGCGACGGTCCAGATCCTCCGCAACCTCGTCGGTCCGGGGCCCGCCACGGATGGCGCGGCGCCGGTCTCGGTGTTCGCCGCCACGCTCGGCGATGTCGCCAGCGTCGACACCGGCAACTCGTGCGAGATGCGCGAGCTCGTGACCGTGCCGATGCTCGAATACGTCGTGACGAACCTGAGCGAGTTCCTGCTCGATGACGTCAACGGCATCACGTCGATCTGGAAGCTCGTCGGAACGCTCGCTCCTCACTAATGTCCTCGCTTCGCCGTCTCTGCATAGCCGCGCTCCTCGTCGTGCCCGCCGCCGCGCGCGCGAACACGCCCGAGGATGTGTACGGCGCGTCCGCGCGCACCATCGCAATGGGAGGCGCCGGCACCGCGCTGCCCGGCGACTACAGCGCCGTCCACTACAACCCGGCGGCGCTGTCGTCGTGCCCGTCCGATCTGCTCTCGCTCGACGTCAGCTACATCTCGCATCACCTGACGTTCACCGACGAGGACGTCTCGCGTGCCGAGCCGCTCGTGCCCAAGCGCACGCGCGATCAGACGCGCATCATGCTCGGCACGTGCCTCGCGCTGCCGGTCGACATCAGCGCCGGCCTCGCGGTCGGCTTCGGCACGCCCGGCGCGATCCGTCTCGATCAGCAGACCGCGAGCGAGCAGCCGAACTTCGTCATGTACGGCGAGAACCACGAGCAGCTCTCGCTCGGCCTCGGCTTCTCGTGGCGCGCCACGCGCACGCTCTCGATCGGTGCCGGCTTCGCCGCGCTGTTCAAGTCGCAGCTGCCGCTGTCTGCAGACCTGCCGATCCTCGAGCCCGATCCGACCGACGCGTCGGGCTACCGGCCGGTCGGGTTCTCGCTCGGCATCGGCCTCGGTGCCAAGCTCGCGGCGCGCGCGGGATTTCTGTGGACGCCGTCGTCGCGGTTCCGGATCGGCGCCACGTATCGCGCGCCGCTGTTCCACGATCTCGACGTCGACGCGTACATCACCGCGAAGCTCATCATCGAGATCCAGGCGCCGGTCCATGTCGACTCGCTCGGCTGGTTCTCGCCGCGCCAGTTCTCCGCCGGTGCGAGCGGCGAGCCGGTGCCGAACCTGACGCTCGCCGCCGACGTCACGTACTACCGCTGGGGCGAGCTCCGCCAGAAGAACTCGAGCTACCCGTTCCTCAACATGTACTCGCTCGATCCGATGGGCGCGTCGGGCGCGCTCGTGTTCCCTCGGCCGATTCGCTCCGGCTGGAAGAACAACCTCGCGTGGCGCGGCGGCGGCGAGCTACGCACGCACGGCGACGACGTGAAGATCCGTTTCGGCGGCGGCTATCGTACGCGCGCGGTCAACAGCGCCGACGACAGCAACGTCAACCTGCTCGACGGTCCGGTCGTCACCGCGAGTGCCGGTGTCTCGTGGCATGCGGGAAAACCTGGGCTCGCGCCCGGCGCGTCACGCACGCGTCGCACGCCTGACATGAAGCCGCGTCGCTGGTGGCGCTACGACCTGCCGGATATCAGCTTCACGGCCGACGCGTTCGTACGGGTCGACCACATGCTCGAGCAGGAGGTCGACCACACGGCGTCGGCGGGCGACTCCGTACCGGAGAAACACTACCGGTTTGGCGGCGATGTCCTGCAGGTCGGCGCGATGGCGACCATCGGCTGGTAGCGTCGCCGAGGATTTGCGGCAGCGAAACCTGGCTGAAACGCAGGCCAGCTAGCCTGTCTCTCATGTTTCGCTCGCTGCTCAGGCTTCCCTCGGTCGTCGCCGACTACACCGTCGGAACGGTGATCGTCCTCGTCCAGCTTCGCCGCGTCGAGTCGGGCAACCTGCGACTCAAAGCGTGAGGATCGCCAGACCTGGCAACCTCGTGACTCACGCTGCCCTTACGCGCTGCACGCGCCGCCTGCCTCGATACTGGGCGGATGCAGCGACACCTGGGGTGGGTCGTGCTGTTCGTGGCGGGCTGTTTCGCGACGAAGCAGCCTTACGACGATGGAACGGATCCGCGCCCCGATGCGCGCGTCCGTCCGGACGGCGAGAGCTTCCCGCGCGATGCATTCGAGTGGCTCGACGCCCCTCCGCCGCCGATCGACGCGCGGCCGGACTCGCCTGACGCGCCGCGGCCGTGCGTTCCGCTGAAGTGCTCTGACCTCGGCGCGAGCTGCGGCCCGATCGCCGATAACGGCTGCGGCATGTCGCTCGACTGCGGCATGTGCGATGCGGTCAACACGTGTGGCGGTCAGGGTGCGCAGAATGTCTGCGCGATTCCGACGACGAATCGCGAGTGCGCGAACGGCTGGTGCTGGGAGTCGCCGCTGCCATTCCAGTTCACGCCGACCGGCGTGTTCGCGCGCACGACCTCCGATGTCTGGATCATCGGCACGCGCGGCATCATCAAGCACTTCGACGGCACGCGGTGGACGCCGGTCTCGTCGGGCACCGTCGCCGACCTCAACGGCATCTGGATGGCGAGCGCGACCGACGGCTGGATCGTCGGCGACGGCGGCACGCTCCTTCGCTGGAACGGCACCATCTGGAACACGGTTGCGAGCGGCACGACCGCCGATCTCGCCGGCGTGCACGGTGCGGCCGCGAACAACGTGTGGTTCGTCGGCGATCACATCACGAAGAAGTGGAACGGCTCGACGCTCTCCACCGTCGGCACGACGAGCTACTACTTCGGCCACGTGTTCGTGACGTCGTCGAACAAGGTGTTCGGCACGAGCGCGGCGTGGGTCTACGAGAACGTCAACGGCACGTGGACGGTGCGCACGTCCGACACGAGCGGCTCGTTCAGCTATCCGTACTTCGAGGGCATCGCAGGCGTCGGCAACTCGGTCTACGCGGTCGGTGGCGTCTCGGTGGTCGGCGGTACCGATTACGACTGGGTGTGGAAGTGGGACGGCACGACCTGGACGCGGATCGACGAGCCCGGCGTCGGCATCTATCGCGACGCGTACGTCGACGGCGGCAACATCTTCGCGCCGACCGAGGCGCAGGTCTGGAACATGGCGACGAACGCGATGATCGACGGACCGACGAGCGTGCCGATGAGCCACGCCGCGGGCGCGAGCGGTGAGATCTTCGCGCCGTCGTCGGTCGGCGTGCCGTGGCGCTACCAGAGCGGCACGTGGACCGCGCCGCCGCGCTCGAGCGTCGGCATCACCTCGGCGAGCATCTTCGGTGCCTATCGCATCGGCAACGACCTGTGGTTCGGCAAATATGGCGCCGCAATCGAGTGGAAGAACGGGCTCGTCAGGCA
>JABFXX010000116.1 GCA_013368795.1 Kofleriaceae bacterium
TGAGCTGCGCAGAACGAGAGCAGCTCCTGGCGCCGCCGCAGCGACATCACGTGACCGAGCGGAAACTGATGCGACGGCGTGACGTACACGAGCCGCGTGTGCGGCGGCAGCGCCGATACGACGATGCCTTCACCGTCGACCGGCACCGGCTCGACACGCGCTCCGGCCGCGCGCAGTGCCGCATGGGCCGGCGGATAGCCCGGTTCCTCCACCGCGACCGTCGCGCCGGGCTCGACGAGCACGCGCGCGATCAGGTCGAATGCCTGCTGGGCGCCGCTCGTCACGACGATCTGATCGGCGGTGGTCCGCACACCGCGCGATAGCCCGACCGAGCGCGCGATCGCAGCGCGCAGGCGTGGCACTCCGTGCGCTTCCGGGTACGACGCCCGGGCACGCCGACGGCTATGTAGCTGATGCGCGACCGCGCGGCGCCACTCGTCCCAGGGAAACAGCGCCGGGTCGGGGATACCGATCCGGAAATCGAACGCCGCTGGCGCGAGCGACGGCGACACCACCGCGCCACGCCACGCTGCGGCCGGTGTCAGCGCAGCGGGCCTGTCTCGCCGCTTCGCGATCGTGCGCGGGTCCGAGCTCGCGGCGCGCACGCGGCTGGCCGCCTCGGGGCTGACGAACGTTCCCGCGCCGGCGCGACCGACGAGGAAGCCTTCAGCCGTGAGCCGCTGGTACGCGTCGAGCACGGTGTTGCGCGAGACCTCGAGCGACTTCGCGAGCTGGCGCGTCGCCGGCAGCTGATCGCCGGGGCGCAGCCGGCCGTCGCGGATCGCAGCGAGCAGCTGCCGGTACACGTCGGAGGCGAGCCGGCCATGTCGGCCGAGCGAGAGATGGAGCTCCACCGTCCGTTAACGGTAATGGATCTATCAAACTTGTAAATAGTGGTTCTACAAAGGGTCCATTGGCGGCGCTATCTAGAGCTCATGACGAGCTCACCGATGACCCAATACCTCCTCCGCGCCGACGCGCTGCCCTGGCAACCCCTGAAGCCGGGCTTCAGCATGAAGCTGCTCCACACCGACATCGAGGCCGACATGCGCGTGCAGTTGCTCCGTCTCGAGCCGGGAACCGTGATCGAACGGCACCGCCATGAGGGCGCCGTGCACGCGTACAACCTGGTGGGACAGCGTCTCTTGCTCGACACCCGCGAGCTCGTCGGGCCGGGGGGCTACGTCTACGAGCCGCCTGGCAACGTCGACAGCTGGATGGCAGTCGGCGAGGAGCCGGTGATCGTGTTCGTGACGTTACAGGGCGCGCTCTCGTACCTCGACGAGCGCGATGAGGTGCGCGCGACCAACACGACGCGTGCCACCGCCGAAAGCTATCAGCGGTTCGTCGCCGAGCAAGTCGGAGCTACTGCTCGTTGATCAGCTCGTTGACCAGGTGGCGCAGCGTCTTCAGGTCGAACGGCTTCTCGATCCGAGGGTTCGTTGTCGTCTCGAAGAACGACCTCGCCGCCTCGGTGAACGCGCCGCCCGACACGAACACGATGCGCGCGGCCTGCTTGGGGTCGAGCTTCTCGACGGTGGAGTGGACCTCCATGCCGGTGATCTGCGGCATCATCAGGTCGCACAGGATCACGTCGTAGCGCGCACCGCCCGCGATCAGATCGAGCGCGACGCGTGCGCTGGTCACCGCCTCGACCTCGTGATCCTGCGAGAGGTAGCGGCGGATCGCCTGGCCGAGTGACTCCTCGTCGTCGATGACGAGCACCTTGCCGCGGCGCGTGGCGATCGTCGTCGTCGGCAGCTTCGTCGTGACCGGCTGGACCTGCGGTCCGGCGATCGGCAGCGCGATGCGGAACTCGGTGCCCTTGCCGACCTCGCTGTCGAACGTGATCGTGCCGCCCATCGCGGTGACGATGCGATGGGAGATCGCGAGGCCGAGGCCGGTGCCGACGCCGACCGGCTTCGTCGTGAAGAACGGCGTGAACATCCGGCGCTTCACCTCGGGAGGGATGCCGGTGCCGGTATCGGCGACCCTGATGATGACCTGCTCGCCCTCGAGCACCGTGCCGATGCGGATCTGGTTGCCCTCGTAGTTGCCCTCGGGGATCGCCTGCACCGCGTTGACGATCAGGTTCAGCAGCACCTGACCGAGCCGCGACTCGTTCGCGTTCACGCGCGGCACGTTGCCGTACTGCTTCACGACCCTCGCGCGGTGGCGGACCTCGTTCCACGCCATGCGCAGCGTCGAGTCGATCACCTTCTCGACGTTGACGGCGCCGTGGCGCTCTTCCTGGGTGCGCGAGAACAGCTTGAGGTCGCGGACGATCTCGCGGACGCGATCCGACGAGTTCCGCGCATCGCGCAGCTCGTCGACGAGGTCGATCGGCAGCTGGGCGCGCTCGCCGAGATCGACGACATCCTGGATCGCCATGTCGAGGTTCGCGATCACCGCGGCGAGTGGATTGTTGATCTCGTGCGCGACACCGGCGGCGAGCGTGCCGACCGACGCCATGCGGTCGGCGAACATCAGCTGCATCTCGGTTTGCTTCTTGTCGGTCACGTCGCGCGCGACCATGACGATGCCGGTGATGTGCGCGCCGCGACGAACCGGCCCCATGCGGCCCTGGAACCAGATCGGATCGCCGCCGCCGCCGCTCGCCTGGATCTCGAACTCCGACGCCGTGCCGCCGAGTGCCTTCGCGAACGCGGCGCGTGCGGTCTCCCGCTGATCAGGGGCGACGAGCTCGAACCAGTTCTTGCCGATGAGGTCCTCGCGCGTGCGCGGCGGGTCGACCCGGTTGATGAACTGCACGACCCCATCGCGATCGAGCTGGGCGACGTAGTCGGGCGCGCTCTGCACGACGGCCTCGAGCAGCGACGCGTGATCCGCCGCCTTGCGCTCGGCGGCCTCGGCATCCGCGTACGCGCGCGCGAGCGTCAGCACCTGGCTGATCTGCGACGCGACACCGGTCGCGAACGCCCGCCAGTCTGCCTCCTCGAGCTCGCGGACGCGCGCGGCCATGAGCAGCGCACCTTGCGGCCCCTGCTGGCCCGTGACGGGCACGACCAGGAGCGCGTTCGCCTCGGCCTTGCGGAGAAGCTCGGCGTTGATCTCCGGATCGAGGTCCGACGACGGCACGTGAAGCGCCTTGCCGGAGCTCATCACGCTGCGGAGCAGCGGCTCGCGATCGAAGAACGTCTCGAGCCCTCCGGCCCGCCACTTGCCGTCGGAACCGAGCGAGCGGACGCGCAGGTTCGAGCCCTCGAGCAGGTACAGCGCGCCGGCAGTGACGCCGCCGGCGTCGAAGCAGGCGGCGAGTGCCTCGTCGAGCGCGGTGTCGACATCGCGATGCTTGAGCACGGCCTCCGAGAGGCCGGTGAGAACCGTGAGCTCCGACGCCAGCTCCGAACACCGCTTCGCGAGGCCCGTGTTGAGCAGCACCTGGCGCTCGAGCTGGCGGAACACGCGCCGGTTGCGCTCGCGCTCGAGCTCGGTGAGCTCGTTCGGCTCGAGCGTCGTGCTCGGCGACGGCCCGGTCAGCGTCGTGCGGAGCAGCTCGATCACCTCGGTCAGGTCGGGCGTGCGAACGACGAGGTCGTTGGCGCCGGCACGCTGCGCGAGCTGTCGATCGGAAGACTCGACGTAGCTCGACGTGACGAGCAACAGCGGCAGCGCGCGCAGCGTGGGATCCTGGCGCAGCGCCATCGCGAGGCCAAAGCCGTCGAGCTCCGGCATCATCACGTCGGACACGACCGCGTCGGGCTTCTTGCGGCGGATCGCGGCGAGCGCGGCCGCACCGTCGGGGACCGTCTCGATATCGAAGCCAAGGCGGCCGAGCCGGAACGACGCGAGCTTGAGCTGCAGCGGATCGTCGTCGGCGATGATCAGCCGGCGTCCCGTGCCGAACCGCTCCGACGACGACGCCGGCCCCGGCAGGTGCGCCTCGATCAGCGGAACGAGTCGCGACGGTGCGATCGGTTTGGGAATGATGTCGTCAAAGCCGACCGCCGAGACGCGCGCCTCGTCGAGCTTCGAGACGAAGCCCGAGAACGCGAGAATCGTGACGTCGGTGCTGGCGAGCTTGCGCAGCTCGCCGACGAGCTGAAACCCGTCGGCGTCCGGAAGCATCAGGTCCTGGAGCACGACCCGCGGCCGTTCGCGGGCCATCAGCTCTCGTGCGGTTCTGCCATCGGCGGCCTCGAGGACGGAGTACCCATGCCTGGCCAGCGCGCTCTTGACCAGCCGGCGGGTTGTCTCGTTGTCGTCGACGACCATGATCGTCGTGGTACTGCTCACGCGCGTCCTCGATTCTGCACGTGACGCGCGATGACCTGAGGTAACGCGCGGGTATCGATCGGCTTGGTCACGTAGTCATCGCATCCGGCGGCGAGCGCCTTCTCCTCGTCGCCCTTCATCGCGTAGGCGGTGACCGCGATGATCGCGATGTCTCGCGTCTCGGGATCGGCCTTGAGGCGGCGAGTCAGCTCGAGCCCGTCGATGCCGGGCAGCTGGATGTCCATGAGGATCACGCGCGGCTTGCTCGCGCGGATCGCCGCGACCGCCGCGTCGGCATCGGCCGCGGTGTCCACCTCGTAGCCGTTCGCCTTCACGAGATAAGCGACCAGCTTCAGGTTGGTCGGGTTGTCGTCGACGATCAGCACGCGCTCACCCATCGGCCGCCTCCGGCTGGTCGGGCAACAGCGCCCGCAACTGCGCGATCAACGTCGACGGTGTGTTGCCGTTCTTCGACACGATGCCCTGCGCAGACTGTCGCAGCTGCGCATGCTCGGCGGCCGTCAGGTCCTTCATCGTCCAGATCAGCACCGGCGTGCGCTCGTGACCTCTCAGGCGGCGGAAGTGATCGAGGAACTCGACGCCATCCATGCCCGGCATCATCAGATCGAGCACGACCGCCTTGGGGCTGAGCGACGCCGCGGCGTCGAGCCCGGAACGGCCGTTCGACCGCGTGATCGTCGCGAACCCGAGCTGGCCGAGCGTCGCGTCCATCAGGCGCAGCGAGCTCGGATCGTCGTCGACGACGAGCACGCCACCCTGCCGATCGGGGCGCACGCCGGCGCGCGACAACGCACCGAGCAGCGCGTCCGGCTCGAGCGGCTTGCGCAGGACGTCGTGCACCGCGAATCCTGCGACGAGCTTGGCGTCGGGGATGACGGTGACCACGATGACGGGCGTCGTTCGCATCCGCGGTTCCGCGCGCAGCTCGGCGAGCAGATCGAGGCCGCTCATGTCCGGCAGGATCAGGTCGAGCGTCACCGCGTCGAATGTGCGCTCGCGGCACCGCGCGATCGCCTCCGCGCCGTTCGCGGCGACCTCGACGACGTAGCCGGCCTCGACGAGCGTCGCCGTCAGGACGTCGACATCGCTCTGCGTGTCCTCCACGATCAGGACGCGCCGCCGATCGCTGCGCGACAGCGTGCTCGTGCGCGGCATCGCGGGCAGCGCCGCCGCCTCACGCGTGTTGCGCGGCAGGACCGCGTGGAACACGCTGCCCTTGCCGGGCGTCGAGCGAACACCGACGGTGCCGCCCTGCGCCTCGACGAGACGGCGGGTCAGCGCGAGCCCGAGGCCCGTGCCCTGATGCCGCTTGGACGCGCCCGCATCGAGCTGCTGGAACTCGATGAACAGACGGCCGAGATCACCGGGCTGGATGCCGACGCCCGTGTCCTCGACCTCGAGGCGGAACGCGTCGCTGCCGTCCTCGGTCACGCGCACCTGGACCGAGCCGCCGTCGGGCGTGAACTTCAGCGCGTTCGATACGTAGTTGTAGGCGACCTGCTTGAGCCGGTTCGGATCGACGACGACCGTCGGCACGGCGGCCGCGACGTCGAGCGTCACCTTGATGCGCTTGCTCGCCGCGGTCGTCCGCGTGATCGCGATGACCTCGTTGAGGACACGCGTCAGGTCGACGGTCTCGGGTCGGAAGTCGAGCTTGCCCGCTTCGACCTTCGCGAGATCGAGGACGTCATTGATGAGCTGGAGCAGGTGGCGGCCGCTCGTCAGGATGTCGCCGAGGAACTCCTTGTGCTGCGGCGTCTCCGGATCGACGGCGCCGTCGTGCAGCAGCTCGGCGAACCCGATGATCGCGTTGAGCGGCGTGCGCAGCTCGTGCGACATGTTGGCGAGGAACTCGCTCTTGAGCCGGTTCGCCTCCTGGATGCGCCGGTTCTGCAGCTCGAGCTCGATCGCACGCCGTCGCAGCTCCTCCGCTCGCTTGCGATCGCGGAGGTCGAGCACGCTGATGCGCACCAGCTGATGCCCCGACGACGGCAACAGCGTGATGTGGATCTCGGTCGGGAAGTCATTGCCGAACGCGTCGCGGTTCACCCACTCGAACACGACCGGCTCGCCCTGCCTCGCGAGCGCGAGATAGCGCGGCACCGTCTCGCGGGTGCGCCGGCCATCCGGTAGCACCACCGGGCTCAGGCTCTCGAACGGGACACCGCGGAACTGGTCGCGGGTGTAGCCGAACAGCGTCACCATGCTCGCGTTCGCGTCGATGATGTTGCCGGTGTCGAGGTCGTAGGTGACGATCGCCTCGGGCGCGAGATCGAACGCGGCGCGGTAGCGCTCCTCGGTCAACCGCAGCTCGCGCTCCGCCATCACGCGCGCCCTGCGTTCGGCGGCTTCACGGAGCGCACGCTCGATCGCCGGCACGAACCTGAGAGGCTTGTCCTTCGACAGGAAGTCGAGCGCGCCCGCGCGGAGCGCCGCGACCGCGGCCTCCTCGTTCGGCGTCCCCGAGATCACGATGCACGGCAGGTCGCGGGCATGGTCGGCCGCCATCTGCAGCGCCTGGAGCCCGCCAAAGCCCGGCAACATCCAGTCTGTACACAGGAGATCCCAGTGCTCCTTAAGTGCAACATTTAGTTGCACCCCGGTTCCGACACGAGAGCTCTCGACCTGATACCCGCCGCGTCTAACTTCGCGCAGCAGGATCTCGTAATCGTCGTCGGAATCTTCGACCACGAGCAGTCGAAGTTGCTTTACGTCGTTTGGCTCCAAAGAACCCAACCCAGGCGACCCACATTAGTGTGGTCACCGTCGACGAGCAAGACGACGAACGGAGACCTCACCAAACGGCGAGCGTCGAACCGTCGTCTCACGCGGGCGGCAGCGTGAAATAGAAAGTCGCACCAGCGCCAGGTGCGCTGTCTGCCCAGATCCGGCCACCGTGGCGCTCGACGATGCGGCGAACCGTCGCCAGGCCGATGCCGGTTCCTGCGTAGTCGCGGTCGCTGTGAAGGCGCTGAAACGGCGCAAACAGGCGCTCGGCGAAGGCCATGTCGAAGCCAGCGCCATTGTCGCGTACGAAGAATACCTGCTCGCCGTCAGACAAAATGGAACCTATTTCGACGTGCGGACTGACAACCTGCGCCGTGAACTTCCACGCATTGCCGATCAGGTTGTCGAACAGGATCCGCACCAGCCTGCCGTCGGCCTCGACGATCAAGTCCGGCGCCACGGTCGCGCCGAGCCGGCGGGTGACGTCGCGCCGCCGCAATTCCTCGATCACCGAGACCGCAATCGCCGACATATCGACCCGGTGACGGCCGAGCTGCGACCGGCTGATGCGCGATAGCTCGAGTAGCGCATCGATGAGGTCGCTCATCCGCGCCGCGGCGGCGAGCACGCGCCGCAGGTGGTCGCGGCTGCGTTCGTCGAGCTGGTGGCGGAGATCCTCGGCGAGCGCCTGCGTGAACGCGCTGATCGTGCGGAGCGGCGCGCGGAGGTCGTGCGAGACCGAGTAGCTGAATGCTTCGAGCTCGCGCACGGCGGACTCGAGGCGCTCGTTCGCCTCGCGAAATCCGCGGTGGGTCATCTCGTACGGCGACAGTGCCTCGGCGAAGAACTGGTCGACCTCGTCGGGCGGCGCGGCATCGCCGAGCACTTCCTTGAGCGCGTTATCGTGGATCGCTGCGAGCTCGACGACGCCGATGCCCGTGCCCGCCGCCATTCGACCGAGCTCGTACGCGTGCGACAGCGCGAGCTCGCCGCCGCCGGCGACGCAGTCGCGAAGGGCCGTCGAGTACTCGTGCTCGAGCTGAGCGCGTTTGGGA
Organism: Kofleriaceae bacterium; assembly: GCA_013368795.1. Taxonomy (GTDB): domain Bacteria; phylum Myxococcota_A; class Polyangia; order Haliangiales; family Haliangiaceae; genus JABFXX01. The sequence continues at coordinate 8,040 of JABFXX010000116.1, forward strand.
TCGGGTCTCGTCATCGTAACCACTTCTCGATCGTAACCACCGTACCAACACCAACCTGGGTGTCGATCTCGAGCTTGTCGACCAGCCGGCGTGCGCCTGACAGCCCGCAACCGAGGCCGCGGCCCGTCGAGAAGTGATCCTCGAGCGCACGAGCGATGTCGGCGATTCCCGGACCGCGATCGCGCACGACGACGGCGAGACCTACGCGGTCGCGCGTACGCCGCAGCACGACCTCGCCGTGATGCGCGTGCTCGACGACGTTGCGCACGATCTCGCTGACCGCGGTCGCGATCGCCTCGACGTCTGGGCCGGCAAAGCCGAGTCCGTGCGCGGCGTCGCGGGTCTTGATGCGGACGTGGGCGACGTCGGCCTCGCCGCCGATGTCGATCTTCGTCGCGTCGACGAGCCCGAGGTAGCGCGCGACGATCGCGTAGGCATCGTCGTCGGCCTTGCTCCAGTTCGCGACGATCGCATCCGCGATCTCCTGCGGCTCGCGCATCGCACGCACCTCGTCGCGGAAGCCATGCCGGATGCCATCCGTCGCGAGCACGAGCGTATCGCCCGGATGGACGACGAGCGTCCGCGGGTGGAGCGGCGGCAGCATGTAGCCGATGGTGCCGCCCCGCATCGCGACGGCCTCGGCCGAAGCACCGGGCTCTGCTCGCACGAGAATGGCCTCGACGTTGCCGACGCCGAGCCATGTCATCGTGCCTCGCTCGGCATCGAACGACGCCAGGCTCATCACCGCGCCTCGCGTCGTGCGCAGCGCCGTATGGCAGAGCTTCACGAGCTCGGTGACCTCGCCTGCCGGATTGCCGGAGAGCACCTGCTCTGCACGCTCGGAAGCGAGGCACGCGTCCTTGCCATGACCGAGGCCATCGATCACCGCGACGAGCGCGCCACCGGGAAACGGCAGCACGACGCCACGGTCGCCAGAGCTCGACTCTCCTGCGAGCGGGTGCCCGGCACAGCCCCAGGAGAGACAGCTCATCGCTTCCACTTCTTCATGGTGACCGTCGTGCCGCGACCCACCTCGGAGTCGAGCACGAAGTCATCCATGAGCCGGCGTGCCCCGGGAAGGCCGAGACCGAGGCTGTTCTTCGTCGAGTAGCCGTCGCGCATCGCGAGCTCTTTGTTGTCGATGCCCGGACCCTGATCGATCGCGATGACCTGGATGCCGACGCGGCCGTCGTCGTCGGTGCGGCTCAGGATGATCTCTCCGATCTGCGCGTAGACGACGATGTTGCGCGCGACCTCCGAGATCGCGGTCGCGATCAACGTCTGATCGGTCGACGAGAACCCGATCTGCGCCGCGAGTTGCCGGCCGGCCTGGCGCGCGGCGACGATATCCGCCTCGCGCGCGATCGCGACGCGCTGCCCGCTCACCGCAACTCCTTGCGCCTCTTCTTCAGGACCTCGAGGCCCTCCTCGAGATCGAGCGCAGTCGGCACGCCTTCCATCGTCAGCCCGAGCTGGACCATCGCGAACGCGACCTCGGGCTGGATGCCGACGATCACCGTCTCGGCGCCGCGCAGCCTCGCGGTGTAGACGATGCCGCGCAGCGTGCGAGTCGCAAACGAGTCGAGCACGTCGAGCGCGGTGACATCGATGACGACGCTGCGTGCGCGCACCTTGCCGATCCGCTGGGCCAGCTCGTCGCGTAATTGCACGAGATCGTCGTCGGTCAGCGCAGCGACGACCGATGCGATCAGCGTGTCTCCTTGCTTGAGGATTGGTACGGCCATGGCTCACTCCGCCTTCACGACGCGATATCCGAGCATCTCTTCTGCAGTTTCGACGCCACCCTGGAGGTCGCCAACCGTGCGGAACGGCGTCAGCTCGACGCCGAGCGAGACCATCGATTGGGCGACCTCCGCGGAAACGCCCGAGATGATCGTCCGAGCGCCCATCAAGCGAGCCGCGTTGACGGTCTGCACGAGGTGATTGGCGACCTTCGTATCGATCGTCGCGACGCCCGTCACGTCGATCACGACGACCTTCGCGCGCGATGCACGCACGGCGGCGAGCAGGTTCTCCGTGATCAGCTTCGCGCGGTGGGTGTCGACGACGCCGATCAGCGGCAGGAGGAGCAGCCGCTCGCGAATCTGCAGGACCGGCGTCGACAGCTCGCGGATCGCCTCGGACTGCCGGCTGATCAGCCGCTGTCGCTCGTGAATGAGAACATCCGTATGGAGGCCGATATCGAGGAACGCGACCTTCTGAAGCGAAACGTAGCGGTCGAAGCCGGCCTCGGGGAATGTCCCCATGATCAGCTCGCCCGCCTTCGCGATGAGCCGCTGAAATGCCCCGACGAACACCTTCGTCTCGAGCCCGACCCGGCTGTAGAGCAAGCCCAGCTTGATGCGCTGCTCGACATAATTGAGGTCGAACTTGCCGGCGACCATGTCGATCAAGTGCGCGCGCTTCAGCTGGCGGACCTGGGTCGTCAGCTCCTTGTAGCCGAGCAACACCTTCGCTTCCTCGTTGCCGGCGAGCTGACCGAAGAAGGCGTCGACGAGCTCGTCGACATGCTTCGTCACCAGCTCGCGAATCGCTGCGAGGTTCGCGAGATCGCTCGGGCCGAGCCCGACATACTTCTTGCGCCGCTCGAGGTCGGCCTGATCGAGGCCGACGTTCGTCATCACGGTGCGTTCGGAAATGTTAGTCAGCGGACTCGACATCGAACTCCTGCATTCCGTTGTACACGCGGAACGCAGGCGCCGCTCACCGTGAGTGGTGACTACTGCGTGAGGAATCGCGCGATCGCGCTCGTCACGGCAGCGGGCTCTTCGACCGTCGACGAATGCCCGGCACGCGGAATGACGACGAGCTGCGCGCCGCGAATCGTTGCGGCGAGATGCTCCGCCTTGTCGCGGCGTGTCGCGACATCCTCATCGCCGACCATCACGAGCGTGCGCGCGGTGATCCGGCCGAGCTCGTCGTCGCCGATCGGGGCGCGGTCGATGACGCCGTTGACCGCCTTCCAGACGTCGCGGCGCGCCGACATCAATGCGGTGTAGCGCGCGACCTCCGCTTTGCGCTGAGGATCCGACAGGATCGACTTGCCGAGCATGATCTGGGCGACCTTCTTCGCGGTCACCCGCGGGCCGAGCGTGCGGTAGATCTTGAGCAGCAGGCGATAACGCGGAACGTTCTCGAGCGGCTCGGGTTTGGCCGACGTCTCGATGAGGATCAGCGACCGGACCAGGTCGGGTCGCCGTGCGGCAGCGCGCATCGCGACAAAACCGCCCATCGACAGGCCGACGAAGTGCACCGGCCCGACCGCCAGCTTGTCGAGCAGCGCACACGCGTCCTGCCACACGAGCTCGATGCCGATCGTGTGGCGGTGGTCCGACGCGCTCTTACCCTGACCGCGGTGGTCCCACGCGATGCAGCGGTAGCGCTCGCGGAGCGCGGCGACCTGCGGCGCGAACAGCTCGGTCGACCACAAGAGGCCGTGGCTGAACACGATCGTCTCGCCGGTCGAGCCTGGCCCCGAGTCCTCGTAGTAGAGCGACGTTCCGTTCACGTCGACGTGCGGCATCGCAGCATCCTACAGCGACGCGAGCAGCGAACGCAGGTCTTCGAGGCCGACCGGCTTCACGACGTGGCGCTTGAACCCGGCCGCGTGGCTGCGCGCGCGATCCGCGGGCTGGCCGTAGCCGGTGACCGCGATCGCGGTGAGCGAGCCCAGCCCGGGCAAGTCGCGCAGGCGCCGGATCAGCTCGAACCCGTCGAGGATCGGCAAGCCGAGATCGACGAGCGCGAGCTCCGGTGCTTCGTCGCGCGCGATCGCGAGTGCGCTCGGCGCGTCGTGAACGACGACGGGCAGGTGACCGAGCACGCGCAGAAGCTCGCCGAGCGTCGTCGCAGCATCGACGTTGTCGTCGACGACGAGCACCTTCAGCGGCTTCACCGGTTGGGTGCTCACCACCGGCGGAGGCGGCACGACGCGCGCGTCCTCGCCGGCGAGTGGCCACCACACGGTGAACGTCGAGCCTCGCCCTGCCCCTTCGCTCGCGGCTGCGACGCGGCCGCCGTGGCGCTCGACGAGGTTCTTGACGACCGCGAGACCGAGACCGAGGCCGCCCTCCGCTCGATCGCTGGAGCGATCGCCTTGCACGAACATCTCGAACACGTGCTCGAGCAGCTCCGGCGTGATGCCGACGCCGTCGTCGCGCACGGAGATCCGCGCGAAGTCGCCCTCGACCTGCGTCGATAGTGCGAGGTGACCGCCGTCGGGCGTGTACTTCGCTGCGTTGACGACGAGGTTCCCGATCACCTGCGTCAACCGATGGTGATCCGCATCGACGATGATGCCGCCGCGGAGCTCGACCGCGAGGTGGTGGCCGCGTTCCAGGATCAGCGGCTGCGCGGCCTCGAGCGCCTGACCGATCACCTCGGCGAGCGCGACCGGCCCTCGCACGAGCGCGACGCGGCCTCGCGTGATGCGCGAGATGTCGAGCAGATCGTCGACGAGCCGGACGAGGTGATGGGTCTGCCGCTCGATGATGCTGCGCTCGCGCTCGTGATCGCCGCGCTTGAGCTTCATCAGCGATAGCGCGGTGACGATCGGTGCGAGCGGGTTGCGCAGCTCGTGACCGAGGAGCGCGAGGAACTCATCCTTCGCGCGGTTCGCCGCCTCGGCCTGACGCCGCGCTTCGGCCTCGGCGGTGAGGAGCTGATTCAGCGAGTCGAGCAGGCGCAGCCGCTCCATCGCGTTCGCGCACTGGCTCGCGATCGTGACGAGGAACGTGCGCTCGTCCTCGGGAAACGAGTGCTCGGTGTGAAACGCGAACATGAGGCCGCCGATCGCGCCGCTGCTCGCGACGAGCGGCAGACAAGCGCACGCGATCTCGTCCTCGTCCTCGTGCTCGCGACCGGCCGACTGCGGGAACGCGGCGACGTACTCGGCGCGGCTCGCGATCCACACCGGCGTCCTCGTGCGAACAGCGAGCGCGAGCGGCGAATCACCCGCGAGCGGCACGCGCCGAAACCGCCGCCCCGGCTCGACGCCGACCCAGTGCAGCAGCTCGAGCGTCGATTCGTCGTCGACGAGCCACAGCGCGCCGAGCCAGCCGCCGAGCGCGGTGACGCCCTCCTCGACGATCACGCGGGCCACCTCCCGGTGCGACGGAGCGGCTGTCGCACGTGCGATGACTTCCTGGAGTCGCCGCAGCCGCCCGATCTCGGAACCAGGATTCACTTCACCATCGTAATCGAGCCAACTATCCGAGAGAACGTCGTATTCGGGGACTCCCGGAAAATGTCATTTTCCCCTCAGGATCTGAAGGGAGCGGTCGACTCACATTGCATGACCTCGATCCTGGTTGCAGAGGACGAGCCTGGTCTGCGGGAGACGTTGTGCGAGGTGTTGGTCGGCCGCGGCTACGAGGTCGTGACCGCATCCAACGGCCACGAGGCACTGCGCGCGCTCGACGCGCAGGAGTTCGACCTCGTGTTCTCGGACACCGCGATGCCGGGCCCACACGGCGAGGAGGTGCTGCGCACGTCGAAGCTCGTCGCGCCCGACACCGAGGTCGTCGTCGCGAGCGTCTCGGGTGAGCACGGAACGGCGCACGACTGGGTGTCGCGCGGCGCGTTCGATCTCCTTCGCAAGCCGTACACGATCGTCGAGCTGCTCTCGACGCTCGACCGCGCACTCGAGCGCCGCAACCTGCGCGCCGCGAGCGCGCTGTATCAGGCGAGCCGCGTCATCCTCGACACGCGCGAGCCCGCGCTGCTGCCCGAGGTGATCGTCGGCGTCGCGCTCAAGGCGATGAACGCCGACGACGTCGTGCTCATGCTGCCGGGTCACGACGACAAGCTGTATCCGGCGTGCTCGCGCGCGCTGACCGAGACGATCCGCGATGTCGTCCACGAGTCGATCGGCGACTTCATCACGTCGCGCGGACCGATGCTGCGCGTGCCGATCATCGAGACGCGGCCGAACGTGCAGTCGTGCATCATCTACCCGATGTGTGCCGGCGAGCGCTTGATCGGCGTGCTCGGCATCAGCCGCGTCGTCAACCAGCGCCCGTTCCGCAGGCTCGATCTCGAGAAGGCCGCGGTGCTCGCGTCGCAGATCCTGCTCGCGCTCGAGAACATGCGCCTCGTTCGCCAGGCGATCGCCGCCGAGCGCCTCGCGACGGTCGGCCAGGTCGCGACGAGCATCGCGCACGAGGTCAATAACCCGATCGCGTACGTGCTGGCGAGCCAGGCGCACCTGCGCGAGCAGCTCGGCCATGTCGTCCAGCTGTGCTCGATGATCTCGGCCGGCGCCGACGGCACCGAGCTGCGTGCCGCGTTCGTGCGAGCCGGCGGAAACTCGCTCGTCGAGGATCTAGTGCAGGCCGCCGAGGATGTGCGCGAGGGCGCCGAGCGCGTCCGCGATCTCGTTCGCGACACGCGCTCGCTCGCCGCACAGGAGGACCGAGGCGCGTTCGACATCAACGAAGCGATCCGCTCCGCGCTGCGTGTCGTCGCCGCCGAGCTCCGCCACAAGGCGGTGATCACGACGAAGCTGTCCGAGGGGCTGCGCGTGTCGGGCTGCGTCGGCCGGATCTCGCAGGTGTTCGTGAACCTGCTCGTCAACGCGGGCGAGGCGTTCGGCAACGGCCCGAACAACTCGATCGTCATCACGTCGCAGAAGATCGGCTGCCACGTCGTCGTCACGGTCCGCGACAACGGTCCGGGCATCGATGGCAACGCGCTGCCGCGTGTGTTCGAGAGCTTCTTCACGACGAAGTCCACGCCGACGGCGACGGGGCTCGGGCTGCCGATCAGCCGCGACATCGTGCGCAGCCATGGCGGCGAGATCTCCGTCGAGTCCGAGCCCGGTCGCGGGGCCGTGTTCTCGATCGTGCTGCCGATGACGACTCGCTCGCGCGAGCAACCGGCGACGACGCCGCCGCCGCCGGTAGCGAACGTCGAGCGGCCGCTGCGGATCATGTTCGTCGACGACGAGCCGAACATCCTGCGCTCCTACAGCCGCGTGTTCGGCAAGACGCACGACATCGTGCTCGCGCAGGACGGCCTGCAGGCGCTCACCGCGCTCGAGGCGAACGCCGACTTCGACCTCATCGTCTGCGATCTATCGATGCCGACGATGAGCGGCATGGAGCTGTTCAGCGTGATCGGAGAGCGCTATCCGCGGCTCGTCGATCGCGTCGTGTTCGCGACCGGCGGCGCGACCCAGCGCGACATCGAGGAGTTCTTGTCCTCGATCACGAACCTCGTGCTCGAGAAGCCGTTCGACATGAAGGTGCTACGCGAGCTGATCGCCGACGTCCAGCGCGTCTCCTGAGTCGCCGAGCGCCTTCTCGATGAACTCGATCCCCTCCTGGAGATCGACGAGCGTCTCGGCCGCCGGCAGGTGCGTGCCGAGGCTGACGAGCGTCTGCGCCATCTCGGGCGAGATGCCGGTGATGACGACCATCGTGCCCATCAGCGCCGCGGCATCGCATGCCTGCACGAGGTGATTGGCGACGTGGGTGTCGACGATCGGCACGCCGGTGACATCGATGACGACGCCCTTCGCGCGCCGATCGCGAACCGCAGCGAGCAGCGTCTCGATCAGCTGGCGCGCCCGCCCGCTATCGACGAGGCCGACGAGCGGGATCACGAGCAGGCGATCGCGAACCTGGAGGATCGGCAGCGACAGCTCGCGAATCGCCTCCTGCTGCCGCGTGATGATCTGCTCCTTCGCCGCGAGGTACGCCTCCCCGAGGTGGCTCATCGCGATGTCGATCGCGCGATTCATGCCCTCGCTCGCGCGCGCCGCACGGTCGGGGTCGGTCCTGTAGAGCTCGACGAGGCGCGCCCGGATCAGCTCGCGATAGATCGCGATGATGTCGTACCAGGCGACAAACGTGACGCCCATCTTCGCGTAGTTCATGCCCTGCGCTTGCAGGTCCTCGAGATACGGCGCCCAGTTGCCGTCGACGAACGCGAGGCGCTGCCGCGCGCGACCCTCGAGCTCCTGCTTCGCCGCGACGTCGGGTGGGACCGACTTCAGGATCGGTGCCCACTCGGGCAGCTGACCGAGCGAGGCGCGAAGCTCCTCGCTGATCGCATCGGCATGCGGCTCGAAGAACTTCCAGTACTCGGCGAGCGCGAGCTTGTCCGCAGCCGTGATCCGCATACGCGTCGGAAGTGGCGGCATACAAGGAAAAGCCTAGTCGATCCGGTGCGCGCGCGTACGCGGTGATGGATCTCTCACGAGCCCATGCCGAAGCCACCGATCGCAGAGCCCTCGTCGCTGCCGCGACCAAAACCCGCGGCGACCGCGGCGGCGAGCATGCGGCCTGCGAGCCGCGAGAACGGCAGTGACTGGAGCCACACGCGACCGGGTCCCGTCAGCGTCGCGAAGAACAGACCCTCGCCGCCGAACAGCGCCGACTTGAAGCCGCCGACCCACTGGATGTCGTAGTTGACGCGCGGCTCGAACGCGACGAGGCAGCCGGTGTCGAGGCGCAGCGTCTCGCCGGCGGCGAGGTCACGCGACACGATCGTGCCGCCGGCGTGGACGAACGCGAGGCCCTGCCCCTCGAGCTTCTGGAGAATGAAGCCTTCGCCGCCGAACAGGCCTGCGCCGACCTTCTTGTTCCACGCGATGCCGACGGAGATGCCCTTGGCCGCGCACAAGAACGCGTCCTTCTGGCAGAGCAGCGTGCCGCCGTGCTGGCGGAGGTCGACCGGGATGATCTTGCCGGGATACGGCGCCGCGAACGCGACCTTCTGACGCTGCTGCGCGCCGTTGCCGAAGATCGTCATGAACAGCGACTCGCCGGTGAGCACGCGCTTGGCGCCCGAGAGCAGCTTGCCCATGAAGCCCTGCTGCTGCGCCTGGGCGGAGCCGTCGCCGAAGATCGTCTCCATCTTGATGCCGGGGTCCATATAGAAGAACGCGCCGGCCTCGGCGATCGCCGCCTCGCCCGGATCAAGCGTGATCTCGACGAACTGCATCTCCTCGCCGAACACCTCGAAGTCGATCACGTCGGCGACCGTGGGAGCCGGTCCCGGCGGTGGGGGCGGCGGAGGTGGCGTCGCGGTGTTGAATGCGGTCGCGAACGTCGGGACCTGGAGGATCGGCGTCCACGCCGGCTGCGACTGCCCGTAGACGTACGCCGCGGGCGTCACCTGCCCCGTACGGATGAGCTCGAATACCTGCTGGGTTCCAAGCGGTCCCTGCTGCTGGCCGTTGATCCCGATGTACCAGAGTCCGTCGTGCATGGGCTCAGGGTGTATCACCCCTCCGCCCACATCGGCGCGCATAACCGGCCTGGCTGTTGCCCCGACGTTGTGCGTACAATTTTCGGGGGCGGCTCGTTGAGTACCGAGACGAAAAACAAGGGGATGTGCATCGCCACGCGCTGCACGAGCGTGGAGCAGTTCATCCAGATGTTCCATCGCTTCGTCGACGAGGAATCGTTCTTCGTCTCGACGCTCAACACGCGCCCGCCCGGCCTCGAGACCTCGTTCTCGGTGCAGCTCGCCGACGGTACGCCCGTGCTGCGCGGCCTGTGCGTCGTGATGCAGTCGTGGACGAACGCGTCGAACCCGTTCAAGACGCCCGGCGTTCGCCTCGGCATCAAGCGGCTCACCGCGAACAGCATGACGGTGTTCGAGCAGCTGCTGGTCACGCGCAGCGCGACGGCGCTGCCGAAGCCGAAGATGTTGCCAGCCTCGACGCCGCCGCCGGTCGCGCCCTCGCCGGTGCCGCTTGCCACCCCGAAGGAGATCGGACGTGTCGCGACGCAGCCGCTGACCGCACGCCCGCTGAAGCCGCCGCCACCGATCCCCAAGATCACGCCGCTCAAGCCCATCCCCGAGCCGGTGCCGGCGCCGGTCGAGCCACAGTTCGAGAGTGCGCCGACGAAGATCGCCGCCGAGCTCGAGCGCGACGTGAAGACGACCGTGAAGGCCGACGAGCCGAAGGCCGAGCCCGAGCGCGATACCAAGACCGACCTCGAGCCGGCGCGCGCGGAGACCGTGGTGACGCCGCCGCCCGAGGAGACGCGCACGCCGGGCTCCGACCTCGTGCTGCCGGCGAACCCGCTGATGAACCTGTCGGACGAGTCGCTCGGGGGCTACGTCGACTGCACGCTCTACGAGGAGACCGGCAACTTCTTCCCGGCCGACGATCCGACGAACTTCGTCGACGACGTCGTGCCACCGCCGCTGCTCGCGCCGCGTCCTGCGATCGCGCGGATGTCCGGGCCGATCGAGGTCGCGGTGTCGCGGATGTCGGCGCCGATCGAGGTGCCGCCGCTGCCGACGTACGTTTCGTACGCGCCGCCGACGACGATTCCGCCGCCGCTCTCGGAGGCACCCACGGGCACGACGATCCCACCGCCGCTCTCGCCGACGCCGCAACCGTTCGCGACGTATTCGCCGCCGACGACGACACAGGACGCGCTACCCCCACCGCCGATCGCGCAGCCCACGATCCCGCCGCCGATCGCGCAGGCCACGATCCCGCCGCCGATCGCCGTGGCGGCCGACCCGCGCCTCGACCTCGAGCCGCGCGCCCGCCGCCGGCCACGCGTGTGGGTGATTGCCGGCATCGGTGCGACCGCCGCGCTCGCGCTGACGATCCTGCTCGTGTCCAAGGACAAGACGAGCAACGCGGCGCCCGTCCAGGACAAGCCCGAGGTCCGCAACATGGTCGCACAGGCCGACCCGCCGAAGCCGGAGCCGGCCGTCGCCGAGACGCCCGCGAACCCGGGGCCGGCCGATGAGGAGCCGCCGGCGAGCGAAGGCCCACCGGTCGTCGGCTCCGGACCGTGCAAGGTCGCAGTCACGTCGACGCCCGCCGGCTCGATGGTGTCGGTCGACGGCAACTCGATGGGTCCGTCGCCGATCACGATCGCAACCGAGTGCGGCAAGCGCAAGATCGCGGTCGAGCACGCGCGCTACCTGACCGCGACCAAGTTCGCCTCACTCGAGGAGGGCACGCCCGGCTCGCTCGACGTCACCCTGATCCGGCCGACGCATGCCGTGTCGATCACGAGCCAGCCGTCGGGTGCGACCGTGTTCATCGATGGCCGCCGCGCCGGCACGACGCCGACCGTGATCAACGTGATGGGCTTTCAGAACCTCAACCTCGAGGTCAAGAAAGCCGGCTTCCAGACGACGGTGACGAAGCTCTACAGCAAGAAGCCGCAGGACAAGGTCAGCATCAGGCTCGCGCGCTGGTAGCTGATTACTTCTTCTTCTTCATCACGTGGCAGTCGAGGCAGCCGAAGCCGTCGTGGACGGTCTCGGTCATCTCGGGACGGTTGAGCAGCTTGGCCATCTCCGGCTTCACCGTCTTGGACATGAACTCGACCATCTTCGGATCGCCCTTGCCTGCCTTGAGTGCCTCGAAGTCGAGCTGCGGCAGCTCGGGGTTCGGCATCTCGTACTTCGCCTTCTGCGGATCCTTGCCGTGGCAGGTCTTGCACGTGAAGCTCGCGTACTCCTTCGCGTCGAAGTTCTGGAACGCGGGCTTCATCGCCGGCATCACCTTCGTCTTCATGAACTTGACCTTGTCTTCATGAGTCAGCTTGTCGAAGTCGAAGTCCGACGCCGCGACGGCCGAGCCCGCCGCTGAACCATCGGCGCCGCTGCCCGCTGCTGAACCTTCGGCACTGCCGGCCATCGCCGAGCCACTGCCTTCGGCACTGCCCACCGCGGAGCCACTCATCGCGGAGCCGCTGCTCCCGGATTCGATGACCGCAGAGCCGCTCGCCGATCCGGAGCCATTCGGTTGAGTCGACTTCGATTTCGAACAAGCAATGATCGCGATCGACAACAAGACAAAACTGCTAATGCGCAACATCCGGCCATGGTAGGTGGCGCACGATCTTCCATCAAGTTTCTCGCCACCGCGAAACTGGGCGCTGGACCACAACATTTCCCTCGCGAGTGCTGCGTTTATGCGCATGCCCATCACCTCGCACATCGGCGACAGCGTGCTTTCTTCGTAAGGCTACGAACCAAGCGCGCGGATCCAGAAACACAAGATCGCGTGACTCCTCTGCAACATTGAACAGAGATGTTCGCAAGAAGATCGCTTGCACTCTTCGGCGGAATTATCGAGTGTGACAACCATGAGGGTTCGCGTCGGCAAACAGGTTGTCATCACGTTCGTGTTGGCTCTGTCCGGTTGTTCGACGGACTTCACTTCGCAGACATGCTCGGTCGACAGCGACTGCGGCGATGGGCTCGTCTGCGAGCTGCGCGATCAGACGCCAGTCTGCATCGCCGCCGCCGACGCACCAATCATGCTCGGCCATCACAGCGCACTCAGCGGCACGAATCAGGCGCTCGGCACGAACATGAAGCTCGGCATCGAGCTCGCCATCAAGGAGAAGAACGAAGCGGGAGGCATTCGAGGCCGCGAGATCAAGCTCGAGTATCGCGACGACGTCTACGATCCGGCGACCGCCGAGGCCGCCGCGCGCGCGCTCGTCGACGTGCAGGTGATGAACAACGAGGCGCCGCACTGCCCGACGACCGCGAACCCGCCGGTCGCACCGGCGATCTCGGACAAGCGACTCGAGCGTGGACCGAACGCAGTGCTCGCGATGCTCGGCAACGTCGGAACGCCGACGATGGTGCGTGCAGCTCCCGTGGTCGTCGAGACCGGAACCGTGTTCTTCGGCGCGTTCACCGGTGCGGCGACGATCCTTCGCGACACCGCGTGCGGCGAGTGCAAGAAGTACATCTTCAACGTGCGCGCGAGCTACTCGCAGGAGGCGCGCGCGACGCTCGAGTTCTTCAAGCGCAAGCAAGTCGGCGGCAGCGCGCTGAACTACAAGAACATGATCTCGTTCGACCAGAACGACACGTACGGCCAGGCCGGCTACGACGGCCTCGTCGACGCGTACAAGGAGCTGATCGGCAACTTCCCCGGGTCAGCGAACCCGACGAACCCGATCGCGCGGTTCCGCTACACGCGCGGCGACGAGACGACGACCGGACCCGCGATCGCCGGCGCGAAGGCGTACCTGAACCAGCTGCTGATCGACCAGTCCGGCACGCAGACGGTCGGCATCATGATGACCGACACGTACGGCGTCGGCGATCAGTTCATCCGCGCGATCCGCGACTGGCAGTTCGACTCCGATCAGGCGCAGAACAAGGCTACGCGCCTGAAGCTCTACTTCAGCAACGTGTCGTTCGTCGGTCCGAACGCGCTCGCCGAGCGGCTGACCACCGCGCCGACGACGTACACGACGCCGAACGGCCCGGTCGCGTATGCCGACGGTGTCGTCGTCTCGCAGGTCGTGCCGAACTACCAGAGCGATACCAGCGACGTCGTCATTCGCTACAACCAGCTGATCGCCGCGTCGGGTGTGCAGCCGAGCTTCACCTCGCTCGAGGGCTACATCGCCGGCCGGATCTTCATCGCCGGTCTCGAGAAGAACGTCGGGCCATTCACGCCCGAGAGCCTGGTCAAGGCGCTCGAGGGTCTCCCAGACCTCGGTCTTGGCATCGGCGCGACCGCGGGCTTTGCCGCCGACAGCCACCAGTACAGCCAGTCGGTCTGGGGCACGCAGCTGCAGGCCGACGGCAAGTTCAAGAACCTCTACTTCTGGAGCCAGGACATCCCGATTCAGTTCTTCGAGTGAGATCGCGCGCAGGGCGGAAGAAGGGGAATGAATCGATGATTCAAGATCTCTCCGAGAAACGTCAGGTCGCCGTCGGCCGCTATCTGCTTCATCGGCAGATCGCACGCGGCGGCATGGCGACGATCCACATCGCGCGTCTCATGGGCGACGAAGGCTTCTCGCGGATCGTCGCCGCCAAGCGATTGTTGCCAGAGTTCGCGGAGGACACCGAGTTCGTCGCGATGTTCATGGACGAGGCGCGCATCGCCTCGAAGGTTCACCATCCGAACGTCGTGCCGGTGCTCGACCTCGTGACGACGACCGACGAGGTCATGCTCGTCCAGGAGTACGTCCACGGCGTGCCGCTACACGTGCTGCTGCGCACCGCGCACGAGTGCGGCAAGAAGATCCCGGTTCGTATCTCGTGCTCGATCGCGACGCAGGTCCTCGCCGGACTTCACGCGGCGCACACGACGCTCGACGAGATGGGTGCGCCGCTCGGCATCATCCATCGCGACGTGTCGCCGCAGAACGTGATGATCGCCGTCGATGGCTCGGCGCGGCTGCTCGACTTCGGCGTCGCGAAGGCGACGATGGCCGCGCACGTCACGCGCGACGGCACGTTCAAGGGCAAGCTCGCCTACTCGGCGCCCGAACAGGTGCGAGGCCGGCCCGTCCAGCAGAGCGATGTCTACGCGCTGGCGGTCGTGCTGTGGGAGCTGCTCGTCGGTCATCGCATGCATGCAACCGCGCAAGGCGAGGCCGAGCTCGTCGCGACGATCATGGGCGGCCACCTGCCGTCGGTCACCGAGGCACTCTCGAGCGCCTCGGACTGGGGCTCGATCGACAGCGACGAGTGGCGTCACCTGTCCGCGATCGAGCCGATCGTCGAGAAGGGTCTCGCCGTCGACGTCGCGAAGCGATACGGCACCGCCGCCGAGATGGAGCGGGCGATCGCGAAGGCGGTCGCGCCCGCGAGTACGTCGGAGGTCGCCGAGTGGGTGCGCACGCTCGGCAAGGAGTTCATCGAAGGACGCGACAAGATCATCGCGGCCGAGGAGGCGAGCTGGCGCCGCGCGCCGCAGGTTCACCGCACGCCGGTGCCGCGCGTGCGGACGATGGAGACGTCGAACCCGCGGAACCCGACGCATCCGTTTCCGCCGTCGGAGCTCCGTTCGGTCGTGCCGGTCAATCCGCGCACGATGCGTCTCGTGCTCTCGGGCCTCATCCTGCTCGTGCTCGTGGTCGGCGTCGGCGTCATCTGGGCGGTGAAGCCCAGCAAGACCGCCGCGGCGAAGCCGACCGCGACCGTCGAGCCGCCGCCGACAGCGGCGC